>DAITND010000045.1:8629-16573 GCA_036834825.1 Dermatophilaceae bacterium
GCTGCTCTGTGTCTCGCTGCTGGGGGCGCTCAGAATGCGTCGAGCGCTCAGAATGCGTCGAGCGCTCAGAATGCGAATGGCGGTGCGCTCAGTATGAGAGGGCCATCGTTTGGCGTGTCAAGCCTTACCTAAGGGAACCCTTAGGTCACTCGAGCCGGGCAAGCCTTTCGCTCAGGGGCCTGTTTGACATCCTGTTCACCGTCACCGATGCTGCCTCTCATGGTGGCCTCCGGGCGACCACATCGACATGCCTTGCACACCGCGATCGGGCAGGGCCTTCGGCTGTTGGAAGGAGCGGCCCGTGTCGGGACCCATATGGCTGAACTGGCCCTTCGCGGGCGTTATGGTCATCTTCGCGCTCTACCATGGCGTCCGGCTGGTAACGGCTGGTCAGCGCGGACGGCCCAACGGGTACGACATCGACCTGGCGCATCTGCTGATGTGTACAGCGATGGCCGCGATGCTCGTCATGACCTTCGGTGCCCACCTCGCCACGGCGTGGGCCGTCGTGGTGGGCGTGCCCACGCTATGGTTCATCCTTCGCGCCGTGATGGCGCTGGTCTCAGGCGGCGCGAAGGCGATGATGGCGCCAGTGCAGCAGGTACTCATGTGCGCCGCGATGCTTTTTATGCTGGTTGTCGCGGGTAGGCCCGCTTCGGCACCCTTGTCGACGGCCTCGGGTGGGATGAATATGCCCGGTATGGCCGTCGGTGGCCCGGTAAGTCACGACATGGTCACCTCCACATCGTCGGTGGCCGTGACCTCACTGGTGTTCGTAGGCCTCCTCGGCCTCGTCGCCGCCCTACACGCCCGCCAGCTGAGGGCTGCCGTTACGTCGCACGTCGCGTGGCCGTTGAACAGAAGACCGGACGTGCGCCAACGCTCGGGTGGGCTGCTCTTGGCGCCGGGCCTCAGCCTGGGATCTCAGCTGGCGATGAGCGCCACCATGATCTACATGCTCGTCCTGTTGGCCTAGTTGCGTGTGCTCAGCTTTGGTCTGGCGGTGTGGTGTCCGCGTGTGGGTGGGAGCGGGACTGCGTTCAGTGCAGCGGGTTGGAGCTGGCTGGCCGGCCGCTGTGTGGCTTCGGCGCTAGCGAGTCTCTGATCCTCGCGTATCTGATCTTGATGTTCCTACCGGCTCACCCGCCGATGTAGGACATCTCGATCTTCTTGCGCCCCGCCGCGGAAAGCTCGCCGGTCTGGAAACTACGCAACTCTGAGTAACGATCCGAGCGCTGCGCCCAGATACCGGCCATGACGGTTGAGAGCTGTTCGTCCGAGCAACCGCCACGGATCAGGGCACGCAGGTCATGGCCTTGGGTCGCAAACAGGCACGTGAACAGCTTGCCCTCGGTAGAGACCCGCACCCGCGTACAGGAATGACAGAACGACCTGGTGACACTGGAGATCACCCCGACCTCGCCGCCACCATCACGGTAACGCCACCGCGCACTCGTCTCGCCACTGTAGTTCGGTGCGACCTCCTCCAGAGGCAGCTGCGCATCGATACGGGCGATGACCTCAGCCGAGGGCACCACCTGTTCCATCTTCCAGCCGTTGGTGCTGCCGACATCCATGAACTCGATGAAACGCAAGATGTACGGCGAACCCTTGAAGTGGCGCGCCATCGCCACGATGTCCTGGTCATTGAGAGCACGCTTGACCACCATGTTGACCTTGATCGGCCCCAGGCCCACCTCATGAGCCACCTCGATGCCCCGCAAAACCTTCGCAACCGGGAAACTCACCCCATTCATCGCCTTGAACGTCGCATCGTCCAGCGAATCAAGGGACACACTCACCCGCTTCAGACCAGCATCCTTCAACGACTGCGCCTTAGCGCCAAGCGCCGAACCATTGGTAGTCAACGCAATATCGACATCGCGACCATCAGGGGTCCTGAGCGCGGCAAGCATACCCACCAGATCCTCAAGACCATGGCGCAGCAACGGCTCACCACCGGTCAGACGGATCTTCTGCACCCCGTGTGCCACAGCGATCCTGGCGACCCGGGTTATCTCCTCAAAAGTCAGCAGCTCATCGCGGGCCATGAACGCGAAGTCCTTACCGAAGACCTCCTTCGGCATGCAATACACACAGCGGAAGTTACACCGATCCGTGACCGAGATCCGCAGATCCCGCAGCGGACGGTCCCGGGTATCAACCACCGACTGGGAACCACCGTCCAAAAACGGGCCCGTGCCGATGTGGGGCGGGATACTCACGATCATCACCTCCTGGATCTGTCCTGGGCTGCGGCAAACGGTATCTGACTTCCCGCGGAGATTCTGCACCACCCCCACGATCCAACACCCACCACGTGACCCTCCCCCCGCGATGACGACCCTGGCAGACCAGCCGGGGTGTCGACAACGGTCCAGGTCTCAGGGGTCCGCCGACCCGAGCGCGCGGCCTTGCCGTCCCGCGCCGCGAAGGCAGCCAACCCGCCACCGCTCACGGCCGAGCCGATGCAGCGGTCCTGTCGAGCTGTCCGCAGCTTTGGTCCGAGGTAGTCACGGCGTCGGGACGCTTGCCAGTGGTTCCCCGTGGATAGGGGCGCTCATCGACGTCAACGGCTGGCCGGTGCCTCCCCACATCCGGGCGATGATCTCGGCGGCGATCGAGACCGCCGTCTCCTCGGGTGTACGTGCGCCCAGGTCCAAGCCGATCGGGGAGGACATCCTGGCCAGATCCTGCTCACTGACCCCCACCTCACGCAACCGCTGCAACCGGTCAAGGTGGGTCCGCCGGCTACCCATCGCCCCGACATAACAAGCCTTCGTGCCCAACGCGAGAGCCAACAGCGGCACATCGAACTTGGGATCGTGGGTAAGCACACAAAGAACGGTGCGCTCGTCGACCTCAACCTGCTCAAGGTACTTATGCGGCCACGCAACAACGACCTCGTCGACGTCCGGGAAGCGTCTGCGGGTGGCGAAAACCGGCCGGGCATCACAGACCGTTACATGGAAGCCCAGGAACTTACCGATACGCGCCATCGCCGCCGCGAAGTCAATAGCCCCAAAAACGATCATCCGCGGTGGTGGGGCGTAAGACTCCACAAACACCGACAACTCCTCAACCCGCCGTTCGCCGTCACGGCCAAGGTGAAGCAGCCCGGTCCTGCCAAGGCCCAGCATCCCCCTGGCATCATCGGTGACCGCCTGGTCAAGGCGCCCGCCACCCAGCGAACCGTACGTCTGGTCAGCGGTGACGAGCAGGCGCCCGCCCAACCCGTCGGCACCGGCCACCACCGTGGCGAGCGCGACGGGTTGACGAGCCTGGACAGCTTCGGCCAACACCTCCAAGTGCTCGAAGGAGGCAGCGTCCACCGGCTGCACGAACAGCTCCAGTGTCCCGCCGCAGGTCAGCCCAACCTGAAAAGCGTCGCTGTCGCTGACCCCGTAGGTGACCATCTGCGGCTGGCCGGACTCCAACACCTCCTGCGCAACCTCATAGACCGCCCCTTCAACGCACCCCCCGGAAACGCTACCGATGACCTCGCCGGTCTCAGAGACGGCCATCGCCGCCCCGATCGGCCTCGGCGACGAACTCCAAGTCCGGACCACCGTAGCCACAGCGAAACGCCCGCCCTCGCGGTACCAGGGCAGCACATCCTCCAAGATGTCACGCATGGCGGGCCGCCGGCCTCGATACGTTCACAGTGCCCCAGGACCAGCCGAACGAGATCTCGTGCGCCATCATCACCAACCAAGCCATCAGTACCTCAACTCTCCCGCGTCAAGGATGTCATAACCCAGATCGAAACCCTCATGATCTCACGCCCATGGTCACCGACCCAGTGGCATCGAGGCGCCGGCCTACCACCTCGCCCTCCAGTGCATGCAGCGGTGATCGGGCGCACTCCCACAATGGTCACCGGCCCCTGATTGGGACACCCGGCCGGGACCAAGGATGTGGCCATCCCCGAGCTGCGTGGCTCGTCCCACTCTGCCGGCTGGCTGCTGGAGTGGGGCCGACGGGTCGAGCAACCCGACCACTGGATCGAAGGGCAACGCTACTTTGGTCTCGGCCCGGTCCGCCTCACCGTGATAGACGACCAGGGACGGACACCTGACCAGATGCATCGCCTCCAGGCGTCAGCCTCGACCCGATCACTTGCCGATTGGGACTAACTCCCCCGCCGTCGTGTCAAGTTCGCAACACAGGTAGCCAACCATCACCGCAATCGCTGATGTGGGTGCCTTGTTCTCCCGTGAATATCGACCAATAGGTGCATCCGAGTCGCAAGTGCGGCTAGAGTTCCGGCTGTGTCCATCTTCCGTATCCGTGAAGCAGCCGACCTGATGGGCGTCAGCGACGACACCCTGCGCCGGTGGGCCGACAGCGGTCGCCTAGCCACCGCTACCGACCATGCCGGCCGAAAGGTCATCGAAGGTGCAGTCCTGGCCCGGTTTGCCGAGGAGCTCGCCGCGTCCACTGAGCGACCCGAACCGGCCCCCGTGGTCTCCGAGTCGGCCCGCAACAGGTTCGTCGGTCTGGTCACCCGGGTCGTCCGTGACACTGTCATGGCCCAGGTCGAGATCCAGGCAGGCCCGCACCGCATCGTGTCGCTGATGAGCCGTGAAGCAGCCGACGACCTGCGGCTCGAACCCGGCGTCCTGGCAGTCGCAGCGGTGAAATCCACCAACGTGGTGATCGAGATACCCGTCCATCCTTAGCCGCGCAAACCGGCTCCGGCCAAGGAGCCAACACCCCCCTCGACCCGACTCTTGGAGCAACCGATGCGTCGAATCACCGCCACCCTCACTGCCGTGATCGCGGCCGGGCTCCTGTTGGGCGGGTGCGCTTCGTCGAGCGTCGCCGACGGATCGTCCACGCACTCTCCGGCGTCCGGGTCGAGCCCGGCTCCTGTCTCAGGAACGGTCAACGTGTTCGCCGCTGCCTCCCTGAAGGAGGCGTTCACCAAGCTCGGTCACCAGTTCGAGATCGCACACCCCGGCGTCAAGATCGTCTTCAACTTCGGCCCCAGCTCCGGCCTCGCCGCCCAGATCACCCAGGGCGCGCCCGCCGACGTGTTTGCCTCGGCCAGCACCAAGAACATGAACCAGGTCGTCAAAGCCGCAGATGCGACCTCCCCGACGAACTTCGCCAGCAATGTCATGGAGATCGCTGTCCCAGCCAAGAACCCGACCGCCATCACGGCGCTGTCCGATCTGGCCAAGGCCGGGGTGAAGGTGGCCCTGTGTCAGCCCGTCGTACCGTGCGGTGCAACGGCCGCCAAGGTTTTCACCAATGCCAAGCTCACCGTGACTCCCGTGACTCAGGAAATTGACGTCAAGGCCGTCCTGACCAAGGTCAGTCTCGGTGAGGTCGACGCCGGGATCGTCTACCTCACCGATGTGCGGGCCGCTGGCGCCAAGGTCAAGGGCATCGAGATCCCCGCCGACGTCAACGCTTCGACCAAGTACCCCATCGCCACCTTGACCAAGGCGCCGAACAGGGCCACCGCCCAGGCGTTCACCGACTATGTCCTGTCCGCCGAGGGCACCAGCGTCCTGGTCGCCGACGGGTTCGCCAAGCCCTGACTGGCGCCGCCGTCGGACTTGACCCCAACACACCTGGGCTTGCATGACATCCTCTGACCCACCACCGGCCGGGCAGGTGCCTGCACAGCGGACCCGACAGGGTGCCCGCGCCGTTCAGGCCCGCGGCGCGATCCCATGGCCGCTCGGCATTCCGGCGCTCTTGGCGGCACTATTCCTGCTCGTGCCGCTAGCCGGCCTCTTGGTCCGCGCACCCTGGCGGGGCTTGCCGCACCTCCTGGCGGACAGCCAGGTCCTCGACGCGTTGCGGCTGTCGCTGGTGTGCGCAAGCGCCGCGACGGCCGCTTCTCTGGTGTTCGGCGTGCCCCTGGCCTGGGTCTTGGCCCGCTCACAGGCGCGCGGCATCTCAGTGCTGCGCGCCCTGGTGACGTTGCCGCTGGTGCTACCTCCGGTGGTCGGGGGGGTTGCCCTGCTGCTGGCGTTCGGCCGGCAAGGCATCCTGGGTCGGCTCCTGGACGAGTGGACCGGCGTCACGTTGCCGTTCACCACCGCCGGCGTCATCATCGCCGAGACGTTCGTCGCGATGCCATTCCTGGTGATCACTGTCGAAGGTGCCTTCCGTGCTGCCGACCGCGGCTACGAGGAAGCAGCCGCCACCCTCGGCGCCTCACGCCTGACCGTCTTCCGAACGGTCACGATCCCTCTGATCGCGCCGTCCCTGCTCGCCGGGGCCGTACTGTGCTGGGCTCGCGCGCTCGGGGAGTTCGGCGCCACGATCACGTTCGCAGGCAACTTTCCCGGGCGCACCCAGACCATGCCGTTGGCCGTCTACGTCGCCCTGGAGAGCGACCCCGAGGCGGCCGTGGCCCTGTCCCTGGTTCTGCTCGTTGTGTCCATCGCCGTGCTGGCGGGCCTGCGCGACCGATGGCTGAGCACTGGAACCACCCCATGAGACCGCGCCCCAGCGACGCACCTCTCTCTGGTGGCCACCACGAGGGCACCGACCCCGAGAGGTCGGCGGACGACCACGCCGGCGCCCTGGTCATGTCGGGCACCGTCGAACGCGGCAGTTTCAACCTTGAGGCCGACCTGATCGCCGCTCCGGGCGAGGTCCTGGGCGTACTGGGCCCCAACGGTGCCGGCAAGACCACACTGCTGCGGGCGCTGTCCGGGCTGGATGCTCTCAGCAGCGGCTCCATCCGCCTAGGCGACCTGACCCTGGACGATGCCCACACTGACACGTTCGTACCCGCGCAGCGCCGCCCGATAGGCCTGGTCTTCCAGGACTACCGCCTGTTTCCCCACCTGAACGTTCGCGACAACGTCGCTTACGCCCCCCGCGTCCAAGGAGCCGGCCGCCGGCAGGCCCGCGCGGCCGCTGACACGTGGCTGCAACGGCTCGACCTGACAGCCCTGGCTACCCGGCGCCCCCACGAGATCTCCGGGGGCCAGGCACAAAAGGTTGCCCTGGCTCGAGCTCTTGCCGCCGAACCCAGACTCCTGCTTCTGGACGAACCACTGTCCGCACTGGACGCCAAAACCCGTCTGGATGTGCGCGCGCAGCTACGCAGCCACATCGACCAGTTCACGGGGCCGGTCCTGATCATTACCCACGACCCCCTTGAGGCGATGATCATGGCCGATCGCCTCCTGGTCATCGAGAACGGCCGCGTCGTCCAACAGGGCACCCCAGCTCAGGTCGCCCGCCAGCCGGCGACCCAGTACGTCGCACGGCTCGTCGGGCTGAACCTCTACACCGGCACGCTCGACCCCGCCACCCGCCGCGTGCACCTCGACGACGGCGGCGTATTCACCGTCACCCTGGGCGACGACGACCTCGCGCCATCGCAGGGGGCCGCGCTGACGAGTCGCCGGGTGCTGGTCGGGTTGCGTCCATCGGCCATCACCGTCCATACGGCGATACCCACCCACGCCAGCCCCCGCAACGTCTGGCAGGGAACCGTGGCCTCCCTCGAACTGCTTGCCGATCGCGTTCGTATCCAGGTCGATGCGACCCCGCCGGCGCTCGTCGACGTGTCCTCCGCCGCCGTCGCCGACCTGGCCCTGCGACCCGGGACCGGCGTGTGGTTGTCAGCCAAGGCCACCGAAACCGAGGCGTATGCCTACCCAGGCACCGACCGCAAGTTCTGACACCAAGGTCGAATTACGGAAGGAGCTCGATGGGATCGCCGCGGGTGAGGCGGGTCGCATCCAGGCCGGGGGGGGTACTCCCTCCTCGGCGACGATGACCTTGGGACCCTTCTAGCCCGAAGTTACGAGCTGTCTGAGCCTCGACTTGCACCCTGACCTGCACCGTTGGTTGTTTTGCGCTCCTGAAATGTAGCCAGTACTTACGGCGTGTCGTCATCGCATTATCGGGGTATCGCCATTACGCTGGCTGGTATGACGAAGACACCGGGTGCGATGCACGTAGCCA
>DAITND010000046.1:0-16139 GCA_036834825.1 Dermatophilaceae bacterium
GCGGCGACGGGGACCTTGGTGAACCGGGGGCCGGCGGTGGTGGCCCACCACTGCTGGAAGCCGAGCTTGCTGCACGGGGCGACGACCCGGTTGGCGGTGGCCAGGGCCAGGTAGGTCCCGACCGACGCGCCGGCGTCGGAGCGCCGCGGGCCGCACACCTCGTCGATCGCGTCGGCTACCCCGAGCCGGTCCAGGATCCCCCAGACCGCGGCGAGCCCGCCGAACGCCTTGTGTTGGGTGCGTTCCGGGCGGCCAGCCGGGGCACCGGACAGGCGGTCCATCACGTCCTGGGCGCTGCCCAGGTACTCCTGCGCGACGATGCGTGGGTTTGCCGTTCACCCGAGCGGACTCCACCAGGTAGTAGTAGGTCTGGTTCCCACGCTCTCTTTCCCACGATTGATACCATATATGGGTAATACACCTACTGGTCTGCCAAGTCCAACACCGACACGCGCATTTACCTATGTCACCAACGGTTTTCGGCCCGCGCCAAGATCAACCGGGCCGGCTCTAATCAAATAGCCAGGAAACTCCCGCTAGCCGCTGCCAGTTTTGAAGGTCCCTCGTCCTCTGGGAAGGGATGACCAAGGCCGGGGGAAGTTAACATCCCTTTCCCGGCGAGACGGTCGGCTTGGCCCGTCCTTGGCCAAGATGGACCCACACCAATGAGGCGCTTGTTCAGGTTGCCGACTGGCTTCGCCGCTAGCACCAGGTTGTCGCTGCCTTTGTGCCTCCTGCCGATGCGGTTTAGCGAGAAGGTCAGTCCTGCAAGCCAGGCCTGATCGTGACCCACAACGATGCGCCCCGCCGTACAACGCGGTTTGGGTGTCAAGGGCGACTGGTCGGCTTCCGTCGACTGGGACATGGCTGGTCCGCTGACCAAGGAAGCCGACCTTTCATGGATCGGTGACCGGTGACCGATCCCCAACAGCAACGCAAACGCGCGCTGTATGCGGCTATGAGAGTGCGTTCAGCCGATGTGGGGTGGGACCTCCGGGTGTCCCGCGAGGGATCGGTGATCGAGAGTTGCCCGGGACGCCTCATGATGGCGAGGTGATCATTTCTGTGGCCCGGAGCCGGGGAAGCTGCCTTTGCCTGTCGGCTCTGGGCACGCTACCGCGTTGGTCAAGGCCCGGAATATAACGGTCATAAAGTGGCGGTAGGTGCTGGTCGGACGTCGAGGCTTCGGGGGATTGCACTGCGCCCATGGTGAGGTGTTCAAAGCGCTGGTCGAGGCTCGTCATCATCATTGTCAGCGTTCTCAGGTGGGATCTGTTCTCAGGGGGGATCTGTCGGCCCGCTCGGCGGTGCCACCTTTGCACGCAGACGGGCAGGCGGTGTGACTTCATACGACCGAGGCGGACAGAGCGTTGACCCAGTTTCGATCGACCCGGGTGGCCGCGTTGCACCCGCGGGTTGGAGTGGTCCGCCCCTGGCTAGGTGCCCTCCGGGCGATTGCGTCGGGCAACGGCGTCGATCGTGACGGCAATCAGCAGCACCAGCGCCGTGACGATGTACTTCGCGGCGGCGCTGAAGCCCAGCAGGCCCATGCCGTTGTCGATCGCGGCGATCACGACGCCGCCGATGACGCCGTGCATGGCCTTCCCTCGGCCACCGAACAGGCTTGTGCCGCCGATGACGGCTGCTGCGACCGAGTACAGGACCAGGGTGCCGCCGTCCAGTGCGGTGGAGATGGAGCGCAGCCGTGACGCGTAGACGACGCCGGCGATCCCGGCTGTGAACGAGCAGAGCATGAAGGCCGTCGTCCGGATCATTCGCAGGTTGATTCCGGCCCGCCGGGCGGCCTCAGCGTTGCCACCGATCGCGTACACGTAGCGTCCGAACTTCAACCGGCCGAGCACGAACGTCCACAGCGCGACTACGCCGAAGACCAGAAGGACGACCCAGGGCATTCCGTAGACCGGGACCAAGACGCCGCGATCGGCGTTGCACAGCAGGACGAGCAGCACGCCCGCGGCGAGCGTGGCGAGCATCTTCGCCACGGTCAGCGAAGGCGGAGGTGCCGTCAGACCGGCGTCACGGCGACGCGTGTCGCGGCGCCAGGTCAGCATCGCAAAAACTCCGACGGCCGCCAGCATCACGACCCAGCCGCCGATCTTCGTCAGGGTCCCGCTGCCGATGTCGTTGATCGTGTTGTCCTGGATCAGGATCGACCCGCCGTCGCCGAGGATGTAGAGCATCACCCCTTCCCAGAACAGCAGGCCGGCCAGCGTCACGACGAACGACGGCAGCCCGATGCGAGTGATCAGGGACCCTTGCAGGATCCCGATCAACGCGCACACGATGAGCGCCGCGGCGATCGCGGCCCACCAGGGCCAGCCGACCGTGGGCCTGACGAGCTCGGCCATGACTACCGCGGCGAGGCCGGCCACGAATCCGCTCGACAGGTCGATCTCGCCGAGGAGGAGTGCGAACACCTCGCCCATCGCGAGCAGGCTGAAGACGGCGGCCTGCACCAGGAGGTTGACGAGGTTGCCGGCGGTCAGGAAGTGGTTGTTGAGCGACTGGAACAGGACCGAGACGAGCAGCAGGCCAGCGACCACCGGTAGGATTCCGGTCTCGCCGCCCCTGATGCGCACGAAGGATGCGCGAAGGTAGGCACCTGCGGAGTCCGCCGTCTCCACCGTGCCGGTCGAGGGGTCAACGACTCCTGGGTGTTCAGCGTCGGGCGTCGGGGTTTCTTCCTTGAGGTTCGACATCGTCTACTCCGCACTCGGTCGTGGTTGTGCGGCCCGGGTCGACACACCCGTTGTCATGAGGTCCACCACGATCTGCCGGTCCATCTCGACGGCGGGTCGCTCGGCGACCATCCGGCCCAGTCGCAGCACTGCGATCCGGTCCGCAACCTCGAACACGTCGTTCATGTTGTGCGAGACGATCAGCACCGCGTGACCTCGATCGGCGAGTCTTCGCACCAGGGCCAGGACCATGGCTGTCTGGGCGACCCCCAGCGCAGCGGTGGGCTCGTCCATGATCACGAGCTTGGAGTTCCACAAGACCGCCTTGGCGATGGCGACAGACTGGCGCTGTCCACCCGAGAGGGATGCCACCGCTTGCCGGACCGACCGGACCGACGTGACAGCGAGGCTGGTGAGCGTTTCCCGTGCCGCGTTCTCCATCGATTCCTCGTCCAACTGCCTGCGATGCATCCGTTCGCGACCGAGGAACATGTTCTGCACGATGTCGAGGTTGTCGCAGAGCGCGAGGTCTTGGTAGACGGTCTCGATCCCGAGAGCGGCGGCTTCACCCGGGGTATGGACATGCATCGGTTCGCCGGCCCACGACATCTGCCCGCCGTCGGGGGGATGGATGCCTGAGATGCACTTGATCAGGACCGACTTGCCAGCACCGTTGTCGCCTGCCAACGCGGTGACTTGGCCGGCCGGGATGTCGAGGTCAACCTCCGTGAGCGCTTGCACTGGACCGAAGTGCTTGCTGACGCCTCGCAGGCGCAGGAGCGGAAGTTCCTCGCCGCCCGGCGGACTGGTCGGGGCGGTGCCCTCTGTGGCTGTGGTCATGGTGTCCGTGGCCTCCTCGGGTGTTCGGTGAGCAGGATACGTGGTTGAGTCGCCAGCCGCGACCCAACCACGTCCCGAGGGTGACTACTTGATCCCTGCTGCCGTGCACGCGCTCGCGATCGCGCCCGCACATAGGGCGGACACCTTGACCGCACCGTCCTTGACGACTGTCGCGGCCATGTTGGCCGGGGTGACCCAGAGCGGCGTCGTGTAGACGGACTTTATGGCCTGTTTGAGCACCGAGTCCATGGTCGTCGCGTTGGCCAGTGTCGCCGGCGGCGTCTGACCCGCCCGCAGGTACAGGGCCAGCGCTGCGGCCGCCTGCGCCTCGAGGTAGATCGGCTTGTAGACGGTGCCGCACTGGTAGCCCGTCAGGACGTTCTGCAGACCCGGGGGCGAGGCGTCCTGACCGGTGGTCGGGAACTTCTTAGCCGGGATGTTGTTCTTCTTGAGAACCGAGATGACGGCGTTCGCGCTGTCGTCGTTCGGCGTGAGGACCGCGTTGATGTTCGGGTGAGCGGTGTACTGCTGCTCGAACGTTGTTGCGGCAACCGACGGGATCCACGTGCCGGCCGGCTCGCCGACCTTCACATAGGTGCCGGCAGTGAACTTCGGGTCGACGACACTGTGGTATCCGTTCGCGAAGAGCTTCGCGTTGTTGTCCGAGGGGTCGCCGTTCATGACCAGGATGTTCGGCTTGGTCACTTTCCAGGCCGTGGTGCACGCCACGAACCCGTCGCCGATCAGCTTGCCGACCTTGACGTTGTCGAAGCTGACGTAGTAGCGGTCGGCAGGTCCACCGGTGACCAGACGGTCGTAGTCGATCACCTTCACACCCGCCGCCTTGGCCTTCGACTCGATCGCGGCACCGCTGCCTGGGTCGAGCGGGTCGACCAGCAGGACCGAGGCGCCGGCGCTGATGTCCGCCTCGGCCTGCGTCTGCATGGTAGACGCGCTGCCGCTGGCGTTGTCGATCTTGAAGTTGCTGGAGGAGAGCCCCGCGGCCGCGAAGGCCTGCTTCAGGTATGGAGCGTCGTACTGGACGTACCGGGTCGACGTGGTCGTGTCGGGCAGGAGTACTCCGACCATGCCCTTGCCCTGTGAGGCCAGTCCGGTCAGCTGCTTCATGAGCGCGAAGTCAGATGTGAACTCAGTCGCGCTGATCTGAGGTACGGCAGCCGACGTCTTGGGGGTCGCGGACGCTGTCGGGGAGGACGTGGTAGACGAGCTACACCCTGAGACTGCGACCACCAGTCCCAACGAGAGCAGCGCCCCCGTTAGCGCAACGGACTTGCGTGCGGTTTCCATCGATTTTCCTTCCGTTGATGACGCGACCCCTATGGCCCATGGCCGTATCGCTACATTATCGCGCTCGTCCGCAGCCGCACAGGGTCGCGTTATCGAACTGTGATGAGAAAGAGGCGATTCAAGAGAATTGGACAGTTCTTTAGCAATACGACAATCAGACCAAAACCCTTACAGTCTGTTGAGCGGGAGGCAATGCCGCGCTCCAGCGTCTCGTCGAGGAACGCCGGTGCCGAATGACACGGACTCCTTGAGCGCCCGGTAGCTCAGCCACTGACAATGGCCGATCCTGCGACGGCCGAGCGCCTGGAAGGGGCACGCAGCCGGAAGTCGGATGTGCGCAATGCCACAACTTCTCAGGTGCGACATCGGTGGTGAAGATCGCACCGGCGCCCTCCCAGCGCGGGCGGCCGACCGCGAACTCTCCGCCGATCACCCATTCGCTGAACGGTTCGGTGACGACGGCCGCGCGGTCATGGACGCCGGTCGCGGCCTCGGCGCCAGCGATGTCCTGCGGGGTGGGTTCAGGGGTGATCCGGTCCACCATGGTGGTGACGTAGGACACGTTGTCCCGGATCCAAGGGAGCAGCTCCGGGTCGACCGACTCAGCAAGATCAGAAATCACCTGGGCTACCGCTGCGCCGTTTCCGGGGAGGTTGTCGCAGGGAACCACGGTGAGGGGGCCGGCGGCGGCCAGCCGACGCGCCGCAAAGCCGGCGACCAGCTTGGCGGGAACAGTGCTGACAGGGGCCGTCCAGTCGGCGCGCAGGGCGTCGATGTCGGTCGTGACCTCGGGTCGGTCGACGTCGAGGCCGCCGCCCGCGCCGCGCAGGTACCCGGCCTCGGTGACCGTGGTGGTGACCACCTGGACCTGCGGGTCCGCAAGATAGGCGAGCCAAGCCGCGTGCTCGTCCGCGACGTGGATCCGGGCGAGGCTGCAGACGACCTCGAAGCGGTCCCCGTCAGCGGCGCGGGTGATCAGCGTGTACAGCCCATCCTGCAATCTGAGCGCCGCCGCCCGCGCGTGCGAGCGCTCTGTCGAGCGACCGGTGAAGGCTGCGATACCCCACTCAGCCGCGTCCGAGGCGTTCGTGGTGTACCACGCCTGGTGAGCCCGGAAGAAGTTGCCCAGTCCGAGGTGAACGAGGCGGACGGGGGGTCCACCCGCGGACCTACGGAGCTCTTTCATAGCTTGAAAACCTCCTTGGGGCGACCACTCACGAGGTCGACCGCCGTTTCCAAGGCCTCGCCTTCGTCGAGACGGTGCTCGGCCACGAGATTGGCGAGATGGCCGCTGTCGAGTCGGCGGGACATGTCGTGCCTCACCGGGATGGTGCAGAACGCGCGGGTGTCGTCGATGAAGCCTGACGTGCGCGTAAAACCAACCGTCTCGGTGATCGCCGATCGCCACCGTCGGATCGCGTCGGGAGCGTCCAGGAACCACCAGGGCTGCCCGACGTACACCGACGGGTAGAAGCCGGCCAGCGGCGCAAGCTCACGCGAGAACACGGTCTCGTCGAGAGTGAAAAGCACCAGCTTCAGGTTCGGGTGCGTTCCATACCGCTCGAGAAGGGGCCGCAGCGGGTCGGTGAAGTCACCGCGCAGCGGGATGTCATGGCCGGTGTACGGTCCAAACCTCGCGGTGGTCGGTCGGTGGTGACCGCGTCGCGCGCCCGGGTGGAGCGTCATGGTCAGGCCGTCCTCGGTCGACATCCGCGCCATCTCCAGCAGCATGTGTCGACGAAGCGCGATGGCCTCAGTGAGCGTCGCGGTGCGGGCCAGGGTCGTCCGGTAGATCCGTTCCGCCTCGGAGGTCTCGAGCGGCTCGGTCCCGCAGTCGGTGTGCGCGTGGTCCGCGGACCTGGCGCCGTGGGAGATGAAGTACTGGCGTCGTTCTTCCATGGCCCTGACCCAGCCGGCATAGCTGCTCGTGTCCTCCCCGGACACCTCGCCCAACCGCGCCACAGCGGTGGGCCAACCAGCCTCGGACGCCTCGAGGTAGCGATCGGGACGGAAGGTGGGTATGACGCGTCCGGACCATGTCGGGTCAGCCACCAGCGCGGCGTGCACCGCCAGGTCGTCGCACGGGTCGTCGGTGGTGGCGAGCACTGAGATCTTGAAGCGGTCGAACAGCGCCCGGGGCTTGTAGGCGTCCTGGCTCAACCGCTCGGCGAGGTGGTCGTAGATGGCGTCGGCCGTCGCGGCCGATGGCCGCACCGTGACGCCGAAGATCTCGACGAGCTCGGACTCCAACCAGTACCGCACCGGCGTGCCGCGGTAGAGATCCCAGTGTGTGCAGAGCAACCGCCAGGCCGCGCGCGCCGCGGCCTCCGACAACGGGCCCTGCCCGACGCCAAGCGCGTCCAAAGGCACACCCGAGGCGTGCAGGAGCCGGGTCACGTAGTGGTCCGGGGTCGCGAACAACTCCGCTGGATCGCGGAACGGCACGTTCTCCAGGAGGATTCGCGGGTTCACGTGGCCGTGGGGAGAAATGATCGGGAGATCCCACACCGCGGCGTACAGCCGACGGGCGATGTCGCGGACGGCGGGGTCCGCGGGCAGGAGCCGGTCGGGGTGCAGCGCGAGCGAGGTTGGCTGGCTGAGCATGCCTGTCATCGTGTCGCTTTCCATAACACGGCAGTTGGCTGCCGTATGTTGTCGCTGACCGAAACCGCGTCAGGTCTCCGTGCCGAGCTGCCAGGGGACGAACTCTTCCTGGCCAAGGTCGAGCTCCTCGCTGGCGGGTGACGGGTTGTTGTCCAGCGTCCCGCCACCGGTCCGACGCGTGGCCGAGCGCAGGGTTTCGCGGTGATGCCGAGTACCCGTCTGGCCCACCGCAGTTCAGGCCGCGCACCAGCAGCACGCCGAACACCAGACTGCCCAGGCTCAGATGCGATGACGCACGGTGACGGCGGGCCGGATGGTGCCTCTTGTCGTTTTTCGCGTCGGCGAAACGGCGCCGGACGCCAAGAAGTCATCAACTGGAAGAGTAGCCGCACCCAGAGCCACCGCGTCGCGCCCGAGTTGAGCTGGGACGATCGAGACGGCGCGGAAAGGCATCCGCAATGCCTGTCGAGACGCGACCTCGCGAATCGCTGGCAAGAGCTTTGCTTCGAGAATCTGGTCGACCCAGCCTCCGATGACGATTCGCTCGGGGTTGAACAAGTTGATGAGGTTGGCAATGCCTACGCCGAGATACGTTGCCGTCTCCTGCAGGACCGTGGCAGCGGACTGGTCACCGCTGGGCGCCTCAGCGATGGCGATCAGACGAGCAACGAGGTCGGTCTCCTCGCCCGCAGGTTTTCGCTGGCGCAATTCGTCGTAGCGAGCCACGATCGCCCGGCCGCCAACGTATGCCTCCAGACACCCTTTGGCACCGCAACGACACGTCTGCCCGTCGACCATCACCGTGGTGTGTCCCCACTCGCCCGCGCTACTCGACGCGCCGCGGTACAACTCCCCTTCTGTAAAGATACTGACGCCCGTGCCCGTGCCGAGCAGCACGATGATCGCATTCTCAGCGTCCCTTGCGGCACCAAACCACTTCTCTGCTTGGCCGAAGGTCTTCGCACCGTTCTCGACAAACAGCGGCAACGAGGTACCGCTTCGCAGCAACTTTCCGAAGGGCACTCCGTCCCACCCGATGGTCTGTGCGTGCACGACCGCATCGTCGCCGTACACGGCTGGGTCGTTGCCGTGCTCGACCAGTCCGGGTACGCCAACTCCGACTCCGAGAATTTCTTCCGGAGCGCACCCGGAGTAGGTAACGACGCGATCGACCCCGTCCAGCACATACTCGGCCGTCTTCTCGGGATCGAGCCGCCCCGCGTTCGGGGTGGTTGAATGCGAGGCGCGAACCTGCATGTCGAGATCGAAGAGCTCGACAAGAATTGCGGTCTCGCCGACGTCGACGCCGACGACGAACCGGTATTCGGGCTTGACGCGTAGCAACGTGCGCGGGCGCCCACCATTGGAATCTTCGGCACCAGCCTCGACGATCACTCCTTGGTTGAGCAGATCACCCACGAGGTTGCTCACGGTGGCAGGGCTGACACCGATCGCCTCGCCGATCTCTTGTCGGGTCATCGGTCCGTTGTGGTAGACCGCTGCCAACGCTCGCGCGCGGTTGCGCGTGCGTAGGTCGCGGACGCTGACGACCCTGGCCCTGGCCCTGGCCCTGGCCTTGGTCATTCTTAACCTCGCTCTGTGGGTCGACCGGCTCCAACCGGGTCGTGCTTCAAACATAGTTTGGGACGTGAACGAACACAAGTCAACGATCCAAACGTGACTCGTCTGCCCTCAACATAGGATCGCGGTCCAGGCACGGACCGCACGATGATATGTCAACTCTTGACATATCACAAGACTTATAGGAAAGTTTGGAGGAGGTGCGGGACTGCACGGCGCCGTCGCCTGCGTGTTCGTTCTTTGACGTACACCCGCCCGGCTTTTGAACGGAAAGGACAGATCGTGCGACTAAACAAGATTGCAACTGCAGCCGTTGCAGGGCTGATGGTGCTTCCCCTGGCTGCCTGCGGTGGCAGCACCAGTACCAGTTCCGGGACAGCCTCGAACAAGGCGAACGCCGGCGTAACCCTGACCTATTGGGCGAGCAACCAGGGCACCAGCCTGGACAATGACAAGCAGGTGCTCACACCGGAACTGGCCAAGTTCACCAAGCAGACCGGTATCAAGGTCCAACTCGAAGTTGTGCCTTGGGCGGATCTGCTGAACCGGGTGCTCGCGGCGACCACCTCGGGCAAGGGCCCTGACGTCGTCAACATCGGCAACACCTGGTCGTCGTCGGTCCAGGCGACGGGAGCATTTCTCCCGTTTGACGATGCGACGCTGACCGCGATCGGCGGCAAGTCGCGGTTCCTCGCCGGCAGCATGTCGGCCACCGGCGTCGCCGGTCAACCCCCCGCTGCCGTCCCGATCTACAGCATGGCCTACGGGCTGTACTACAACAAGAAGCAGTTCAAGGCTGCGGGCATCGCCAGCCCGCCGAAGACCTGGGATGAGTTCGCGGTCGACGCCAAGAAGCTCACGACGCCGAAGCATTGGGCGTTGTCGCTCGAGGCCGGAAGCAAGACCGAGAACATCCACAGCGCCTTCACGTTGAGCCAGCAGCAGGGTGGGTCGTGGTTCGACTCGTCCGGCAAGGCGACGTTCAACACGCCGCAGAATGTTGCGGCGATCAAGCAGTACATCGACTTCATGCAGACCGACAAGATCGTGAACCCGAGCGACGCCCAGTACTCAAACGGCACGGAAGCGCTGAAGGACTTCGCGACGGGTACGACCTCAATGGTCTTCTGGCAGGCGGCGCAGGCCTCGCTCAAGCAGCTGGGCATGAATCCTGACGACATCGGCGTCGCACCTGTCCCACTGCCAGCGCAGCTTCCTGCCGGTGGAAAGGCCGTGACGAGCATGGTGGCGGGCATCAACCTCGGGATCTTCAAGAACACCAAGAACAAGGACGCAGCGATTCAGTTCGTGAAGTTCATGACGAGCACGCCCGAGCAGCAGATGCTGAACAAGACCTATGGTTCGCTGCCGTCCGTTACCGACGCCTACAGCGACCCCGCGTTCCAGGCACCCAACGTCCTGGTGATCAAGGACGTGCTGAGCAAGAGTGCGGCGCCACTGCCCCAGGTTCCCGGTGAGAGCCAGTTCGAGAAGCTGGTCGGTGCCGCGATGACCACCCTGTTTGCGGACGCTGCGACAGGCAAGACGGTCACCAGCGCTCAGATCGCAAGTGCACTGGCAGCAGCGCAACAGCAGGTCACAAGCTGACGCGAGGACAGTCCTAGAAGCGCGCCGTGGTGGGAAGTTGCGATGCCCACCACGCCGCCGGAGAGGAACACATGGTCGCCGCCGTCCAGGCAAAGGCGCCGCATGGGCGGTTACCGGTGAATTCCGTCCGGCGCCGAAAGCCCCGCCGCCAGTGGCTGCCCTATGTGCTGCTGATACCGGCGATCGTGATGGAGCTGCTGATCCACATCATCCCGATGCTCATCGGGGTGATGATGAGCTTCTTCAAGATGACACAGCTCTACCTCGGCAACTGGCAGCAGGCCCCGTTCGCTCATCTGGACAACTACCGCCTCGCCCTGGACTTCAACCAGCCCGCGGGCAAGGCGCTGCTCCACTCGTTTGTGGTCACGATTGCTTTCACGGTGATCGTGCTGGCCATCTCCTGGTCCCTCGGTCTTGCAGCCGCCGTTCTTACGCAGCGACCATTCCGCGGCAGAGGGATCGTCCGCACGCTGCTTCTCGTGCCGTTTGCCCTGCCAATCTTCGCCTCAGTCATCACCTGGAACTTCATGGCGCAGCGCGACACCGGTGTCATCAACCACGTGTTGGTCAACCAGCTGCATCTGACTCAGGGCAATCCCTTCTGGCTCATCGGGGGGAACAGCTTTGTCACCCTCACGCTGGTGGTTATCTGGCGCACCTGGCCATTCGCATTTCTGATGATGTCGGCCGGCATGCAGAGCATCCCGGCCGACGTGTACGAAGCAGCGATGCTCGACGGTGCCGGAGTATTCGCGCAGCTCCGTCGGGTGACGCTGCCCCTGCTGGCACCCGTCAACCGCGTCCTGGTGCTGGTGCTGTTCCTGTGGACCTTCAACGACTTCACAACGCCGTACACGTTGTTCGGTGACACCACGCCGGTGCAGGCGGATTTGATCTCGATCCACATCTACCAGAACTCTTTCGGCACGTGGAACTTCGGCACAGGGTCGGCAATGTCGGTGCTGCTGCTTCTGTTCCTGATGGTCGTGACGGGGTTCTACCTCTTCTTCGTGAACAGGAGGACCGACAGTGCATGAACCGAATTGGTTCCGATGGACCCGGCGGGTAGGACTGTTCGTGCTCCTGGTGTTCACGCTCGTCCCCATCTATGTCATGGTGAGCTCGGCCGTCAAACCGTTGCAGGACGTTCAAGGTACCTTCACGTGGTGGCCGTCACATTTCACGCTCGCGCCGTTTCGCGATATGTGGACGACGATTCCGCTTGCCCGTTACTTCGTCAACAGCCTCGTGGTCGCCGCGGCCTCGTCGCTGGCGTCAGTGTTGATTGCCCTCCTCGCTGCATACTCGATCAGCCGGTACCGTTTCCGCGGCCGGCAGACGTTCTCCGTGGTCGTACTGTCAACGCAGATGTTCCCTGGCATCCTCTTCCTGCTACCGCTCTTCGTCATGTTTGTGAACATCAGCAACGTGACCGGGATCAACCTCTACGGCAGCCGCCTGGGTCTGATCCTCACCTTCTTGACGTTCACCCTGCCCTTCGCCATCTGGATGCTCATCGGGTACCTCGACTCGATCCCGCGTGAACTCGACGAGGCGGCGTTGGTCGACGGCAACGGCCCGCTCGGCGCGCTCTTTCGCGTCGTGGTGCCAGCTGCGATTCCGGGCATCGTGGCAGTCGCCATCTACGCCTTCATGACCGCCTGGGGCGAGGTCCTCTTCGCGTCCATAATGACGGATGACACGACGCGAACGCTTGCCGTCGGCCTGCGCGGATACGCCACCCAGAACAACGTGTACTGGAATCAGATCATGGCAGCCTCGCTCACCGTGAGCGTGCCGATCGTCATCGGTTTCCTCTTGATGCAGCGCTTCATGGTCGCTGGCCTGACCGCCGGATCGGTCAAGTGAGACGTGTCGGTCTCCGCTGGGCCCCTTCCCGTTCCCTTGACCACCTGACCGGAGACCATCGATGAACAACCGCCCTGCCCTTCCCTCCGACTTCCTGTGGGGGGCCGCGACGTCGGCATTCCAGACCGAAGGCTCACCCTCCGCGGACGGTCGGCTGCCCTCGATCTGGGACGACTTCGGTCGCACACCAGGAGCTGTCGAGGGCGGCGACACCGGCGAGGTCGCCTGCGACTCCTACCGCCGCTGGCCCGAAGACCTCGACCTGCTGCGCCAGCTCGGCGTGACGTCCTACCGGTTCTCGATCGCCTGGCCTCGCATCCAGCCGACCGGTCGTGGACCGGCCAACGTGGCCGGCCTGGACCACTACGACCAGATGGTCGACGACCTGCTGGAGGCCGGCATCCGGCCGTTCACGACGCTCTACCACTGGGACTTGCCGTCCGCGTTACAGCACACGGGCGGATGGACCTCGCGCGAGACTTCCTACCGGTTTGCGGAGTACGCCACGATCGTCGCAGAACGCCTCGGCGACCGCGTGAGCCAGTGGGTGACCCTGAACGAGCCGCTGTGCTCCGCCTGGATCGGGCACATGGAGGGCCGCATGGCGCCCGGAATGCGAGACCTGCGCAGCGCGGTGCACGCCTCCCACCACCTGCTGCTCGCCCACGGGCTCGCCGTCCAGGCACTGCGGTCGGTCGCGACGAAGACGCCGTCGGTCGGTATCGTCAACAACCTCAGTCCGTGCGAGCCGGCGACCGACACGCCTACGGACATCGAGGCTGCGATGCGCGCCGACGGCCACACCAACCGATGGTGGCTCGATCCGCTCGTTGGTCGCGGTTACCCGGTGGACATGGTCGAGCTGTACGGGATCGAGCTGCCAGTCAGGCAGGGCGACATGGAGACGATCGCCACGCCGTTGGACTTCCTCGGGTTGAACTACTACTTCAGACAGAAGATTGCCGCCGATCCTACGGTCGCGACCCTCGGCTTCCGGCAGGTGCCGGTCGAGGGGGCCACCACGACAGCGCTCGACTGGGAGGTCCACCCGGCCGGGCTGGAGGAAATGCTCCTGCGGCTGACCAAGGACTACGACGCCCCGGCGCTCTACGTCACTGAGAACGGGTCGGCCTGGACGGACGAAGCCGACGCCAACGGGTACGTTGCCGATCACGAACGGACCGCGTACCTGCTCGACCACGTGGACGCAGTGGCCGAGGCCGTCGCACAAGGAGCGCCGGTCCGGGGGTACTTCGCATGGACCCTGCTCGACAACTTCGAGTGGGCATACGGCTACCGGCCACGCTTCGGCCTCGCCCACGTCGACTACGCCACGCAGCGCCGAGTCCTCAAGTTGAGCGGTCAGACCTACCGAGACCTGATCGACCGGAACCGGGCCGTCCCCACAGGATGACGCCGGCGACTGCGGCTGCGCTCGGTGCTTAGTCGACGTCGAGTCACACGTACATCTACGAAAGGACGGACATGCTCGCCCCCCGCTGGACTACCTCGCGCACCGCGCGCCGGCTAGACGGACTCTGGGACTTCACGTTCGACCCGCAGTCGCGGGGCGTGACCGAACAGTGGTGGCGCGATCAGTTGCCGGCTGCGCGCCCAATGCCTGTCCCCGCCAGCTACAACGACCTAGTCGTCGATCGCGGCGAACGGGAGCACGTGGGCGATGTCTGGTATCAGACCCAGGTAGTCGCGCCCCCCGCTGTACCGGGCCGGAGAACCGTCCTGCGCTTCGACGCGGCGACGCACCGGGCCGAAGTCTGGGTCAACGACACTCGGGTCGGCACGCACGAAGGCGGGTATACGCCCTTCGAATTTGACATCTCGGCCCTCGTGAGTGGCCTGGATTCTCTTCGGATCACCGTACGCGTTGACAACCGGCTCACCATGCACAGCATCCCGCCGGGGATTGTCAGCGTCGGCGACGACGGCCGGCGGCAGCAGAGCTATTTCCACGACTTCTTCAACTACGCCGGGCTGTCGCGGTCAGTGTGGCTTCTGTCGACACCCGCTCGCCACATCGCCGACATCGTCGTCCGCACGGACCTGGGGACCGGTTGCGGCGTCGTCCATTATGAGGCCGAGATCGCGGGCACGGGCCTGGACATATCCGATCCGCGCTCTGATCAGACGACCGTGATCCTGCGTGACGCGACCGGCGCGTCTGTTGGTACGTCGTCGGGCGCCATCGGGTCCCTCACTGTGGACGGCGCGGAACTTTGGTCGCCCGAGAACCCGTACCTTTACACCCTCGAGGTGCGGCATGAATCGGGCACCGACGTCGACGTCTACTCAATACCCGTGGGAATTCGCACGATCCATGTTGACGGCGCACGCCTCTTGCTCAACGGCAAACCGATCTATCTCCGTGGGTTCGGCATGCACGAAGACGCAGCGTGGCGCGGAAAAGGGCACGACGACGTCCGAATGGCACGGGACTTCGCACTGCTCCGCTGGATTGGTGCCAACTCCTTCCGCACGTCGCACTACCCGTACGCGGAGGAAGTCCTCGACCTCGCAGACCGGCTCGGCTTTCTAGTGATCGACGAGACAGCTGCGGTCGGGCTGAATCTGGCCTTGAATTCGGAACGGGTCCACGTAGAAGACACGCGAACGTTTCGGCCGGGCGCAGTCGATGACACCACTCTGGAGACTCACCTTGCGGCGATACGCGAGCTGATCGCCCGCGACAAGAACCACCCCAGCGTTGTCATGTGGTCGGTGGCGAACGAGCCCGACACCACCGAGCCCGCTTCAAGACCGTACTTCACCGCGCTCGCACAACTCGTTCGGGACCTGGACGACACCCGACCGGTGGGCTTCGCAAACGTAGGCCTGTCGACCCCCGACGTCGACCAGGTCACGGACCTGTTCGACGTCATTCTCCTCAATCGTTACTTCGGTTGGTACGTCGACTCCGGCGACCTCATCACCGCCGAGCGCAGGCTTGAAGACGAGCTTCGGCTGTGGGCCAGCCGCCACAACAAGCCGATCGTCATCACCGAGTTCGGAGCCGACGCATTGGCGGGGTTGCATTCGCTACCGGCCCAGATGTGGAGTGAGGAATTCCAGCAACAGCTCGTTTCGACATACCTCGACGTCTTCGCCCGCGTTGAGAATGTCGTCGGGGAACATGTCTGGAGCTTCGCCGACTTCGCCACCATGCAGGGCGCAAATCGGGTGATCGGAAATCGAAAGGGCATCTTCACGCGCGAGCGCGAGCCGAAGGCAGTCGCCTACCTGCTACGCGAACGCTGGTCGACCAACCCAGATCTTTCGCGTGGTCGCTGTGCTCGACCGTGACGGCGCTGGTGTCGCTTCCTCGGTGTGACTGTCATCGTGGGCTGTGACAAGGACCCGAGTGTCATCTCGGGTACGGGCTCACAGCGAGTCCGAGAGTGGAAACCCCCTTTCTGGGGCGTGAACGTCGATGTGTCCCCGGCGGGCTCGAAACACGACCACATCCCTGAGCAATAGCCAACCCATGTATTGAAAGGAACTTCTCACATGCAGTACACGCATCTTGGCCGTTCCGGCCTGTCCGTTTCCCGTCTGTGTCCCGGTACAGCGGTACCACGCGCACCGCGCCCAGCGGCTCGCCGTCCACATAGG
>DAITND010000047.1:0-16037 GCA_036834825.1 Dermatophilaceae bacterium
CACGCTGGCAGACTAGCTTCCGGTGGTGACAAAAGCGCGCACGCTGTTCGCGATCATCTGCACGGCGATGGCCGACAGCAGCAGACCGGCTATCCGGGTGACCAGCATCGTGCCGCTGTCTCGAAGCACCCGGTGCACCTGCCCGGCAAATCGCAGGAACAGCCACACGATGAGCAGCGCGATGACGAGCCCCACGGCCACTGCCAGGAAACCCGCCACGCCATTGGCCGCTCGCACGGCCAACATCGTCGCCACAATCGCGCCCGGGCCCGCGAGAATCGGTGTGCCCAGCGGCACCAACGCCACATTGACCCCAGCATCGGCATTGACACCCGACTCCTGGCCGACGAGCAGCTGCAGCGCCACCAGGAGCAGCAGCAGCCCCCGGCACCCTGCAGCGCCGGCAGGCTGATGTGCAGGTAGGTCAGGATCTGCTGGCCGAACACGGCGAATGCCGCGATCACCCCCAGCGCCACCAGCGAGGCGCGCCGCGCCGCGACCACCCGCTGTCTGTGCGTCACCGACGCCGTCAGCCCCAGGAAGATGGGCACGGCCCCGGGTGGGTTCATGATCACCAGCAACGTCACGAACACCGAGAGGAAGAGCTGCACATCGAAGTAGGAACTCACCGGCGCAGCACCGATGCGCCCGTCGCCAGATCCTCTATCTGCGCCAGCACCGCGGGATCAGTGGTGTTCTCACCGAGCCGGTTGGGTTTGCCATCACCGTGGTAGTCCGAGGAACCCGTGACGAACAGGTCCAGCGATGAGGCCAGATCCAGCCCGTGACGCACCTGGTCGCCAGAGTGGTCCCGATGGTGCACCTCCAGGCCGGCCATCCCGGCCGCCGCCATGGCCTCGATGACCGCGTCAGACACGACCCGGCCGCGAATACTCGCGAAGGGGTGAGCCATGACCGCAACGCCACCGGCCTGCCCCACCAGGGCCACCGCCCGGACGGGATCCGGCGCATAGTGCGAGACGTAGTACGCGGACCCGTCACCCAGGTAGGTGGCGAACGCTTGCTCACGCGAGGCGACGATCCCCTTGGCCACCATCGCATCTGCGATGTGTGGGCGACCGATGGTGGCTCCCGGCTCGATGTGCTCCAGGACGTCGTCCCAGTGCAAAGGAACATCTTTGGACAACAGCTCGACGATGCGTTGCGCCCGGGTCTGACGGCTCTGTCTGGAGCGGTCCAGCTCAGCGAGCAAGCCCGGCGCCGCGCGATCCTGAAGATAGCCGAGCAGGTGGATGCTGATGCCCTCGTGCTGGCACGAGATCTCGATCCCGCGAACCAGGGCGATCCCGTGATGCATCGCGGCCGCCACAGCCTCGTCCCAGCCCGAGGTCGTGTCGTGATCGGTCAGGGCGAGAACGTCCAGACCAGCCTCGGCGCCGGACTCCACGACCTCGGCCGGTGACTGGGTTCCGTCACTGGCCGTGGAGTGTGTGTGGAGGTCGATACGCATGGCCCAAGGTTAGGGCACCGCAACAGGTCTCAGATGGAGGCACCGAAACGGGTTTCAGCTCTTGGCTGGAGGCTCCAGCATGGTCGGCCGGCCCGGGTGCTCGCCACCACGGGCCTGAAGGTAGCTGTTCTTGGGGACCATGACCTTGCGCCTGAAGATGCAGACCAGCGTGCCGTCCTGCTTGTAGCCCTTGGTCTCGACATGGACCACGCCACGGTCATCCTTGGACGTGGACTCCCACTTGTCCAAGACGGTGGTCTCGCCATAGATGGTGTCCCCGTGGAAGGTCGGCGCCACGTGACGCAGCGACTCCACCTCCAGATTGGCAATGGCCTTGCCGGAGACGTCAGAGACGCTCATGCCCAGCAGCAGCGAGTAGATGTAGTTCCCGACCACCACGTTCTGCCCGAACTGCGTGCTCTCCTGGGCGTAGTGCGAGTCCAGGTGCAGCGGATGGTGGTTCATCGTCAGCAGGCAGAACAGGTGGTCGTCGTACTCGGTGACAGTCTTTCCGGGCCAGTGCTTGTAGACCGCGCCGATTTCGAACTCTTCGTAACTGCGTCCAAATTGCATAACCGCCATCGTGCCCGAACAACGGCAATGAGGGCAGGGGCGCGCTGCGTGCGTTTGCTCACGTCGGCTCTGCTCGAGCGGGCCTGACCTCTGGCCTACTCGCGAGCATCACCCGCCGAACGTCGCAGGGCCCGTCGCTCGCCACGACCAAGTCCGACGCGCAGCGGCCGGGCCAGGAACGTGCCCATGCTGACGCCGGCGGCCAGTCCCATTCCGATCCCGGCGGCACCGAGCAATGTCGTGAAGCCGGTCGAGACCCCTACACCCGGCGCGCTCCGAACGATCTCGTAGAGCCCTTGGTAGACCGCCAGTCCTGGCAGCAGCGGCACAATGCCCGCCATGGTCAACGCAAGCGCGGGGACCCGCAGGCGACTGGCGACCAGTTGTGCCAGGAAGCCGGCCACGAGCGCGGCCGATGAGCTGGCGGCTGCGGGCCCCATGCCGACACGGATCGCGCCCAGGTAGGCCAGCCACCCCAGACCCCCCGTCAGCGTCGAGTAGAAACCCGCGCGCGGACCGGCGTACGCCGACACGGCGAACGCCCCCGACACCACCATGGCGGCGAGCACCTGCACCACGGTGTGGGTGGACAGCTGCGCGGCGACTGTGAACCGCATCGAGACGCCGGCCCGTTGGGAGATCGCCAGGATGACACCGATTCCCACCACGATGCCGAGGGTCAGCACCAGGACCTCGAAGCCCCGCGCGCCCGCGGTGACGTAGTAGCCATCGATCGCGTCCTGGGCTGCCCCGACCACGGACAGCCCTGCAAGTAGCACCACGATGCCTGAGGCAACAACCAGCGAAGGCGAGATCCCCTGTAGACCAGGCACGCCGGCAGAGATCGCGGCAAGCAAACCCACCGCCACCACGGTCGGGATCGCGCCACCGACAACCTGGGTGAAGAAGGCGGCAATCCCCCGGTGAGCCAGCCAGCGCTGCGCCCGGTCAACCGCTGCCGTCGTCAAGAAGCTCAGCGCCATGATGAACCACGTGCCGCCCAAGAGGGCTGTCACAGCAGCCGCCACCGTGGCCAGGGAACCGGTCACCACCCAGCGGCGATAGGGATGCGGCGCCCTGATCAGGGCGCGGAAACGGATCTGGGCCTCGTCGATCTCCACCTTGTCGTCGGCGATCTCTCGCACCAGGGTCTGAAGGCGCTCCAGACGGGTCAGGTCGGTGGAACGCACTTTGATGCCGCGCATCACAGTCATCGGATCCGCGTCCGGGCCTCGGTGGTAGGACACCGAGATCGACGTGAACGTCACATCGACATGGACCGAGCGCAGGCCGTAGGCATCGGTGAGCCGCAAGACCGTCGCGACCACATCGGAAGCAGAGGCCCCGGTGGACAGCAACGTCTCGCCGACGCGCATGGCAAGGTCGATGACGGCCCGGGCCGTTCGTTGGTCAACCCCGTCAGCGCCCTGCCACAGGGCCAGCACGTCAGTGGGTGAGCCGCTGTCACGCACTGCGTGCCCCGCCCGCTCGCGCAGCGACCTGCCCGCCAGACGGGAGGATCTCGGCGGACGTGGGGTTGGGATGATCAGTGACACGTGACCACTGTCGCAGAGCGGTGGCGCCGCGGCGATTGCACCGTGGCACCATGTGGGGGTGAGTGAAGAACAACACCAGGCAGAGCACCGCGGCCGCCCCAGCAACGACGAGTTCCGAGCGTTCGTCGCCGCAAACTGGGCTCCCCGATCCACGGACAAACCCGCCATGGCACAGGCCGCGCCGTATGCCGCGCTGCGCCGCGCCGCGGTCTCGGCCGCCTTCGCTGGTGAACGGCTCGTCATACCGGCTGGTGGCCTGAAGGTGCGCAGCAACGACTGCGACTACGTCTTCCGCCCGCACAGTGCGTTCGCCCACCTGACCGGCTTGGGCAGCGACCGCGAACCCGATGCGGTCCTGGTGCTCGAGCCGCGCCAGGACGGCTCGCACGAGCCAATCCTGTACTTCCGTCCACTGGCCGGCCGCGACACGGAGGAGTTCTTCGGGGACTCCCGTTACGGCGAGTTCTGGGTCGGCGCCCGGCCGGGCCTGACCGATATCGAGGACGAGCTGGGCCTGTCGGCGCGCCACATCGACGAGCTCACCCAGAGCTTGGGCAAGGACGTCGGCTCAACCACGGTCCGCATCGTGCGCGACGCCGACCGGGACCTGACGGCGCAGGTTGACGTCATCCGCGAACGCGTCACCAAGACCGATGAGGCCAGCGAGTCGCACGCTGGCCGCGAAAGCGACGACGAGCTCGCACATTTCCTGTCCACGCTGCGACTCGTCAAGGACGAGTGGGAGATCGGGCAGATGCGTGCGGCGGTCAAGGCGACAGCCAACGGCTTCGACGCCGTGATCGCAGACCTGCCTGAGGCGCTCAGGGGCGGCCGCGGCGAACGATGGG
Source organism: Dermatophilaceae bacterium (assembly GCA_036834825.1). Classification (GTDB taxonomy): domain Bacteria; phylum Actinomycetota; class Actinomycetes; order Actinomycetales; family Dermatophilaceae; genus UBA4719. Next base: position 4,449 of record DAITND010000047.1, read on the forward strand.
TCGAGGGTGTGTTCGCTCTGCACGCCCGTCACCAGGGCAACGGCATCGGGTATGACTCGATCTGCGCTGCCGGGGACCACGCCAACACCCTGCACTGGATAAAGAACACCGGTGACATCACGAACGGCGACCTGCTGCTGCTGGATGCCGGCGTCGAGGTGGACTCACTCTTCACCGCCGACGTCACGCGCACGCTCCCGGCCAACGGCCGGTTCACCGGGGCGCAGCGAAGGGTCTACGACGCCGTCTACGCCGCGCAGGAGGCCGGGATCGCCGCGGCCAGGCCGGGCGCTAAGTTCTCCGACATTCACGATGCCGCGATCCGGGTCATCGCCGAGCACCTGTACGCGTGGGGCCTGCTGCCCGAGGGGATCGACGTCGAGGCCACTCTGGACAAGGAGCACGGGCATTTCCACCGGCGCTGGATGGTCCACGGCACCAGCCACCACCTAGGCCTGGACGTGCACGACTGCGCGCTGGCCCTTCGCGAGGAGTACATGGGCGCCAAACTGACGCCCGGCATGATCCTCACCGTCGAGCCCGGGCTCTACTTCAAGGCCGACGACCTCCTGGTGCCGACAGAGCTGCGCGGCATCGGAGTGCGCATCGAGGATGACATCCTGATCACCCAGAACGGCTGCGAGAACCTCTCCGCGGCCATGCCCCGCACCTCGACCGACGTCGAAGCCTGGATCGCCCGCCTCCAGAAAACCTGAGTCCCCCAGCAGGTCCGTGTCTGGTCAGTCCGTCTCCAGGCATTTCGTGCGGTCACTTCTCTCATCCGTCGGGGCGCCACCGCCGTCGAGTACGCGCCGATGGTCGCTCTTATCGTCATGACTGTCGCCGGTCACGCTTCTGCGACCAACCTGAGCAGCTTGTTCAACGACGCTGCCGGCAAGCTCTGAACCCAGCAGCGATCGGTGCCTGCAGCACCGCTGGTCGGTCAGGCCGTGAGGGGCTGGGCACCGGGCATCTTCGCCAACAGCGCGCGACCCTGCTCGGCGAGCTTGTGCTCCACGAGAACCTCGTAGCGCGTTGCCACCACTTGGCTCACCGAGGTGAAGTCCCGCCGGCCCTTGGTCGCCGCATACCCCAGCAGCGCCCAGACGACGCCGAACGCCGCACCGAACGCCACAGTCGCAAGAACCGCCCATGTGCTGCTGTTCGGGTCGAACAACGCAAAGATGAGCCCGACGAACAGCCCCATCCACATCCCCGACAACGCGCCGGCCCCGACCACCCGGCCACGCGTCAACCGCCCGGTCACCCGCTCGACCTGCCTGAGGTCGGTCCCGACGATCATGCAGTTCTCCACGGCGAACTCGTTGTCGGACAGGTAGTCGACCGCCTTCTGGGCGTCGTCGTACTTGTCATAGGTCCCCAGGGACATCGGGTACTCCAAGATGAGGCCACCGATCGGAATCCGCGACCGCCTTGACATGTTCGATTGGGAGCTCATAAGGACATTCTCGCGCATTTCGGCTCCGAAAGGATACGCGGCGAGTGGGACTCAGCCACGCAGGGCATAGTCCTGTAGCAGCCGCCGACCGATGATCATCTTCTGTATGTCCGCCGTGCCCTCGCCAATGAGCAACATCGGCGCCTCACGATAAAGCCGTTCGATCTCGTACTCCTTGGAGTAGCCGTAGCCGCCGTGGATGCGGAACGAATCCTCGACCACCTGGGCGCAGTACTCGGAGGCCAGGTACTTCGCCATACCGGCTTCGAGATCGTTGCGCTCACCAGAGTCCTTCAGTCGCGCCGCCCGAACCATCATCTGGTGACCTGCCTCGATCTTGGTGGCCATCTCCGCCAGGCGGAACAACACCGCCTGATGTTCGGCGATCTTCTTGCCGAAGGTCTCACGCTGCTGGGCGTAGGCGATCCCGAGCTCGAACGCCCGCAGCGCGACACCACAGGCACGCGCGGCGACGTTGACCCGGCCCACCTCGACACCATCCATCATCTGGTAGAAACCCTGGCCCGGCTCACCGCCAAGAATCTGATCCGTCGTCGTGACATAGCCGTCAAGAATGAGCTCGGTCGTGTCGACGCCCTTATAGCCCATCTTCTCGATCTTGCCGGGCACCAAGAGTCCGGGTTCGACCTGCCCGAAACCGGGCTCCTTCTCGACCAGGAAGGTCGTCATGTTCTTGTAGACCGATGTGGCGCCGGTGTCCGTCTTCACCAATACGGCAACGAGATTCGAGCTTCCACCATTGGTCAGCCACATCTTCTGACCGTTGATCGTCCACTGCCCATCACCGCTGGGCGTCGCCTTGGTCTTGATCGCCGCCACGTCTGAGCCGCACGCCGGCTCGGACATCGAGAACGCGCCGCGGACCTCACCTGTGGCCATTCGGGGAAGGTACTTCTGCTTCTGCTCCTCTGTGCCGTGTTGCAGCAGCAGGTAGGCAACGATGAAGTGCGTGTTGATGATGCCGCTGACGCTCATCCAGCCACGTGCGATCTCCTCCACGCACAGTGCGTAGGTCAGCAGCGACTCACCCAGGCCGCCATACTCCTCGGGGATCATCAGGCCGAAGATCCCCATCTCCTTCATGCCTTCGACGATCTGAGTCGGGTACTCGTCCTTGCGCTCAAGCTCCATGGCGACCGGAATGATCTGCTCATCGACGAACTGGCGCACCAGTTTGAGGAGTTCACTCTGCTCGTCGGTCAGGCCTTCGGTGTGCTGCAGTCGTGCCATCGCGGTATGCCGCCCTCACGTGTGGTATCCGGAAACTACCAGCGAGTATGCCTGAGTCTCCCGCACACCGATATCTGGTTGCCGCCACAGACCCACTGTGTGAATCTTCTTACAACAGAATGCGCGCCGACGGGGCGCACCCGATTCCAAGGAGGGCGCACAGATGTCAACGACTGCGCTGAGTGTTGCCTGCGCCCACTCACTCCCCCTTTTTGGAGATCTCCCTTGCCGCACAATGACCTTGGCACGAAGCGTTTTGGCACGAATGACGGTTTTGGCGACTCACCGACCGCTCTGACGTCCCCGGAGCCCACCGCTCGTCTTGCACCCCTGGAGCTCCCGGCTCTTGCCAATGACGCGCGCGACGCCTTGTCTGGGGTCGACACCACCGCGAACGCGCCGCCCGAAGGCGAACGATGGTCCAGCTGGGATGGTGCCCGGCATGGTCCCAGCCCCCGACCCGACTGGGTCATCACGGATCTCGGCGCCGTTGACCAGGACTTGGGCATCCTGAAGTCCGGCAAGGAGGCCGACGTCCACGTCGTCCGCCACTGGGGTTCCCGGCAGTGACACCGATGTGCGGATGGCCGAAAACGATTCCGCGACTGCGAGCACCGGATGTTCCACCGGGACGCGGGGTATCTTGAGGGCCGGCGGGTCCGGCGCAGCCGCGAGACGCGCGCCATGGCCCGACGGACCGAGTTCGGCAAGCGGATGATCGCCAACCAGTGGGCCGCTGCGGAGTTCAACGCACTGGGCGAGCTGTGGAGTCTCGGGCTACCGATCCCCTACCCCGTCCAGATCGACGGCACAGAGGTGCTCATGGAGTTCATCGGGGAGCAGGCAGAGTCCGGATCGGCCGCGCCGAGGCTGGCCCAGACTAGGCCGGAGCCGGCACTGCTGGCCGACCTCTTCGAACAGTTCCGCACCACCATGAGCGCGCTGGCTCAATGCGGCTGGGCTCACGGTGATCTGTCGCCGTACAACACGTTGCTGCGCGACGATCGTCTCGTGATCATCGACTGGCCTCAGATCGTCGACATCATCGCCGAACCCGCGAGGGCCCGAGTTCCTGCAACGCGACTGTCACAACATGTGCGCGTGGTTCGCAACCCGGGGTCAAGTCATCGACGAGGAGGAGCTCTTCGGCGACTTCATGGCTGGCGCCACCTCGCGATGGTGAACAGGTATGCTCTGGCCAGAAGGGGTCTCATTTCAGGATGTTGACCGCACGCGCAAGGACAAGCGCGGTGGTCGACAGGGCAATGGCACTCTGCAGCGCCATCAGTGACTTCGCCCACCGCGACAGCGGCATCGTGTCCGTCGGCGAGAACGCCATGACGTTGGTGAAGCTGGTGTAGAGATAGTCGAGGAAACGTGGCTCCCAGTGCTCAGGGCTCATCTCCGGCGAGACCATCTGCGGGAAGAGGAAGTCCGGGTGCGGGTCCGTTCCGGCCGCGCGGTTGAACGGGCCGCCACGGTCCAGCTCCCAGTACCAGATGCCGAAGACGATCATGTTGGTCAGGTAGATCGCAGCGCCGGCGCTGAGCAGGCCGATCGCGTCGTTGCTCGACTTGCCCGTCACAATGGCGTAGTCCAGGACGAAGGCCGACACCAGGTTGTCCAAAGTGATCGCACCGGCCAACGCCATAGTCAGGTAGCGCCCCAGCCGCGTCCGGCGAGACAACCTCACCGGGTTGATCGCCGTCAACACCACCAACAGGGCGACCTCCAGCAGAGGCAGCAGCCAACGCGGGTGCAAGCCGAAACGGTCCGACAACGAGATCTGCAACGCGATGGCGACCACGATGGAGGCCGCGACGGGCAGGCGGTTCTCCGGTCCGGTAGGCCGCAACCAGGCCGGCACCCAGTCGGAGTCGAACCCGCCCGCGTGTCTGACCCCACGGCGGGACAACTCGGCCCACGTGGGGCGAGATGGGCGCACCGCGGAATCTGCAGGCTGAGCTGCTTCAGGTTCTTTTTGTTCGGCCATGCCAACATTGTGCCCGTGGATCTCCCAGGACCCGTTAGCAAGCCCGGCCACCTCGCGATGGTGAACAGGGCAAGTTCGGCCATGACCACTGATGTCACCCGCCGCGCGGTACTGACCGGCCTCGTCGCCCTGCCGTGGCTGGCCGCCTGTAGCCCTGGCACGGACAGGCCAGCAGGAGTCGACCTGCAGAAGGGGACCTTCTCCTCAAGGTTCTGGCCCGACCACCAGGTGCGATGGCGGGTGGCCCGGCCCGCCCACCAAGGCTCCGTCTCCGTGCCCCAGCCACTGGTAGTCGCCCTGCACGGCCACGGCGGTGACGCCGACTGGCCCTTCGACAGCGCCCACATCGAGCGCCACGTCGCGCCGACGGGCCTAGCCGTGGCAACGGTCGATGGTGGCGACTTCTATTGGCACGCGAGGAAATCCGGCATCGACCCCGCCAGCATGGTCGTGCAGGAGCTCCTGCCGTTGCTGGCCGGCAAGGGACTGGCCGTCGACCGCATCGGTCTCATCGGCTGGTCCATGGGCGGATACGGCGCACTGCTTCTGGCCAGCAACCTCGGGCCGAGCCGGGTGGCCGGCGTCGTTGCCTGCAGCGCAGCACTGTGGCAGTCCCCCGGCGACAGCGCCGCTGGTGCTTTCGACGGCCGCACGGACTTTGTCCGCAACGACGTGTTCGCCCGGCGACGCACGCTGGCCGCCATGCCTGTACGTCTGGACTGCGGCCGTAACGACCCGTTCATCGTGGCCAACCGGGCATTCGCGCGCGGACTGCCTTCTGCTGTCGCTACCTTCGACGACGGGGCGCACACCGATGAGTACTGGACCGCTCACGCGGGCCCCCAGATGAGCTGGCTGCGCAAACGCTTTCTGTAGGACCGCGCCTTGTTGGCCTGAGACCACCCAGATCGGCACCCTGAATCGCTCAAGGGCGGCTTCGCCGCAACAAGTCGGCATCCATGTCCCAGGTCAGTCGGTAGGTGGCTTCTCCCACTTCTCCTGACGGGTCATGGCTGCCGCGCGGCCCTTGGCCGAGATGACCAGAGCCATCTTGCGCGAGGCCTCGTCGATCATCTCGTCGCCGAGCATGACCGCGCCCATCTTGCCGCCAGCCTCAGAGGTGAAGAAGTCGTAGGCGTCCAGGATGTTCTCGGCGTGGTCGTAGTCGCTCTGGCGAGGGCTGAACACCTCGTTGGCCGGCTCGAGCTGACCGGGGTGCAGAACCCATTTGCCATCGTATCCAAGCGCCGCTGCTCGTCCTGCCACCCGCCGGAACCCCTCGATGTCCCTGATCTGCAGATACGGTCCATCGATGGCCTGCTTGTCGAAGGCGCGTGCCGCCATCAGGATCGACATCAGGATGTGATGGTAGGCATCACCCACATCGTATCCTTGGGGCTGTTCACCGACCACGAGGCTCTTCATGTTGATGGAGGCCATGAAGTCGGCCGGTCCGAAGATGATCGTCTCGACTCGCTGGCTCGCGGCGGCGATGGCGTTGACGTTGGTCAGGCCCAGGGCGTTCTCAATCTGCGCCTCGATGCCGATCCCGCCGACCTCCAGGCCGGTGGACTTCTCGATCTGAGTCAGCAGCAGGTCGAGGGCAACGACCTGTTCGGGCGTCTGGACCTTGGGCAGCATGATGGCGTCGAGGTTGGCACCGGCGCCCTCGACGACCTCCACGACATCGGCATAGGTCCACTGCGTGGTCCAGTCGTTGACGCGGACGGTGCGGATCGTGTCGCCCCAGCCGCCCTCGTTCAGGGCCGCGACGATGTTCTTACGCGCGTCCGGCTTCGCCAAAGGCGCCACGGCGTCTTCGATGTCAAGGAAGACCTGGTCAGCGCCAAGGCCTTTGGCCTTGTCGATCATCTTGGTGCTGGAACCGGGCACGGCGAGGTTGGAGCGCCGAGAGCGCAGCGGACGTGAGGGCATCGAAGGCACAGGAGTCATGATGGGAGGCTACCCAGCGGCGTCCCCGCTCGTCATCCAGGCCACGGGTGACCTTCCCCACCCCGCCATGGGAGGGCGCACTAGGCTCATGGCGTGACCGACCTGAGCGCGCTTCTGTCCGAGGCAGGCAAGAAGTCCGGACTGCTATGGATCGACATCCCCGGCGACCGTGCCTGGCCAGCGTGGCATGTGTGGCTGGACGACACGGCATACGTGGTCACCGGTCCCGGCGAACAGAGTCTGCCACCCCTTCCCGCTGACATCGCGGTGACCTTCCGGAGCAAGAGCACGGGCGGCCGTCTGGTGACGGTGGCTGCCAACGCGGCCGTCATCACGCCCTTGGACATGCGCTGGGAGGACGCGACCACGGCTCTGAAAGCCTCCCGCCTCAACGCCCCCGCCGGCGACATCATCGCGAGGTGGGCCGACGAAGCCATCGTCTACGCACTGACGCCCCAGGGGGACGTCGTACAGGGTCCGGGCAGCTACTCGCAGCAGTCCGGTGCAGCACAGCCCCCCCCAACGCCGGCCACCACCCGCACGTGGCACCCGTGGCATATCAACGGTCGGCCGAAGTGGCGGCGCGGCACTCGCCGCTGATCCAGATAGCCTAGCGGCGTGAGCCCCATGACACGCGTCTTCGTCGCACGCCTGGCAGCGCTGCGCGTGTTCGACCCACTCGGTGATCCGGTCGGCCGGGTTCGTGATGTCGTGGTCCACCTCAGCTCGAGTCGCCGCGCTCCGAGCGTGATCGGCCTTCTAGTCGAGGTGCCCGGCCGACGACGGGTCTTCGTGCCGATGACACGCGTCACCAGCATCGACGCCGGGCAGGTCATCACCACCGGTCTGGTCAACATGCGCCGATTCGAACAACGGGCCGGCGAGACGCTGGTGCTCGCCGAGCTATTCGAGCGGATGATCCGGATCAGCACACCCGAGGAGTCGTTCGAGGCAACGGTCGAGGACATCGCCATCGAGCAGGAACCCAACCGGGACTGGGTCGTCGTGAAGGTGTTCGCCCGCAAGGGGTCCGGCGGCACCCGCAGCATCTCCACGCTCGGTCGACGTCGCGGCGAGACAGTCCTTGTTGACATCCATGATGTGACCGGACTGCAGCAGGAGGCCGAGGACCAGAGCGCTGCGAAGCTGCTTGAAAACTACGAGGACCTGAAGCCCGCCGACCTCGCCGAGGTCATTCACGACCTCAACCCCGCGCGGCGAGCTGCCATGGCCGATGCGCTCGACGACGACAGGCTCGCCGACGTCCTGGAGGAGCTGCCCGAGGACGATCAGGTCGAGATCCTGCGTGGTCTCGGCAGGGAGCGGGCCGCGGACATCCTGGAAACCATGCAGCCCGACGACGCGGCCGACCTGCTCTCAGAGCTGTCGCCGGAGAACGCCGAGGAACTGCTCCGGCTCATGGAGCCCGACGAGGCTGCCGACCTGCGACGCCTGCTCACCTACGACGAGGACACTGCCGGTGGCCTGATGACGACCGAGCCCGTGATTCTCGGCCCCGAGGCCACGATCGCCGAAGCGCTGGCCGTGGTCCGTCGGGTCGAGCTCTCGCCCGCCCTGGCCGCGACGGTATTCGTCTGCCGTCCACCCCTGGAGACGCCGACCGGCAAGTTCCTCGGACTGGTCCACATCCAGCGACTCCTGCGCGATCCGCCACACGCGTTCATCGGCAGCATCCTGGACAAGGACCTGGAGCCACTGAGCCCCGACGCTCCGATCGGCCGCGTCACCCGCATGCTCGCGACCTACAACCTCGTCGGTGTCCCCGTGGTCGACGAGGATGGCCGGCTCGTCGGCGCGGTGACCGTCGACGACGTGCTCGACCACCTACTTCCCGAAGACTGGCGCGAGGAGCGGCACGAGGTGACCCATGGCCCGTGAACGTCCGGCCAGGCCGGCCAGGCTGGACCAGCCGCGCGAGGCCAGGCGCGCGCTGTTCACTTCGCCACAGGTAGACCCCGACAGGTTCGGGCGCTTTGCCGAGAAGTTCGCCCGCTACATGGGGACGGCCCGGTTCCTGGTCTACATGACGATCTTCGTGACTGTCTGGATCACGGTCAACGTCATCGGGATCTTCGGCTACAAATGGGACATTTACCCGTTCATCTTCCTCACCTTGCTGCTCAGCCTGCAGGCGTCGTACGCCGCGCCGTTGATCCTGCTGGCCCAGAACCGTCAGACGGACCGCGACCGGGTGGCCTTGGAACAGGACCGGGCCAGCAACGAGCGCAACCTGGCCGACACGGAGTTCCTCACTCGTGAGGTGGCCTCGCTGCGAATTGCCTTGCGGGACATGGCTACCCGCGACTTCCTCCGCTCCGAGCTGCGCTCCCAGCTGGACGAGATGGAGCAGCGCGGCATACAGCTGCCGGCGGATGGGCGAGCCTCCGGATCCGGCGATGCATCTCCCGGTGCATGGAAAGGTCAGAGACCGACCTAGCATTGAGCCATGCCAGTTCCGTCGCAGGACGCCCTCTTCGCCGCCCTCTCCAAGGTCATCGACCCCGAGATCCGTAAACCCGTCACCGAGCTCGGCATGGTCGAGGCGGTCGGCGTCGACGAGGCGGGTCTTGCATCGGTCACGATCCTGCTGACAGTCTCGGGCTGCCCGCTCAAGGAGACCCTCACCAACGACACCACCGCTGCCCTGCTGGCGGTCGAGGGGGTTACCAGCGTGAAGGTGACCCTTGGGGTAATGACCGACGAGCAGCGCACCGAGCTTCGGACCAACCTGCGCGGCGGCAACACCGAGCGTGAGATCCCGTTCGCCAAGCCGGGAAGTCTCACCAGGGTCTACTGCATTGCGTCCGGCAAGGGTGGCGTCGGCAAGTCGTCGGTGACCGTCAACCTGGCTGTTGCCATGGCCCAGGGGGGCCTGCGGGTGGGTGTGGTCGACGCCGATGTCTACGGCTTCTCGATCCCGCGCATGCTGGGAACCGAGCGACGTCCGACCCAGGTCGACGACATGATCCTGCCGCCGCTGGCCCACGACGTGAAAGTCATCTCGATCGGGATGTTCGTCCCGGGCAACCAGCCCGTTGTCTGGCGCGGGCCCATGTTGCACCGTGCCCTTCAACAGTTCCTGGGCGACGTGTTCTGGGGCGACCTGGATGTCCTGCTGCTGGACCTGCCCCCAGGCACCGGCGACATCGCGATCTCGGTCGCACAGCTCATACCGAACGCCGAGATCCTCATCGTGACCACGCCCCAGCAGGCTGCCGCCGAGGTGGCCGAGCGGGCCGGTTCCATTGCCCTGCAAACCCATCAGCGAGTCGCCGGGGTCATTGAGAACATGTCATGGTTGGAGCTGCCCGACGGCACCCGCCAAGACGTCTTCGGCTCCGGTGGCGGCCAGATCGTCGCCGACTCCCTGACCCGCGCGATCGGCGCACCGGTCCCGCTGCTGGGCCAGATCCCCCTGGACATACTGCTTCGCGAGGGCTCCGATATCGGCATGCCGGTCGTGCTGAGCCAGCCCAACTGCCCTTCAGCTGTCGTCCTGCGCGGGATCGCCCGCGGACTCTCGACCCGCTCCCGTGGCCTCGCGGGGCGCCCCCTCGGGCTGACTCCCGCCGGCCGGTAGCCGGGCCCCTCCGGGTCGCTCAAGGACGGCTGCCACCCGTAGCCGGATGGGTTGGTAGCGTCGTCGCTTCACCTTCGGGCGCCCAGATGGGCAGACGCCGGTGAAGATGAGCGACGTGCAGGACGGTTCCGGACCACCCATGGGCTCATCGACCGGTGGATCCGGATGCCCATGACCTCGTTGCCGTTGCGGGAGGAGTCCTGGACCGTGGCCGTGGCGGTACGTACCTTCGCACGCCCGCAGGAGATCGCCCGGCGCCGTTCTTCGACACGATCAGGGCGGTCGCGCCCTCGATCACAAGCCAGGCTGCTCGTCTGGGCGGATCTAGTCCGGGGCCGCAGTCTGCCTCGCCCCGACACGATGGGGCGCCCGGGCAGATGCCGGCCGTCGCGTTTAGCAGGACGCGGCAGTGGTGAGGGAGGCGAACCTCGCCGCGTCGCCAGGGCCGGCGGATCTGCCGGCGTTCACGGCCGAGATGATGAGACTGGTCAGCCCGAGCCTTCTCGCGATTGACATCGAGGTCTGCCTTGTCGCGGCGCCGGACCAGGTGGCGTCCTGGTCATGGCTAGGTGGCGTCCTCGTCATATGGCGTCGGCTTGTCCGGGTCATGGCGTCTGAAGGATGAGGGAGCCTTGAAGCCACCGGCCTGATCACCCGGCGAGGGTGGCTGGCCATCCTGGGTCCCCTCGTCCATGAGCGCCTCACGAACGATGCGGCGCGGGTCGTACTGACGCGGGTCGTACTGCTTCCAGTCGACGTCGTCGAACTCCGAGCCCATCTGTTCGCGCAACTGCCCCTTGGCCGTGTCTGCCAAAGCCCTGACCTGTTTGACCAGCTTGGCGAGCTTGGCGGCGTACTCCGGCATCCGGTCGGGGCCGATCACCAAGATGGCAACGATCACCAGGATGACGAACTCCCAGCCGTTGATGTCAAACACGTTCACGTGTGAACCTCGTCGCTCCGAAGGACGCTCAGTTGGCCGCTTGCAGGGTCATCTTGACAGTCCGCTCTGTGCCACCTCGCCGCACGGTCAGTTGAACCGTCTCACCGACCGACTTGGCTCGGACCGCGACGACGAACTGGTCGGGGTCGGTGACTGGTCGCCCGTCGAACTTGAGGATCACGTCGCCCGGTCGCAGCCCTGCCTTGTCGGCCGGGCCGCCCTTGGTGATCGGCGCACTGCCGTTCTGTGAGCTGCTCGCGATCCTGACGCCCTCACCCTTGTAGGTGGTGTCGATCAAGACTCCAATGACCGGATGCGTGGCCTTGCCGTTGGTGATCAGCTGCTCGGCGGTCTTGCGGACCTGGTCACTGGGAATCGCGAAACCGACG
>DAITND010000048.1:0-16036 GCA_036834825.1 Dermatophilaceae bacterium
CGCCGCGAAGCTGGCCATCGGCTACACCCTGGACGAGATCCCCAACGACATCACCCGGGTCACGCCGTCCAGCTTCGAGCCGACCCTGGACTACATCGTGGTCAAGGTGCCGCGGTTCGCGTTCGAGAAGTTCCCCGCCGCGGATCCGACACTGACCACGACGATGAAGAGCGTCGGCGAGGCCATGGCGATCGGCCGGAACTTCACCGAGGCCCTCCAGAAGGCACTCCGTTCGCTGGAGCGTCCAGGATCGAGCTTCCACTGGCGCAAGGACGAGGCTCCGACCAAGGAACAGGCACGCGCTCTGCTCGAGCAGGCGCGGATACCGACCGAAGGCCGAATCGTACTGGTGCAGCAGGTTCTTCGCGGAGGACTGTCCGTCGAGGTGGTCCATGAGGCCACTGGCATCGACCCTTGGTTCCTGGACCAGATATCGCTCATCAACCAGGTAGCCACACACGTGGCGGCCAGCCCGCAGCTGACGCCCGAGGTGCTCTTGCTGGCCAAACGTCATGGCTTCTCGGATGCCCAGATCTCCGATCTGTCCAATATGCCGGAAGCTGTCGTGAGGGGGGTGCGCCATGCCCTCGGTGTGCGCCCCGTCTACAAGACCGTCGACACGTGCGCGGCCGAGTTCGCAGCGAAGACGCCCTACCACTACTCCACCTATGACGAGGAGACCGAGGTCGCGCCCCGCGAGCGTCCGGCGGTCATCATCCTGGGCTCCGGGCCGAACCGCATCGGACAGGGCATCGAGTTCGACTACTCCTGCGTCCATGCGAGCTTTGCCTTGCGGGACCACGGTTTTGACACGGTTATGGTCAACTGCAACCCCGAGACGGTGTCCACCGACTACGACACCTCCAGCCGCCTGTACTTCGAACCGCTGACTCTTGAGGACGTCCTGGAGGTGGTTTACGCCGAGCGGCAGGCGGGGCCCGTGGCGGGCGTGATCGTTCAGCTCGGAGGGCAGACTCCGCTCGGTCTGGCCAAGGCGCTCAAGGCCGAAGGCGTGCCGATCGTGGGCACCACCCCGGAGTCGATCCACCTCGCCGAAGACCGTGGCGCCTTCTCCCGGGTGCTGGCCGAGGCCAGGCTGACGGCGCCGCGGCACGGAACGGCCTACAACGGTGAAGAGGCCGTAGAGGTCGCCCACGAGATCGGCTACCCCGTTCTGGTTCGCCCCTCATACGTTCTGGGTGGGCGCGGCATGGAAATCGTCTACGACGACGACACTCTGATCGGCTATGTCACCCGTGCCACGGACGCCGCCCCCGAGCACCCGGTGCTGGTCGACCGGTTCCTGGACGACGCCATCGAGATCGACGTGGACGCGATCTACGACGGTCACGAAATGTATGTGGGCGGCATCATGGAGCACATCGAAGAGGCCGGGATCCACTCCGGCGACTCGGCCTGCGTGCTCCCGCCGGTGACCCTTGGCTACCAAGAGCTCAAACGGGTCCGCGAGTCAACGCTCAAGCTCGCCGAGGGAATCGGCGTCAGGGGCCTGATGAACGTGCAGTTCGCCCTGGCTCAGGACATTCTGTATGTCCTGGAAGCCAACCCGCGTGCCAGTCGCACCATTCCGTTCGTGGCCAAGGCGACCGGCGTTCCCCTTGCCAAGGCCGCCGCCCGGGTAATGCTCGGCGCGACGATCGCCCAGCTGCGCACCGAGGGGATCCTGCCGCCACAGGGCGACGGCGGAGCAATGCCGGCCCACGCCCATGTCTCGGTCAAGGAGGCGGTGCTGCCGTTCAAGCGGTTCCGCACCCACGATGGTCAGGTGGTCGACAGCCTGCTGGGCCCCGAGATGCGCTCCACCGGCGAGGTGATGGGCATCGACTCCGACTTCGGCGCGGCGTTCGCCAAGAGCCAGCTGGGATTCGGCCCGGGTCTGCCGCGCAAGGGCACGGTCTTCGTCTCTGTGGCCAACCGGGACAAGCGCGCCATGATCTTTCCCATGAAGCGTCTGGCTGACCTCGGCTTCGACCTGATCGCCACCAAGGGCACCGCAGATGTCCTGCGGCGCAACGGGATATACGCCTCAGTGGTGCGCAAGCACAGTGAGGGGCCGGGGCCGCTGGGTGAACCCACGATCGTCGAGCGCATCGTGGCCGGCGAGGTCGGGATGGTCATCAACACGCCGTCCGGGGTTGACGCTCGGGCCGACGGTTACGCGATCCGCGCGGCAACCACGAGCATGGATCGGCCGATCATCACCACGGTTCAACAGCTCGGCGCGGCCGTGCAGGGCATCGAGTCGCAGCTTACCGACAAGGTCCGGGTGAAGTCGTTGCAGGATCACGCCCGTGAGCTGAACTTCTATGCCAGCACGCAAGATCGTGCCAGGACGGAAGGCGAAGCGTGAGCCGAGCCTCCCCTCAGCGCACACCACAGGAGGACGTGCCGCAGCAGGCGATACCGCAGGTCAGCGCGGAGCTGATCGCCACCCGCCGGGTCGGCGCATACCACCACCTGACGTTCGTGGCGCCGGGCGTAGCCGAGCTTGCCAGGCCGGGCCAGTTCGTCGCGATGGCGGTCGGCGGTGACACGTCGGCCAATCTGCTGCGCCGCTGTTTCTCCATTCACAAGGTGAGCCCGAGTGGCACCTACGGCGGCACGGTTGACGTCGTTGTGGCTGCGCGGGGACCGGGTACCCGGTGGCTGACCGACCTGAGCACGCATTCTGAGGTCAACATCATCGGCCCACTCGGACGTGGCTTCCCGCTGCCCAAAGATCCGGTGCCCTGTGTTCTCGTGGGTGGCGGCTACGGCAGTGCGCCGCTCTTCTGGCTGGCGGCCGCATTGCGGGAGCGTGACTGCCACGTGGAGATGGTCCTGGGTGCGGCCACCCAGGAGCAGCTCTTCGGGGTCGTTGAGGCGCGCCGTGCCGCAGACGGGGTCACGGTGACGACCGACGACGGCTCGATGGGCATCAAGGGTTGGGTCTCCGCTGTCCTGCCTGACGTCATCCGCCGTAGCCATGCCGACGTCGTCTATGGCTGCGGACCGATGCCGATGCTCAAGTCCATCACTGAGATCGCCATGGCCCACGGCGCCATCGCCCAGGTCGCGGTCGAGGAGTCCATGGCGTGTGGCATCGGAGTCTGCATGACGTGCGTGATGCCGGTGAAGGGCAAGGACGGGCTGACCCGGATGGCGCGCTCCTGTGCCGAGGGTCCGGTCTTTCGCGGTGATCGGATCCGTTGGGATGCATTCGAAGACGGGCGGTGCCGAGTCCCTGAGGATGCCTACGGCGCGGCCTCGATGGGAGGTCACTGATGACTGGGGGGGACACGAAGGGGACCACGACCAACTTGAGCGACACCACCACGGTGGCCGCCACCATTGACATGGGCATCGAGCTGGCCGGGATGAGCCTGCCAAACCCGCTGATGACTGCTTCGGGCTGCGCGGCGAACGGGAGGGAGCTGCACCGCTTTTTCGACATCGCCGAACTGGGCGCCTTCGTCACCAAGACGGTGCTGGCCGATCCCCGATCAGGTCGCGGTACCCCACGGATGGCCGAGACACCCAGCGGGATGCTCAACTCGATCGGCCTACAGGGACCAGGGATCGCCGACTTTGCCCGAGGCGATCTGGTGTGGCTCAAGTCGGTCGGGGCGCGAGTGCTCGTATCCATTGCCGGTAACACCGCAGGGGAGTATGCGGACGTGGCCGCGGCCCTGCGTGAGTCGCCGGCGTTCGACGCAGTCGTCGGCGTTGAGGTCAACATCTCCTGCCCCAATGTCGCGAATCGGGGACTCGTCTTCGCTTGCGACCCGCTGGCGTCGGGCAAGGTCATCGCCCTGGTGCGCGAGAAGCTCCCGCGCAACATCCCGGTGTTCGCCAAGCTCAGTCCCGACGTGAGCGACATCGTGGAGATCGCCCGTGCCTGTGTGAGGGCCGGTGCCGACGGGTTGACGATGATAAACACCTTGCTCGCAATGGTCATCGACACCGATCTGCTACTGCCCCAGGTCGCCGGCGTGACCGGTGGACTGTCCGGACCCGCCATCCGACCGGTGGCCGTGCGCGCCATCTGGCAGGTGCGTGCCGCGATGATCGAAGGCCGCATTCGCACGGTCCCGATCATCGGCGTCGGGGGAGTGCGCACCGGCGACGATGCTTTGCAGCTCGTTGCAGCCGGAGCGAGTGCGATCCAGGTCGGAACCGCGACGTTCAACGACCCCACGGCCCCGGTACGGGTCCACCGTGAGCTGGTAGCAGCGCTGCAGGACAAGGGATTTGCCCGATTCAGCGATGCGGTGGGGATCGCGCACACGAGATTGAAGCAGAGGCGATGATCGGCTCCTTCGGGGCAAGGCTGCGGGTCGCCATGGACGAGCTCGGCCCGCTTTGCGCCGGCATAGACCCCCACCCGGCACTGCTGGCGCACTGGGGGCTGGATCAGAGCGTCCAGGGCTTGGAGACGTTTTCCATGACGTGCGTCGAGGCGTACGCCGGGACGGTGGCGGTCGTCAAGCCGCAGTCGGCGTTCTTCGAGAGCTTTGGCTCTGCGGGGGTCGCGGTGCTTGAGCGCACACTCACCGGCTTGCGCGAGGCCGGCACGTTGTCCCTGCTCGACGTGAAGCGGGGCGACATCGGCTCAACCATGGCTGCGTACGCTCACGCCTATCTTTCACCCGACAGCCCGCTGCGCGCGGATGCCATCACCGTCAGCCCTTTTCTCGGTTTTGAGTCCCTGCGTCCGGCACTGGATCTGGCCCAGCAGACCGGGCGGGGTCTGTTCGTCCTGGCGCTGACGTCAAACCCCGAGGGCGCACAGGTGCAGCATGCGATCAGGGATGGCCGCACCGTGGCTGGCAGCATTGTGGATGGCGTGACGAGCCAGAACGCCTCCGACCTCAGTGCCGGAGCGCTCGGCAGCGTCGGTATGGTTATCGGAGCCACCGTCGGGGAAGCGGTCCAGAAGCTCGGTCTTGACCTGGCCGCAGCCAATGCACCGCTGCTTGCACCCGGGGTGGGTGCCCAAGGCGCGACCACGGACGATCTGCGAATGGTGTTCGGCGCGGCGGTGCACAACGTCCTGGCCAGCAGCAGTCGTGAGATCCTCGGAGCCGGGCCTGACGGCGCGACGCTGAGGACTGCGGCGCGCCGTACGGCCCGGCAGTTGGACGCCATCTTGCGCACCTGAGGACAGCGCGGTTGCATGGTCGCGCACGGACTCGCTAAGTTCGGGCAGCACGGGTCATCCGGCCGGATGGTCCCTATGACGATGATTTCATCGGATTCGTCCCCTTGAGGAGACTGACTGTGGCTCTTCCCCAGCTCACCCCTGAGCAGCGCGCCGATGCTCTTGCGCAGTCTGCGGTCGCTCGTCGTGAGCGGGCAGCAGTCAAGAACCGCCTCAAGTACGCCCAGGGGTTGCTGTCCGAGGTCATCGCCGACGGCAAGAACAACGACGTCGTCGGCAAGATGAAGGTCTCAGCGTTGCTGGAGTCGATGCCCGGCGTCGGCCGCGTCAGGGCCCGCCAGATCATGGACGAGGTCGGCATCGCCGAGACCCGCCGGGTCCGTGGCCTCGGCAACAACCAGATTGCCGCGCTGATCGCACGCTTCGAACAGGCCTGACCGGCCTGTCCATGGCATCGACCAAGAGCCGGCTGGTCGTCTTGGCCGGCCCCACAGCGGTGGGGAAGGGAACCGTGGCGGCTTACGTCCGCAGCCACTTCCCTGACGTGTGGCTGTCCGTCTCGATGACCACCCGCAAGCCACGTCCGCGCGAGATCGACGGAAAGCACTACCACTTCGTGGACGACGAGCAGTTCGAGCGGCTGCGTGAGGCGGGGGAGTTCCTGGAGTGGGCCGTTGTTCACGGGCGGGCCAAGTACGGCACACCGCGAGGGCCGGTCGATGAGGCTCTGGTCGCAGGGCGGTCGGCGTTGCTCGAGATCGACCTGCAGGGCGCGCGCCAGGTACGAGAGAAGATCCCGGATGCACTGTTCGTCTTCCTGGCCCCTCCGAACTGGGACGAGCTGGTCCGGCGGCTCATCGGACGCGGCACCGAATCCGAAGAGGAGCGGCAGTCGAGGCTGAGCACGGCACGGCAGGAGCTGGCAGCCCAGAAAGAGTTCGATGTCACCATCGTGAACGACGATGTTCGGCGGGCGAGCGAAGAACTCGTATCATTGATACGGGCGTGATCTATCTAGACGTCCCGTACGCTGCTGTATTCATGTTCTCACCGACGAATCGAGATTGACAGTGTCTGGAACGCAGGCTGCCCCCGAGGGCATCACCAACCCTCCGATTGACGACCTGCTCAAGGTGGCGGACTCCAAGTACGCCTTGGTCATCTATTCGGCCAAGCGTGCGCGTCAGATCAACGCGTACTATTCCCAGCTCTCCGAGGGCCTGTTGGAGTACGTGGGCCCGCTCGTCGAGACCAAGGCCAACGAGAAGCCGATGTCCATCGCGCTGCGTGAGATCAACGAGGGTCTGCTGACCTCCACGCCCACCGACGGCTGAGCGGCCGAGCCGACGTAACCGGGGGTGCTCGCGGTGAGACGGGACACGGTGGCCGACAGTGACGTGGTGACGCGGGCGACACGCCAACGGGTGGTTCTAGGGGTCAGTGGTGGCATCGCCGCTTACAAGGCCTGCTCGTTGCTGCGTCTGTTCACCGAGGGCGGGTATGACGTGACGGTCGTTCCCACCACGGCTGCGTTGAGGTTCGTTGGCTCAGCCACCTGGGCGGCTCTGTCGGGCAATCCGGTCTCGACCGATGTCTGGACCGATGTCCACGAGGTGCCGCACGTGCGTCTGGGTCAGCATGCTGATCTCGTCATCGTGGCGCCGGCGACGGCAGACCTGGTGGCCAAAGCGGCCCACGGACTGGCCGATGACCTTTTGACCAACACCCTTCTGACTGCACGCTGTCCGGTGGTTCTCGCCCCGGCGATGCACACCGAGATGTGGGAGCACCCAGCTACCGTGGCCAACGTCGCGACGTTGCGCTCCCGCGGCGTGCACGTGCTCGACCCGGCTTCGGGGCGCCTGACCGGCACCGACACCGGCCCCGGCCGGTTGCCGGAGCCCGAGGACATCTTCGCCGTATGCCGACAGCTCCTGTTGTCACAGGATGCCAGCCCGCCGGGCGGCGCGCTGGCCGGACGACGGGTGGTCATCAGTGCAGGTGGCACGCGCGAGCCGCTGGACCCGGTTCGGTTCCTGGGGAATCGGTCCTCGGGCAAACAGGGGTATGCACTCGCCGAGGTTGCTGCGGCCCGTGGCGCAGAGGTCACCCTGGTGTCGGCCAACGTGGCGTTGCCTGTCCCAGAAGGCGTGAGCGTGGTGCTGGTCCAGACCGCAGTGGAGCTCGGCGAGGCAGTGGCCAAGGCGGCGCAGGACTGCGATGTCGTCGTGATGGCGGCTGCCGTGGCGGACTTCCGGCCGGCGCACTACACCGACGTCAAGATCAAGAAATCCCATGACGACGCTGACGACTCCGTGCTCGATGGCCGCGACGCAGACCAGTCGGCGCCCACGATCCAGCTTGTCCGTAACCCCGATGTCCTGGCCGAGCTGGTTCGGTCCAGAGGCTCAGCCACCTCGCCGGTGATCGTGGGCTTCGCAGCCGAGACCGGCGACGGCGAGCACACCGTTCTCGACCTCGCGCGAGAGAAGTTCCTCCGCAAGAGGTGCGACGTGCTCGTGGCCAATGAGGTGGGTGTCGACAAGACTTTCGGGCACGACACCAATACCGTGCACATCTTGCGTCGCGGTGTCGATGCCGCGACGCAGGTGGGCCCGGCACCCAAGGACGCGGTGGCCGCTACGCTGTGGGACGTCGTACAGGATGTTCTGTCCTCGGGATAGTCTCTTACGCAATCAACAGCCAGCAGCCGCTGCAACCAAGGAGTACCTACGTGTCCGCACGCCTTTTCACGTCCGAGTCAGTAACTGAGGGTCACCCCGACAAGATCTGTGATCAGATCAGTGACGCGGTCCTTGACGCGATGCTCGCCGAGGACAAGTCCAGCCGTGTGGCGGTGGAGACCATGGTCACCACCGGTCTGGTGCACGTCGCCGGTGAGGTGACCACGACCGGCTATGTGGACATCCCGCGGATTGTGCGTGACACCGTCCTTCGGATCGGCTACGACTCGTCGACCAAAGGCTTCGACGGCGAGTCGTGTGGTGTGTCGATCTCGATCGGCCAGCAGTCACCGGACATCGCCCAGGGCGTCGACACGGCTTACGAGAACCGCACCGGCGGCGTTGATCCGATGGACAAGCAGGGCGCGGGCGACCAGGGCCTGATGTTCGGCTACGCCTGCCAGGACACTGCTGAGCTGATGCCGCTGCCGATCCACCTCGCTCACCGCCTGGCGGAGCGACTGTCGGCCGTGCGCAAGTCCGGCGAGGTCGCCTACCTGCGCCCTGATGGGAAGACTCAGGTCACCATCTCCTACGACGGGGACAGAGCGGTCAAGCTCGACACGGTCGTCCTGTCGACCCAGCACGCCGCCGACATCTCGCTGCAGGGTCTGCTCGAGCCCGACATCGCCAACCAGGTCATCAAGCCTGTCCTGGATGAGCTGGTCGCTGCCGGCACCGAGCTGGACATCTCCGACTACCGGATGCTGATCAACCCGACCGGTCGCTTCGAGATCGGTGGCCCGATGGGTGATGCCGGACTGACCGGTCGCAAGATCATTGTCGACACCTATGGCGGCATGGCCCGCCATGGCGGCGGCGCGTTCTCCGGCAAGGACCCGAGCAAGGTGGACCGTTCTGCGGCCTACGCCATGCGTTGGGTGGCCAAGAACATCGTGGCTGCCGGGCTGGCCCGTCGTTGTGAGGTTCAGGTGGCCTATGCCATCGGCAAGGCTCAGCCTGTTGGGCTTTACGTCGAGACCTTCGGCACCGAGAGCGTCTCGGCGGACAAGATCCAGAATGCGATTACCAAGGTGTTCGACCTGCGTCCCGCAGCGATCATTGAGGACCTCGACCTGCTGCGCCCGATCTACACGCCGACCGCTGCCTACGGCCACTTCGGTCGCACCGAGGTCCAGGGCGTCGAGAACGCCTTCACCTGGGAGCGCACCGACCGCGTCGAGCAGCTTCTGGCCGCGGTAGCCGGCTGAGCTTCACGCGGTAAGGATCCGACGTCCTTGCGTGTGACGTTCGCGGCCGCGATGAGGTAGACCTTGGGCATGGGTGACGAGGCGACCGACCGGGGCAGCGAGCAGCTCCCGCTCGCGGGTGCCGGCGCTTCGTCGCGCGGGCGTTCCGTGCGTTCACTTCGTCCGAGGGTGCAGCAGACCGCCGATGTCGATCCGGTGGCCCTCGTCCTCGTGGACGTCGGACTGCCCCATCTGGATCGCCCGTTCGAGTACTCAGTGCCCGACTCCATGGCCGATCTCGCGGTGCCAGGAGCCCGGGTGAAGGTGCGGTTCGCCGGACAGGACGTCGACGGGTACGTGCTGGCACGGGCTGCCACCGCTGAGCACGACGGCACACTCGCGCCCCTTCGCAAGGTGGTGAGCCCCGAGGCGGTCCTTACCCCGCAGGTGCTCGCGCTGTGCCGTGAGATGGCCTCCCGGTATGCTGGCACGCTGGGTGACGTGGTCCGGCTCGCGGTTCCGCCCAGGCACGCCACAGCCGAGAAGAACTTGCCGAATGAGGCGCCGGACTCAGTCGGGGCGCACGCAGAATCGGCGGCTGGCGCGGCGCTGGGCGCTCCCGGGCCGGGTCCGTGGGGTAGCTACCCGGCCGGGACCTCGTTCCTGCGGCACCTTGCCGCGGGGGACGCCCCGGCGGCGTCGTGGCTGGTTCTGCCTGGTCAGCCGGGGGACCTCGACTGGCCTGCGGCGATGGCCGTGGCGGCTGCGACCTCGCTGGCCGCAGGACGGGGTGCTCTGATCGTGGTTCCCGACCACCGCGATGTCGACCGGGTCGATTCGGCACTGAGCCTGTCGCTGGGGCCTGGCCGGCACGTCCGCCTCACCGCGGGGCAGGGTCCGCAGGCTCGATATACGGCTTGGCTGAAGGTGCTGCGCGGCCATGTCCGGTGCGTCGTGGGAACCAGGGCGGCGATGTTCGCGCCGGTTCACGACCTGGGCCTGGTGGCCTGGTGGGACGACGGCGACGACCTGCTCGTCGAGCAGCGCGCGCCGTACCCCCATGTCCGCGAGGTTCTGCGGGCTCGCGCCAGGCTCGAGGGTGCTGCGTTGTTGGCCGGCGCCTTCACAAGGACGACTTCGGTCCAGCGATGGGTCGAGTCGGGGGAGGTGCGGTCGGTTTGCGCAGACGTGGCGACTCGCCGGCTGGCTGCGCCGCGTGTCGTCGTCGCAGGCGAGGGCACGGACGTCGAACGCGATGGTGCGGCTGCCCGTGCACACCTGCCCTCGGCTGCCTGGCGGGCGGCCAAGAGCGCGCTGGAGCATGGACCGGTTCTGATCCAGGTCCCGCGCCGGGGTTACCTGCCGTCGTTGTCCTGCCAGACCTGCCGTGAGCCGGCGCGTTGTGCACGATGTCATGGGCCGTTGGCGTTGAACGCCGTGAATTCGGCTCCGGCATGTCGGTGGTGCGGCACGCTCGCTGCGGCCTTCGAGTGCAGCAATTGTGGTGGTCGCACCGTGCGAGCCAATGTGGTGGGTGCCCGCAGAACGGCCGAGGAACTGGGTCGCGCGTTCCCAGGCGTGACGGTCCACACCTCCGGGGCAGGTGACGTGCTCACGTCGGTCTCCGCCAAGCCAAGCCTGGTCATCTCCACGCCCGGTGCCGAGCCCCTCGCCGAGAACGGTTACGCCGCAACACTTCTGCTCGATGCGTGGGCATCCCTGGACAGGCCTACGCTTGACGCCTCCGAGGAAGCATTGCGTCGCTGGATGGCTGCTGCGGCGCTTACCCGAAGCGGGTCGCTGGGGGGTGTGACGGTGCTGTGTGGCGCGCCGACCCACACGACATTGCCGCTGGTCGAGGCGCTGGTGCGGTGGGACCCGGTCTGGTTCGCAGCCCGAGAGCTTGCCGAGCGGGTCGAGCTATCGCTGCCACCTGCCGTGCGGATGGCCCAGCTGGTCGGCGCGCGGGTCGCGGTCCAGCGTGCTGTTGAGGCTGCCGGCCTGGCCGACTCGGTTGAGCAGCTCGGTCCGTTGCCGTGGGTTCCGGTCGGCCCAACAGCCTCCGGCGCCTCAGGCGCGGACCAGGAGATCACCGCCAAGATCCAGCTCCTGCTGCGTGTGGGCGTGGACGACGGTCCGGCGCTTACCGCCGCTCTGACGCGGATGAAGGCCGTTCGCAGCGCGCGAAAGGAAAAGGAACCGGTCAGTGTTCGAGTTGACCCGATGGACGGGCTCGGTTGAGCGTTTCAGTTGGAGGACGGCACTTCCTCGCGCATAGGTAATGTTGACCACATGACCGCCATGTTCGAGCCCGCAGACGCCGATCCCGATCTGAGGGGGGTCAGTGAGGTGCCCGGAAGCGATATCGCGCGGGCCCCGGTTGACGCCGTGGTCTTTGATCTCGGCAACGTCCTGATCACCTGGGACCCGCATCCGGCCATCGCCAAAGCAGTGGGACCGGCGCAGGCAACGCGCTTCCTTGCTGACCAGGGGTTCGACTTCATGGCGTGGAACCAGCAGCAGGATGCCGGGCGCTCGTGGGACGGGGGCGAGGATGCCGCGGTGACGTCGCACCCGCACTGGGAGGGGGCGATCCGAGCGTACCGCGCGAACTTCGGGGAGTCGCTGGTGGGCGCGATCGACGACTCCGTGCAGATCCTGCGTGAGCTGCACGCGGCCGGCATACCGCTCTATGGTCTGACAAACTGGTCCGCCGAGCTGTTCCCGGTGGCTCGCAACCGCTTCGACTTCCTGGACCTTTTCGAGGACATCATCGTCTCGGGCGAGGAGGGGGTCGCCAAACCTGACCCAGCGATCTTCGAGATTCTCAGGGAACGGATCGGTCACAGCCTCAAGCGCTGTATCTTCATCGACGACAACCCGGCCAACATCCAGGCTGCCGGCGAGGCCGGTCTGGACACCATCCTTTTCACCGACACCGGCCACCTTCGTAAAGATCTGTCGGTGCGTGGTCTGCCGTTGTCTGCCGCATAGACTGATCTCACTCAGCGCACCCAACGGCAAGGAACCAGGCTCGTGTCGATCATGGACATTCGGATTTTCGGTGACCCCGTGCTGCGCACGCCCGCCATCGAGGTCGTCGACTTCGACAAGGAACTGCGTCAGCTGGTCAAGGACCTGACCGACACCATGGTGAACGCGCCGGGCGCCGGCCTTGCAGCTCCTCAGATCGGCGTGGGGCTGCGGGTCTTCACGTATCACGTCGACGACGAGCTGGGCCATCTGATCAACCCCAGCCTCGATCTGTCCTCAGAGATGCAGGACGGCGAGGAGGGTTGTCTGTCCTTCCCCGGCATCTTCTTTGACACCCCCCGTGCCCTGCGCCTGGTGGCCAAGGGCTTCAATCAGCATGGCGAGCCGGTCGTACGTGAGGGGTCGGAGCTGTTGGCTCGCTGCATCCAGCACGAGACCGACCACCTCGACGGCATCTTGTTCATAGACCGGATGGACAAGGCGCAGCGCAAGCTGGCCATGAAGGCGATCCGCGATGCCGAGTGGGCCGGCCAGGAGGCGCCCGTTATCAAGGTCAGCCCGCACGCGACTTTCGGAACGGGTCGCTGACCTAGTGCGGATCGTTTTCGCCGGTACTCCGGACGCGGCAGTCCCCAGTCTCGATGCCTTGTCCAGCTCATCGCATGACGTGGTCGCCGTCCTGACGCGTCCGGACGCCCCGTCGGGTCGCGGTCGTTCCCTGGTGGCCTCACCGGTCAAGGAACGGGCGTTGGCGCTAGGACTCGAAGTCCTCACACCTGCTCGTCCTGCTGACCCGCAGTTCCAGGGTCGGCTGCGTGAGCTGGCTCCGGAGGCTTGTCCGATGGTGGCCTATGGCGCCTTGATCCCATCGTCGACATTGACGATTCCCACCCACGGCTGGATCAACCTGCACTTCTCCCTCTTGCCGGCCTGGCGTGGTGCGGCGCCGGTGCAGCACGCGATCATGGCGGGCGACGAAGTCACCGGCGCCACGACGTTCCTGGTCGAGCGGGGGCTCGACACCGGCCCCACCTTTGGTGTGATGACCGAGGCCATCAAGCCCGACGACACCTCTGGAGAGCTGCTCCGGCGGCTCGCCCAAGCAGGCGCGGGTTTGCTCGTTGCCACTTTGGACGCGCTCGAGGCCGGCGAGCTCCACGCGCTCGCCCAGCCCGCCGAGGGTGTGTCGCTGGCGCCGAAGATCAGCGTACAGAACGCCCGAATCTGCTGGGGCACACCAGCATTGGCCGTTGATCGTCACATTCGTGGCTGTACGCCTGCGCCCGGCGCCTGGACGACTTTCCGTGGTGAGCGACTCAAGATCCACCCCGTCACGCTTTCCGCGGATGCTCCGGTGTCCGAGCGCGGTGAGGCCACGGCACCCGAGGTGACGCCGCCCGGAAGCGGTGTGCCCGACGTTCGTGCCCCCGACGCTCTTGGGTCCGGTGAGATCGCCGCGACCAAGACGGCGGTCCGTGTCGGCACTGCGTCCGGCGTCGTTCTCCTCGGCGCCGTTCAGCCACAGGGCAAGAGACCCATGGACGCCGCTGACTGGGCCCGGGGCGTTCGCATCGCACGCGGAGAGAAGTTCGCCGATGAGTGAAGAAGGTACCGAGGCGGACCGTGGCGATCAGTCTGGAGGGCGGCGGCGCGACGCCGCCGGTCGGCAGAGGCCTGATCGCAAACATGGCAACCTTGAGCGTTCGGTAACACGCCCGGCCGAGAGGTCGCGCTCGACAGACCCGGCACGGCTGGCTGCATATACGGTCATGCGGGCTGTGGCCGGCGGGGCCTACGCCAACCTCGAACTGCCAAAGGAATTGCGGGACAAGGATATTCGGGGGCGCGACGCGGCCTTCGCCACCGAGCTGACCTATGGGGCGACGCGACTTCGAGGTCTCTATGACCCGATCATCGCTTCTGCGGCCGGCCGGGCTGTGGATCAGATCGACGACAACGTGCTCGACACGCTGCGGCTCGGCGCCCACCAACTGCTCGGGATGCGGGTCGCAGCCCACGCCGCCGTTGACCAAACCGTCGGGTTGGCCCGACTGGTCAACGGAGCCAGCGCCGGTGGGTTCGTCAACGCGGTGATGCGCCGGATCAGTGAGAAGGACCTTGACATGTGGATCGCGCAGGTCGTGCCTGCCAACGATCCGATAGCCGCCCTGGCAACCAGGCACAGCCACCCCGAATGGATCGTCCGGGCGTTGCGGGCTGCTCTGATCGGACATGGCGTATCGAGCGTTCAGAGCGTGGACGGCGACCTGGAAGCTCTTCTCGTCAGCGACAACGCTGCCGCCAAGGTCTCTTTGGTGGCACGTCCCGGTCTGTGCGAGGTCCAGGAGCTGACCCGGGCCGGCGCAGCACCTTCCCTGTTGTCGCGGGTGGGGGCAGTGCTTGACTCGGGCGACCCCGGCTCGATCTCAGCGGTGCGCTCCGGCCGCGCCGCGGTACAGGACGAGGGTTCGCAGCTTGTCGCCCTCGCCTTGGCAGGTGCCGAGGCCAACACCGGTGCAGAGCACGAGAAATGGCTGGATCTGTGCGCGGGACCCGGTGGCAAGGCCGCGCTGCTGGCGACGCTGGGCGCGCAGCGAGGTGCGACTCTTTTTGCCAACGAGATCAGCGAGCACCGGACGGACCTGGTGCGTCAGACTCTTGACGCGGCAATCGACTCCGGCATCGAGGTCATGATCGGCACCAGTGACGGTCGCGAGATCGGTGAGGATGAACCTGAGACCTACGATCGGGTGCTGCTCGACGCGCCGTGCACCGGTCTGGGGGCACTGCGCCGACGACCCGAAGCCCGGTGGCGCCGCACGACCGCGGATCTCGTCGAGCTCGGCACCTTGCAGAGGGCGCTGCTCGTCTCGGCGATCGAGGCCACTAGACCCGGAGGGGTCATCGGCTATGCGACGTGCAGCCCGCACCTTGCCGAGACCAGATTCGTCGTCTCCGACGTCACCAAGAGGCGCCAGGATGTCGAGATCGTCGATGCCCGAGACCTGTTCCGGGACACCGAAGGTCGCCCCATCGATCACTTGGGGGAAGGACCTTTCGTCCAGCTGTGGCCGCACCTGCATGGAACCGACGCCATGTTCTTCGCCCTGCTACGCAAGAGCTGAGCTCGTCAACCAACCGATCAACCAACCAACCCGGCGCAGCGCAACCCCCACTCGGATCGCGTCCTGGGCGGATGCTCCGTGCCAGTAGCAGAGCGGACCGTTCGCGCCCGGTCTCGACCCGGCGCATACGACCGACTGAGACGATGAGGAAGACTTACGCCACCGGGTGACTTCGGCCTGCACGCGCCGTTCGGTTGACCTTGGCGTCCTCCCACGCGACAGCCATGCGTGCGACTGCGTCCCACATCGTGTTAGGACTTTGGGTGCAGGTCAGACGCAGGGACCGCTCAAGGCCACCGTGAACGGCGAAACGTGGGCCGGCGCCCAACAGCAGATCCCGTTTCTCGGCTGTGGCCACGAGAGCCCATGACAGAGGGGTGTGACGATCGCGCAGCGGCGGTCGGCCCGGTGGCAAGGGAAGTAGTCGTTGATGACGGCCTTGCCGAAGACGATGCCCGCCGCGCTGGCGAAGCCCTGAGCCACCCGGGCGGCCGCCAGCACCGGATCGTTGGGGGCCACAGCACACACCGGCGAGCGGATGAAGAACGCGGCACTGCCGCCGATCAGGAACGGTCGCCGGCCCATACCGTCGCTGATTGGCCCGATGGCGAGCTGCCCGACAGCGTGCCCGATAAGAAATCCGGTCAGGGTCAGCTGGATGGTGGCCGTCGCTGCGCCCAGAGACGAGCCCATTGCCGGCAGTGATGCCAGGTACATGTCGGTTGCCAGGGGAGAAATGCCGATGAGCAGCAGAAGTACGGCCATCGACGGTGCGGTGGGGGATCGCGCGCGGGATCGTTTCACGACGTTAGGCACCAGCAG
>DAITND010000049.1:0-15928 GCA_036834825.1 Dermatophilaceae bacterium
CTGTCGATGGTCGCGCTGAGCCTGGCTGGCCTGCATCATATGCGGATCCACCAGCATGTCGGCATTTCGGGTAGGGGTCGGGTTGTGACACGGCGGGTCATCGGGATAGGCGGATGTGGACCTCCCGTTGCACGCAACCCCACTCGTGGCCCGTCCAGCACTGGCAGCCGTGAGAGCACTGGCAGGCCCGGACCGGTCACCGGCTCGATGCTTTCGACGTGCCTGGCGCCTACCCGGCCTCCGGCAAAGCCGTTGGTCGGCCTGGACTTGGCACTGCCAACCCTGTCCTGCCCGTGCCCGTTGACCGGACGGCGTCAGCGGGCCTGGTCGTCGGTTCCGTAGTAGCCCAGCTTCAGCAGATCAGTGATCTCGATCACCAGCGGCATCCGAGGGTTCGTGCGGTTGCTCAGGTCCTGGAAGGCGTTCATCGCCAGCTCGGGCAGGGCTTGGAGGAACTCGTCCTCGGCGATTCCCACAGCCTTCAGCGACCGTGGCATGTGCAGCCGGTCGAGCAAGTCGCCCACACCCTGGAACAGCCGCCGCCGGCTCTCCTCCGGCGCACGTCCCCCGAAAACCACCCGACCGAGCTGTGCGTACTTGTCCGGGGCGATGTAGGCCGAGTAACCGGGCGCCGGCATGAACTTGCTGGGCATCGCGGCGTTGTAACGGAGCACGTGCGGCAGAAACACGCCGTTGGCCCTTCCGTGGGCGATCCCGAATCTCGCCCCGACCGCGTGGGCAAGCGCGTGATTGGTGCCCACGAAGGCGTTCGCGAACGCCTGCCCGGCCAACGTGGCGGCGTTGGCCATGTCGGTCCGAGCGCCGAGGTCGCCCGGGTCGTCATACACCTTTGGCAGGGCGTCGAAGATGAGGCGGGCGGACTGCACACAGAAGGCGTCGGTATATGGCGAGGCGAAGATTGAGACGTCCGCCTCGAGGGCATGGGTCAAGGCGTCGAGGCCGCTGTCGACGGTGGCATCGACAGGGTCAGGAGGGGGTCGACGATGGCGACGTCGGGGACCAGGCAGTAGTCGACCAGCGTCTCCTTGCGATCACCAACCGTCACCACTGCGGCGGGTGAGACCTCCGAGCCGGTACCCGAGGTCGTGGGCACCGCCACCAGTTGCACCGTGTGCGCTTCGCGCGGGTAGTCGGCCACGCGCTTGCGGGGGTCCAGGAACGGCAGAGTGAGGTCCTCCATGGTCTTCTCAGGGTGCTCGTAGAAGAGCCGCATCGCCTTGGCCGCGTCGATGACCGAGCCTCCGCCGAGGGCCACGACCAGGTCGGGTTGGGCACGCTCGAGCAGCGCAACACCCCGACGGATCATCGTCTCGTCGGGCTCGGGCTGCACCTCACTGAAGACCTGGACGCGGCTCGTCCGTAGCTTGCTGCGCACCTGGTCGACGACTCCCCGCTCCTGGTTCGGGCCGTCGGTGACCACCACGACGGACCGGCAGTCGATGTCACGCAGGTTCTCCAACGCCCCCGCGTTGAAGAAGATGTTGGCCGGGACCCTGAACCACTGAGGAGGGGTACGCCGGTGCGAGACCGTCTTGATGTTGAGCAGCTGCCGGTAGTTGACGTTCTCGGTGGTCGACGAGCCGCCCCACGTGCCGCAGCCGAGCGAGAACGTCGGCGTCAGGTTGTTGTAGACCCCACCGAGCGCGCCGACAGCCGTGGGCGCGTTGACCAGGATCCTGCCTACGCACGGTGCGTCCGTACGCCGCAACCACGTCATCGTCGTTGGCGTAGATGGCGGCAGTGTGGCCCAGGCCGCCATGCTCGGTCACCAGAACGGCGGCGTCAATCCCGTGCTGTGTACTGCGTGCACGGACCAGCCCGAGCACCGGCATCAGCTTCTCCTGGACCAACGGGTGCTCACCGAGCTGCCCCAGGTCGGCGGGCAGCGGGGCCAGCAGGATCTTCGTTGCCGGCGGCACCGAGAACCCAGCGCGCGCCGCGAGCTCGGATGCTGGCTGTCCGATGGCCTTCATGTTGACCCTGTCACCGGATCCGAAGGCAAAGGCGGCAAGCGCGTCCGTCTGCTCGCCGGTGAGCAGGTGAGCGCCCATCCGTTCGAACTCCGCCAACATCTCGTCGTACACCTCGTCGTCGACGATGCAGGTCTGCTCGGCCGGACAGATCACGGAGGCGTCGAAGGTCTTGGAGATCAAGATGTCGACGACCGCGCCCCTGACGTCGGCCGTCTTGTGGATGTATATCGGGGCGTTGCCCGGTCCGACACACAGACCGGGCTTGCCGGCCGCGTTGGCCAGGGCGACGATCTTCGGCCCCCCGGTGACCCAGATGAAGTCAACCTGGGGGTGCGCGAACAGGTAGTGGGTCACCTCGTGCGCCGCGTCCGGGATGACCTGCAGCGCCCCCCGGGGCATACCTGCCTCCTCGGCAACCTCGGCAAGGATCTCGACGCTTCGCTCACAGCACCGCACCGCGTACGGCGAGGGCCGGAATATCACGGCGTTGCGCGTCTTCGCGGCCACGATTGCCTTGTAGAGCACAGTCGAGGCGGGGTTGGTGACCGGAGTGATCGCGAGTACCACGCCGATCGGCTCTGCGACATGGACGATGTTGCGCTCGACGTCCTCATCGATGACACCCACGGACTTCTTGTCCTGCAAGTAGTCGGCGAGGAACTCGGTCGCAACATAGTTCTTGACCACTTTGTCCTCGAAGACCCCGAAGCCGGTCTCTTCGATCGCCAGCTTCGCCAGATCGGCGGCCGCCCGCACACCGGCCCTGACCATCGCGTCGACGATGCGCTCGACCTGCTCCTGGTCGAGCTGGCGGAACGCGCGTGCCGCCTCAGCTGCCGCCCCGACCATCGCGTCGACCTCGTGGTGCCTGCCGTTGTCCGTCATTGGTGCCCCCAGCCGTGGTGAATCTCTCGCCTTCTTCCAACGCTTTCCCTGCCGGGCGCGAGACGACAGGGCCGATGGTCCCGCATGCCTTAGGTCACTTCCGAAGGATCGTTCGATGAACCGTCCCTCGCGGCTTCATGCCACACCCCACAGGTCACCGTTGACGTCTACCACCTGCAACGACGGCGCCCGATGCATCATCTGCGCAACGGCCTTTCGCCACGGCCATCGCTGCGGCGATCACCCTCGCCCACGACCAACTCGGCGTCAGCGTGACCATCGAGGACCCCGCGGGGGTCGACCCTCCCATGTGCCGGGCCAAAGACGCTCCGAAGGACCTCGGACGCCGAATGGCCAAGACGTGATCCTCACGTGGACCGTGACTCTCCCACGGCAAGAACCCGAGCCAACATGCCCGAAGAGAGCGAAGTCCTCGTCGTCGGCCGCGCCACCTCGGACGGGGCCAGGCCGCACGACGCCGTCCAAGCCATCCTCAGCCCCGCAACGAGGTACTGACGTTGCTGGCGCACATGCAAGGACGGATCCTCGGGCGTCTATGGTTGAACTTCGTCGCACGAACGCACTAGGAGATCGAGCAGGAGCCGTTGCGGTGGGACTCCGGGGCCGACCCGAGGTTTGGCGAGGTGTCGCACCATCGCGGACCGAAGCGCCGAAGAGCAACGGGACTGCACGATCTGCGGTTGCGGCCACGATGGCGTTGTCGCTGATCCGCCGCCTGGCGCACATAGAATGCCGATTTCAGCCCTGAAGCACCAACTCAGCCATCCGGGGCTTGTTGCAGTCCTGGCCTACCGTGAACAACGGCGCAGCGCCGCCACTGATGGCCCATTCGTTCAAGGCACTGGAAGTTGAGGGAGCAGCATGACTGAGGCATTTCTGGTTGGTGGCGCACGGACCCCGGTTGGTCGCTACGGCGGGGCCCTCTCGGGTGTACGGCCGGACGATCTTGCGGCCCTGGTGCTGAAAGAGTCGGTGTCACGGGCCGGCATCGACCCTGCCACCATCGACGAAGTCATCATGGGCAATGCCAACGGTGCAGGCGAGGAAAACCGCAATGTCGCCCGTATGGCCGTCCTCCTGGCCGGCCTGCCTGACGCCATCCCGGGCATCACCGTCAACCGGCTCTGCGCCTCGGGACTGTCCGCCATCATCATGGCCTCCCAGATGATCAAGTCCGGCGCAGCAGACATTGTTGTGGCCGGCGGCGTGGAGTCCATGAGCCGCGCGCCGTGGGCCCAGGAGAAACCCCGCTCGGCCTTCGCCAAGCCAGGCGAGATCTTTGACACCTCCATCGGCTGGCGTTTCGTCAACCCGATCTTCCAAGCCCAGGAGAAGACCACCTTCTCGATGTCGCAGACCGCCGAGGAGGTCGCCGCCCTGGACGGCATCAGCCGCCGAGACGCGGACACCTTCGCCGTCAGCTCCCATCAACACGCCATTGCCGCCATGGAGGGCGGCCGGTTCAAGGATGAAATTGTCCCGGTGCCGACCAGACAGGGCAAGAAGGATGTTCTTGTGGACACCGACGAAGGTCCCCGTCCCGGCACCACACTGGAGGTCCTGTCAGGTCTGCGCCCAGTGGTCAAGCCCGGTGGCATCGTCACCGCGGGCAATGCCTCATCCCTGAACGACGGAGCCTCCGCGATCGTGGTCGCTTCCCAGGCTGCCATCGCCAGGTTCGGTCTGATCCCGCGCGCCCGCATCATCGACGGCGCATCAGCAGGCCTGCCTCCACAGATCATGGGCCTTGGGCCGGTTCCCGCGACCCAGAAGGTGCTGGCACGGACCGGCCTGAGCATCGCAGACATTGGTGCCGTCGAACTCAACGAAGCCTTCGCCACGCAGTCACTGGCCTGCATACGCCGGCTCGGCCTGGACCCGGAGATCGTCAACAACGACGGCGGCGCCATCGCCCTTGGTCATGCCCTGGGCTCCTCCGGCTCCCGGATCGCCATTACCCTCCTGGGACGGATGGAACGGGAGGGCGCCAAAGTGGGCCTGGCCACGATGTGTGTGGGTGTCGGCCAGGGCACCGCGATGCTGGTCGAGGCCATGTAGTGACCCACGCCACGGTGGGGGAGCCCGTTGAGGCGCATTCAGGCATACCTGGACAGGGAAAAGACCAGATGAGCAACCGCCTGAGCCCGGGAACAAGCGTTCCCAGCCGTGTCGGCGTCCTGGGCGGTGGCCGCATGGGTGCCGGTATTGCGCACGGGTTCGCCCTGGCGGGAGCCACCGTCGTCGTGGTGGAGCGAGATGGTCAGTCGGCCGAGGCGGCCAGGGAGCGGGTCGAGAGCTCACTGGCCAAGTCTTTGGAACGTGGCGGGTTCGACGGGAATCTGGACGAGCTGACCGGGCGTCTGAACGTCTCAACCGACTACGGGTCGTTCGCCGGCTGCGCCCTGGTGGTCGAGGCCGTGCCGGAGGACATGGAGCTCAAGGTCAGCGCACTTACAGCTGTGGAGGCGCAGTTGGGCGAAGACGCGTGGCTGGCCAGCAACACCTCGTCCTTGTCCGTCACTGCGCTGGCGGGCACTCTCCAGCGTCCCGAGCGTTTCTGCGGGCTGCACTTCTTCAATCCGGTTCCTGCGTCTCTGCTGGTGGAAGTGGTGCTGGCCAAGGACACGTCCGCTGAGCTGGCCGTACTTGCCCGCCAGTGGGTTGACGCGCTGGGCAAGACCCCGGTGGTCGTCAATGACACCCCTGGGTTCGCGTCCTCCCGCCTAGGTGTGGCCATCGCGTTGGAAGCCATCCGTATGGTGCAAGAAGGCGTGGCCTGCGCGGAGGACATCGACGCTGCCATGGTGCTGGGCTACAAGTTCCCTGTGGGCCCACTTCGACTAACGGACATCGTGGGCCTGGATGTCAGGCTGGGGATTGCAGAGTACCTGCACTCCACCCTGGGCGAGAGGTTCTGCCCGCCGCAGCTTCTGACGAAGATGGTGGCCCGGGGCGAGCTGGGCCGCAAAACCGGCAAGGGCTTCTATGACTGGAATGACTAGGCCCGACTGGTCCAGCCATGGTGGCCTTGATGCCCGAGTATGCGATACCGCACATTCATGTAGCCTAATAAATTACCGAACGATCGGTCAGATAACGGCCCTCGAGGGTGAGGACTCCGCTTCCTGGCTGGCCCGGCCCGGTTCCTTGGATCAGATGTGAAAGGACCACCCACGATGACGCCCGCCGTTGCCTCCGAAACCACTGCAGAACTGGTCTCCAGCTTCGTGCGCCAGCAATGGTGGATGCCGGATCACAGTGCGGTGGCCGCTCACGCCAGCCCCGTCCGCGACGCCAGCACCGGCGAGGCCCTCTTCCATGTCAGCGCCGATGGCCTGGACCTGGCCTCTGTTGTCGACTACGGACGCACGGTGGGCCAACGGGAGCTCGGCAAGCTGACCTTCCACCAGCGGGCGCTCAAGCTCAAGGAGCTGGCCCAGTTCCTCAGGGGGCACCGCGAAAGCCTGTATGAGCTGTCCTTGTGTACCGGAGCCACCAAAGTCGACAACCTGGTGGACATCGACGGCGGCATCGGTGTCCTGTTCGCCTACAGCTCCAAGGGGCGGCGCGAGCTGCCGAACGCCCAGATCGTGGTGGATGGCCCAACCGAGATGCTGTCCAAGGATGGATCGTTCGTCGGTGAACACATCTACTCGCGGATTCCGGGTGTGGCGGTGCAGATCAATGCCTTCAACTTCCCGGTCTGGGGCATGCTGGAGAAGCTCGCTCCGGCCTTCATCGCCGGCGTACCCAGCATCGTGAAGCCGGCCACGCCCACGGCCTATGTGACCGCTGCGGTCGTGAGGCTCATCATCGAGTCCGACATCCTTCCGCCCGGTTCGCTTCAACTCATCTCAGGCTCCGCCCGGACCCTGCTGGATGAGCTGGACTACCGCGACCTCGTCTCCTTCACGGGTTCTGCCGCCACGGCAACCCTGTTGAAGTCCCACGACAACGTCGTCAACGGAGGCATCCGGTTCACCTCCGAGACGGACTCGCTGAACGCGGCCATTCTGGGGCCGGACGCAGCGCCTGGTACCCCTGAGTTCGATGCCTTCGTCAAGTCGCTGGTCACGGAGATGACCGTCAAGGCCGGCCAGAAGTGCACCAGCATCCGCCGCGCCATCGTGCCCAAGGCCTGGGTGGATGACGTTGTCGCCTCTGTGAGGGCCCGTATCGAGCGGCGCGTCGTCATCGGCGATCCGCGGGCCGAGGGGGTCACCATGGGTGCGCTGGCCTCCATGGAACAGCTTGACGACGTTCGGGCGACGGTGCAGGCGATGGTCGATGCCGGTGGCGCGCTTGCCTACGGCTCCCTGGACCCACCGGCAGTCACCCGGGGCGACGGTTCTGTCGGTGTCGTCGACTCCGGCGCCTTCATGGCTCCGTTGCTGCTGACGTGGGCGGATCCCCAGGCCCCAGAGGTCCACTCGCTGGAGGCCTTCGGTCCGGTGTCCTCCGTCATCGGGTACCACGACGTCGCGGACGCCATCGCGCTGGCGGCAATGGGTACGGGGTCCCTGGTGGCCACAGTGGCCACCAATGACGCCGACGTGGCCCGGGAGCTGGTGACGGGGATCGCCGCCCACCACGGCCGCGTTCTGGTGCTGAACCGCGAGGATGCCCGCACGTCCACCGGCCACGGGTCACCGGTGCCGCAACTGGTTCACGGTGGCCCCGGGCGAGCAGGCGGCGGCGAAGAGCTTGGCGGGATGCGCTCGGTGCTGCACCACATGCAGCGGACCGCTATCCAGGGCTCTCCCAACATGCTTACCGCCGTCACCGGCGTGTGGCACACCGGTGCGGACCAGCATTTCGGGGAACATCCCTTCCGTAAGAACCTTGCCACGCTCCGAGTCGGTGACGCGGTCACCTCGGAGCTTCGCCAGGTCACACTCGCGGATATCACTGCCTTCGCGAACACCACCGGTGACACCTTCTATGCGCACACGAACCAGGAGGCCGCGGCGGCCAACCCGTTCTTCCCGGGGATCGTGGCCCATGGCTACCTGCTCCTTTCCTGGGCCGCCGGCTTGTTCGTGTCTCCCGAGCCGGGACCCGTGCTGGCCAACTACGGGCTGGAGAATGCCCGATTCGTCAAGCCGGTGGCAGCGGGGGACTCCATCAGGGTCACGCTGACGGCCAAGAAGATCACTGCGCGCGAAACGGATGAGCACGGCGAGGTGTGCTGGGACGCTGTGCTGCACAACCAGGACGACGAGGTAGTGGCCACCTATGACGTACTGACGCTGGTCGAGAAGTAGCGGACCCAGGGCAGGACTCTTCCGGATCCGCCGGGTCTTCCCGGGGCTGCGCCGGCCGCTCAGGAAACCGGCACAGCCGCCGGCAGACGCAGGCCGTCGAACGCCATCGTGATCAGGTGGTCGGCCAGTTTCGGCACCGTGATGGCGCCGCCTGGGCGGTACCAGTCCACGATGGAGTTGATGGTGCCGAAAAGCAGGCGGCTGGTGATGGCTGGGTCGATATCGCCGCGCATGGACCCTTCGGTGGTTGCGGCTTCCACGAGCTTTGTCACGCGTGAGTTGAACTTCCGGCGCCGGGTCATGGCGCCCCGTTCAACCTCCGTATTGCCGCGAACGCGAAGCAGGAGGGTGACGAAGGGCAGCTCCTTGACCATGACCTCGAGCGTGCGTCTGAGCACATACTCGAGCCGATCGTCGGCGCGGCCCTCGTAGGCGCCGGGTTCGCGCAGGATCCCTTCCAGTCCGTCGAGGGCACGGTCCAGCGCGAGGCGAAGGAGGTCTCCCTTGGACGGGACGTGATAGTAGATGGCGGATTTGCTGATGCCCAGGCTGTCCGCCAAGACACCCATTGACGTCGCTTCGTAGCCGTGCTTGTTGAATACATCGACGGATATCTTGAGAACGGACTCTTGGTCGTAACCCGGGCGGCCGCGGCGTTTCGCCGCGGCTACCTGCGAAGGGGATTGCGGAGGCATGGGGGTCATCTTCGCACGTAGAGGTCGCCCAGTTCTTTGTTGCGCAGGTCGTAGATTCGGCGCATCTTTCCGTTGGATCGAGCCAGTGAACCAGGTTCAACAACGTCGGTCCGGCAGGTGGAGCCGACATGGATCTTGATCTGTCTGGTCAGCTCCTGGCCTGCCGAACGTGCGTCGTCCGCGGAAACACCCTCCCGGTGCTCGATCTTCACTGACAACTGGTCCAGGTGCTGCGGCCGGGTGATCTCCAGCTGGAAGTGGGGACTCAGCGCGGGGATGCGTAGGGCGATCTCTTCAATCTGGGAGGGGAACACGTTGACGCCCCGCAGGATGATCATGTCGTCGCTGCGCCCGATGATGCGTCCCATCCGACGCATGCCCGGCCGGGCTGTCCCGGGCAGCAGCCGGGTGAGGTCGTGGGTCCGGTAGCGGATGATGGGCAGGGCTTCCTTGGTCAGCGAGGTGAAGACCAGCTCACCGTGCTCGCCATCGCCCAGCACCTTCGTCTCGTCGAACGGGTCGATGATCTCGGGACGGAAGTGGTCCTCCCAGATGTGGGAACCGTCCTTGGTCTCCACTGCCTCACCGGCCACCCCCGGTCCCATGACCTCCGAGAGGCCGTAGATGTCGCACGCGTGAATGTTGCCTGACACCTCGATCTCACGTCGCATCTCCTCGGTCCAGGGCTCGGCTCCAAGTACTGCGTACCTCAGCGACGTCTTGGTGGGGTCGATGCCGGACGCGCGCATCGCATCGAAGATGGTCAGCAGGTAGGTCGGTGTGCTCAGGATCACCGATGGCTCGAAGTCCTGGATCAGCTGGATCTGCTTCTGCGTCTGGCCGCCGGAGATGGGGATGACGGTGCAGCCCAGCTTTTCGGCGCCATAGTGCGCGCCCAGCCCACCGGTGAACAGGCCGTAGCCGTAGGCATTGTGGACCTTGTCGCCGGGGCGAACACCTGATGCGCGCAGGGAACGGGCCACCAGCGTGGCCCAGTTCTCAAGATCGGTCCGCGTGTATCCCACCACCGTCGGCTGGCCAGTGGTTCCTGAGGAGGCATGGATCCGGGAAACCTGGTTCATCGGCACGGCGAACATGCCGGATGGATAGGTCTGGCGCAGGTCCTCTTTGGTCGTGTACGGGAATTTCGCCAGATCCCCAAGCTCCCTCAGGTCACTGGGATGGACGCCGTGGTCCGCGAACTTCTTTGCGTAGTGCGGCACCCGCTCGTAGGCGTACTGCACGGTGTGCTGGAGACGGCGCAGCTGAAGGGCCTCAGTCTCATCTCGGCTCATCCGTTCCTCGGGGTCGAGGGCGGCCGTGTCGATCTCGGTAACTGTGACGGTCATTTTGCCGATCCCTTTATGGCGTCGTTGCGGGTGGTGGATGTAGCCGGCCCAGCGGCTCCCGGGTAGGGGATGGTGCGGCTGCGCCCGCGGAACTCAGCAAGGATGTCCGGGCTGCCGTCCGAGGCCGTTGCGGTGATCTGGATGTCGTAGATACCGCTGCGTCCGGCGTTGCTGCGCCGGTTGGCCACCGCGGTGAGTGTCTGTCCCAGGCGGGCGGACTTGATGAAGTTGATATCAGCGCCGGTGGCGACGGTGATCGTGGACCCATCACCGTCCGGGGCGTTGCAGGCGAGGGCGAAGGCCGTGTCGCCGAAGGCGAAGATCATGCCGCCATGGGCGATCCCAAAACCGTTCAGCATGTCCTGGCGCAGGCTCATCTGAATCGTGGCGTGTCCGTCGCGCAGGTCCAGGACCTCAATGCCCATCCATTCAGATGCCGGGTCGTTCGCCAGCATTGGGTGGGCCACCGGCTTGCTCGCTGAGTCCAGATCCATGATGTCGGTCTCCTGCCTGTCTACCGAATGGTCGTTCGGTAAGCCAAAGTGTTAGGTAAGCCTAAGTGGTGATTCCTGTCAAGCCACAGGGCGCGGCTCACTCGAGGCAGTGACTCGTGGGGCTTGACGGGCGCCAGAGCGTCGGCATATTCTGACCGATCGATCGGTAACTAAGTCACACCTAAGTAAGTCCCACCTAAGTCCCACCGGTGCCAACCAGTGACTCCACAAAGGGTGAAACATGGCAACACAGAACGGCCCCGCGCGCGCCGCTGAGAACGCTGATGGGCAAGACGCCGCCGAGGCAGGCCAGGCGTATTTCGACCAGATCATCGCTGCCGACTCGCGGA
The DNA here is from genome assembly GCA_036834825.1 of Dermatophilaceae bacterium. Classification (GTDB taxonomy): domain Bacteria; phylum Actinomycetota; class Actinomycetes; order Actinomycetales; family Dermatophilaceae; genus UBA4719. The sequence continues at coordinate 11,053 of DAITND010000049.1, forward strand.
TCGAGCCGCGCGACTGGATGCCGGATGCCTACCGCAGGACTCTGATCCGCCAGATCTCCCAGCATGCGCACTCGGAGATCATCGGCATGCAGCCGGAGGGCAACTGGATCAGCCGGGCGCCCTCCCTCAAACGCAAGGCCATTCTGATGGCCAAAGTCCAGGACGAGGCCGGGCACGGGCTCTACCTCTATTCCGCGGCTGAGACGCTCGGAACCTCGCGCGATGTGCTCAACGACCAACTCCTGGCCGGCAAAGCGCGCTATTCATCGATCTTCAACTACCCCGCACGTAGCTGGGCGGACATAGGGGCCATCGGCTGGCTGGTCGACGGCGCCGCGATCTGCAACCAGGTACCGCTGTGTCGTTGCTCCTACGGTCCCTACGCCCGGGCCATGGTCCGCGTCTGCAAGGAAGAGTCTTTCCACCAGCGCCAGGGGTTCGAGATCCTGCTCGAGCTGGCCAACGGCACCGAGGACCAGAAGCAGATGGCCCAGAACGCCGTCAACGGCTTGTATGCGCCGTCACTGATGATGTTCGGCCCGCCCGACTCGGACTCTGCGCACTCCAGCCAGTCCATGGCCTGGAACATCAAGCGATTCAGCAACGACGAGCTCCGCCAGCGCTTTGTGGGCATGATCTTCGAACAAGTCAAGGTCCTGGGCCTCACCCTGCCGGACGACGACATCAGGTTCAACCAGGAAACCGGCAAGTGGGAGTACGGCGAGCTGGACTGGGATGAATTCAACGAAGTCCTCGCCGGGCGCGGACCATGCAATGCGCAGCGGCTGGAACGCCGCCGCCAGGCACATGAGGACGGCGCATGGGTGCGCGAGGCAGCCGCAGCATATGCGGCCAAGAAGGCACGGAAAGAGCAGGTGGCTTGAGTGAGCACGCAAGACACGCAGGCCGGTTCCGGCGACGCCCACTGGCCGCTGTGGGAAGTCTTTGTCCGGTCTGCCCGAGGCTTGTCCCACGTCCATGCTGGTTCCCTGCACGCGCCCGACGCCGAGATGGCGCTGCGTAACGCCAGGGATCTGTACACCCGCCGCAACGAGGGTATATCGCTCTGGGTGGTGCCGGCCTCGGCCATCATCGCCAGCGACCCCGATGCCAAGGAAGGGTTCTTCGAGTCCCCGCAGGGCAAGGACTACCGGCACGCCACGTACTACACCAAGAGCGAAGGTGTGAAGCACCTGTGAGCTCCCTCGAAACCACTCCTGCCGTGAGCACAGCCACTGGCGATGCGGCAGCCAGCGCCACCCGGATCACCCCCGGCAACGCCCTGCGGCCGGAGGACATAGCGACGCAGGTGGCCGCCGGCTCCGCCGTGGTTCCGCAGGACGTAGCCCACTACGCGCTGCGGCTGGGGGACGACTCGCTGATCCTCGCCCAGCGGCTCGGCTGGTGGATTTCCCGTGCTCCGGAGCTGGAAGAGGACGTGGCCCTGGGCAACATAGCCCTGGATCTGCTCGGCCATGCCCGGTCGTTCCTGACCTACGCAGGCGCCGCCTGGGGAAAGACCGAGGACCACCTGGCCTACTTCCGCGATGAGACGCAATTCCGCTCGGCACATCTCGTGGAACAGCCCAATGGCGATTTCGCCCGCACCATTGTCCGGCAGTTGGTGATCTCCACCTTCCAGTACCTGCTCTACAGCCGGCTGATCGACTCCGCCGATACGACTCTCGCCGCCATCTCAGCCAAGGCACTGAAGGAAGTGGAGTACCACCAGGACCACAGCTACCAGTGGACCCTGCGCCTGGGCCAGGGCACGCAGGAGTCCAGACGCCGCATGCTGCACGGGCTGGAGCTGACCTGGCCCTACATCGCTGAGCTCTTTGATGACGACGACCTGGTCGAACGTCTCGAAGACGTCGCCGTGCGTCCGTCATCTCTGCGGGCGGAGTTTGACCGCCGGATCGCGCAGGTCCTGGCGGAGGCCGAGCTTGAGGTGAGCGAGGTTCCCAGAGCATCGGGCGGTGGTCGTACGGGAATGCACTCCGAGTACCTGGGCCCCCTCCTGGCCGAGATGCAGGTTCTGGCCCGGCAACACCCCGGCGCCACGTGGTGAGCGTTCCACGCCGTGACCAAGCGGCCGCTCAGGTCTGGGATGTCGCCGCCACCGTGTGCGACCCGGAGATTCCCGTGCTCACCATCGAAGACCTCGGCATCCTGCGGGATGTCCGGGTGGACGACGACGCCGGCCACCGGAGGGTGGAAGTCACGATCACCCCGACATACTCCGGATGCCCTGCCATGGACGCCATCGGGGATGACGTGGTCACAGCCCTGGCCGGGCAAGGTTACGCAGATGTCCGCATCAAGCTCGTACTCTCCCCGGCGTGGACCACGGACTGGATGACGGACTCGGGCAAGGCCAAACTGGAGGAGTACGGCATTGCGCCACCCACTGGCCGCTCCGGAGTGAGGTCCGGCCCCATCCGTCTGGGGCTGAGCGTCAAGTGCCCACAGTGCTCCTCCTTGAACACCCACGAGCTGGCCCGCTTCGGCTCAACCTCCTGCAAGGCCTTGTATGTCTGCCAGGACTGCAAGGAACCCTTCGACTACTTCAAGGTGCTGTGACAATGACTGATACTTCGGCGGTCGTTGAGGGTGTCCAGACCACTGAGACCGGCCCACGCCGCCGTGCTTCGTTCAACCTGCTGGCAGTTGCCGGGGTCCGGCGCCTGACCGCGGACGCCATCGAGGTCAGCTTTGCGGTGCCCGATGACCTGGTGGGGGAGTACGACTACCTCCCAGGCCAATATGTGGCACTGCGAACAAGCATTGACGGGCAGGACGTGCGGCGCAGCTACTCCATCTGTGCCGAGCCCAAGCCTGGCGAGATCCGCATCGCCATCAAGCGCGATCTCGGCGGGCTTTTCTCCACCTGGGCAAACCAGAGCCTCAAACGCGGAGACGTGCTGCACGTGATGAGCCCCCAGGGCGCCTTCATCTCCCACCACAGCATGACCGGGCTGAACCACCCCGATGAGCTTCAAGCTGAGATTGCCAGGACTCCGACGGCGAACTTCGTCGCCTTCGCGGCGGGATCCGGGATTACCCCCATCCTCGCCATTGCCACGACAGCTCTTGCGGCCTCTCCCTCTACCCGCTTCGACCTGGTCTACGCCAACAAGGCCGCCATGGATGTGATGTTCATGGAGGAGCTTGCCGACCTGAAAGACAAGTACCCGGCCCGCTTCGCCGTCCACCACGTTCTTTCCCGCGAGCAGCGCATCTCACCCCTGATGACGGGCCGGATCGACGCCGAGAAGCTGGCAACGATTCTCGACACCGTGCTGCGGACCGACGACGTCGATGAATGGTTCCTGTGTGGCCCCTTCGAGCTCGTGCAGCTGTGCCGCGACACTCTGACCGCTCGCGGGGTGCCTGCTGACAGGGTGCGGTACGAGCTGTTCACCACTGGTGACCCGCAGAAGCCAGAGGGCAACGTCGGACGCCCGGTGCTCGTGGACGAGTCGGCAAAGAAGGTCAACATCACCTTCAAGCTGGACGGGCTGCAGGGCACGGTTGCCAGTCCTGTCCACGCGCAGGAGTCCATTCTCAATGCGGCCTTGCGTGTCCGCCCCGATGTGCCCTTCGCCTGTGCGGGCGGTGTGTGCGGGACCTGCCGCGCGAAGCTGATCTCAGGGACCGTTGAGATGGCGGAGAACTATGCGCTGGAACCGGACGAGATCGCGAACGGGTTCGTGTTGACCTGCCAGTCCCATCCGACCAGCGACGCCGTCACCGTCGACTACGACGCATAGTCTCGGCGCCGCGACTATGCAGAACGCGGTTCTTCCCGTGGTTGTAGGACCTGCGGCCCTGCCATGCGGCGCACTTACGAAGCAACGTTGTCGCATGGGCAGAGTCGGGCGGTTGCAGCAGCAGCTCGCCGATGCTCGAGGGGGCCGCGTCGTCCTGCTCAGCCACTGCCTGCTCAACGAGAACGTCCGCTACCTCGGTGGCGCAGACCGCGCCAGAGGCGTCCAGGAGGTCGTCGACAGCTTCCTGCCCCGGGGCGTCGGCATCTACCAGCTGCCCTGCCCGGAGCAACGCGCATGGGGCGGCGTCCTCAAGCGCTGGATGCTACTGGCATACGGTTCGGGAGGCACCCTTCGGGCACCCGCAGTGCGACTGTTGCTGGGCACCTTCCTTCGATATACCAAGATCGTCTTTGCGCAGCTCGCGCGTGCTGTCACCCGCGACGTCCTGGACTACCGCCGCGCTGGCGTCGAGGTAGTTGGCATCGTCGGCATTGGCGGCTCGCCCTCATGCGTTCGGACAACGCTCGATCTGCCCACGGCGGTCAACGTCCTGACCCGATACCCGTGCGCGCGACTTGATCGCCGGACCGTCAACGAAGACGTCGTCGCTGCCAGCACCTGCCCGGGCCAAGGCCTTTTTGTCTGTGCGCTGCGCCGGAGACTGGCCCGAGCCGGCGTCGTTGTCCCGTTCGAGGAACACGCCCTGCCCAACGGACCTGTGACACCTGATCCTTGATCTGTTGGCGCATCGATCCGTGATAGGCGGATGTATGTCATTGGCTATCAGACAGAACAGAACTCGCCCTTCCGCCCGGGGGCACCCTGCAGCACCTGAAGCCGAAAGGATCACCGGTTCAATCCCTGAAACACCACCAGCGCGAAGCGGTCCCTGACCCGCGAACCGCAGGTCAGGGACCGCTCCTTTGTCCAGGACGTGCGCGGTCCTGGACAAAGGGCTTCGGACGGTTGTCCGTGTTACTTGACAGTCGGGTGCCCGATCTCGCAGCCACCGGAGCTGCCGTTGTAGTCGTTGGCCCAGGTGGACTGCACGGGGCTGCAAACAGTTGCCAGTCGTGTGCACTTTAGAGAGCAGTACAGAGCTT
>DAITND010000050.1:0-15877 GCA_036834825.1 Dermatophilaceae bacterium
GCGCGTCCCTGGCGATGGAGCTACGCCGGCTGCTGCCCGACCTACGCCGGGCCGTAGGCGACCAGCGCCGGGTCCTGGTCGGGTTCGAGCGCGGCGGGTGGTCACCGGCCCTGTTCGCCCACATGGACGCCCAGGGTTTCGACGTGCTGACCTGGCGGAAGGTCCTCGCCGAGAACGTCGACGAGGGCCTGTTCACCAACCTCACCTACACCGACGAAACAGGGCGTGGGCACACCTGGCTGGTCGCGGACACCACCGTGGACCTCCCCGTAGCAGGCGACCAGGGGTTCACGATGCGGCAGGTGAGCCTGACCGTGGCCAACACCAAAACCGGTCGGGGCGAGCACGGCCAGGACAGCACCAGGCAGATCCACATCCTGACCACCCGCACCGACCTGTCAGCCGAACAGGTCATCTACCGGATGGGTTCCCGCTGGCGGCAGGAGAACTACTTCCGCTACGCCCGGATGCACTTCGACCTCGACTCCCACGACGCGTACGCCACCACCGACGACGACCCCACCCGGATGGTCCCCAACCCGGCCAAGAAGAAAGCCCACCAACAGGTCCTGGCCGCACGGGCCCGCTACGACCGGGCACTGGCCGCGACCGACGCGGCCCTGCTCGACGCCAAGTCCCCACCACCGGGTCAAACCGCAATCATCACCAACACCGACCACGACAGGCTCACCGCCGGCCTGCGCGCCGCGGAAGCAGACCTGGACACCGCCCAAGAAACCCACCGGGCCGTCCCCGCCCGGCTGCCCCTGGGCCAGGTCAGCCCCGGCCAACAAGTCCTGGACGTACAGACCAAGCTCATCACCCACGCGATTCGCATCGCCGCGTTCAACACCGCCACCACCCTCGCCCGGGCCGTCCGCGTCCACACCGGGTGCGCCCGCGCCAACCGCGAAGCACTCACCCTGGCCCGTCAAGCGTTGACCGGCAGCGGCGACATCGACCCCCGCAACGGTGTCCTGACCGTCCGCTTGGACCCCCTGCCGACCGGGCGCGCCACCGCCGCTATCGCACAGCTGTGCGAGCACCTCACCGCCACCCGAACTCGTTACCCCGGCACCGACCTCATCCTGCGCTACGAGGTCAAAACCCGCCCCTGACCCCATACGAAAAATATCGCCATGCCGGAGCCCTGGGGTCGGGCGGGTCGAGTCGGACGCCTCCGGCGGCCGGGTGGTGCCTGCGGATCACAAGGTTCGGTGCGCGAATCCCAGGATGTGACCACCGAGGTCGTTCGACAGGTTTTGGTCCCATGGGTCCGACAAGCTCTAGGCTCCGTGGATGAGCCTGAACGACGAACGATGGGAGTGTCGATGACGCAGGACCACCCGGGCACGCGACCGGCTGATGCCTTCGTCGCATTCGGCATCAGCGGAGACCTGGCGCGCAAGATGACCTTCGTGTCGCTTTATCAGCTTGAGCGGCGCGGGCTGCTGGACTGTCCGATCATTGGCGTCGCGGCGGAGGACTGGTCCGATGAGGACCTTCGACAGCGCGCTGACGAGTCGGTGACCGCTGTCCTTGGCGAAGCAGACGTCGACAGGGCTGCCCTTCGACGTCTGCAGCAGCGGATGAGCTACGTCGGCGGCGACTTCGCTGACCCCGCCACCTTTGCCAGCGTGGCGAAAGCTCTGGCAGGCGCGACCCTGCCGGTGTTCTACCTGGAGATCCCGCCCTCGTTGTTCGGCGCCGTTGTCCAGGGTCTTGCCACGGCTGGTCTTACCCAGCATGCCCGGGTGGTGGTGGAGAAGCCCTTCGGTCATGACCTTCAGTCTGCGCAGGAGCTCAATGCGAGCTTGCGGTCGATCCTGGAGGAGTCACAACTCTATCGGATCGACCATTTCCTTGGGAAGCTGTCCGTGCAGGACATCCTGCATCTGCGGTTTGCCAACACGGTGCTGGAGCCGCTGTGGAACCGTAACTACGTCAGCAGCGTGCAGATCACCATGGCCGAGAACTTCGGCGTCGAGGGTCGGGGCCGGTTCTACGACCGGGTGGGCTGCCTGCGTGACGTTGTGCAGAACCACCTGATGCAAGTGCTGGCCATGGTTGCCTTGGAGCCGCCGGCGCGCAGCGACCTCGACTCGTTGTCCAACCGTAAGCGCGACGTGTTCGCAGCGATGACAGCAGCCAACCCCGACCATTTCGTGCGAGGGCAGTATGACGGCTACCAGAGCACCGCCGGAGTGGCAGCAGGCTCGACGACCGAGACCTTTGCCGCACTGCGCCTGGAGATCGACAACTGGCGATGGTCCGGCGTGCCGTTCTTCATCCGCGCTGGTAAGTCACTGCCGCTGAGCCAGACGGAGGTGCGCCTGATCTTCAGGTCCCCCCCCTCTCTCGGTTTCTCCGCGAGTGACGACATCGTCGATCCCAACGAGATCGTCCTGCTCATCGACCCCCGGGCCGGCGCGCGCTGGGTGCTCCATGCCAAGAGGACCGACGGGCCCGGACTTCGGCAGATCGATCTGGACGTGGATTTCGGAAGCGACGGTGAGCGCGTCCCGGCGCCATACGAGGAGCTGCTGCATGCGGCGATGCAGGGAGACAAAAGCCACTTCAGCCGCGAGGACTCGGTCGAGGAGACTTGGCGGATCTTGGATCCATTGCTGGACCTGCCCGATCAACCCAGCCCGTATGCCCCCGGGTCCTGGGGGCCCGCGTCGGCCGAACACCTGACCGCTGACCTCGGGGGCTGGCATGATCCCTGGCTACTGCCGGAGCATCCTGACGCTTGAGCCCACCCTTTCACGTGCTGCCGGATGGGTCCCTGCGCCTCGCACTGTCAGGCCGCGAAGTACCGGAAGCCTCTGCTGTTATCTCATGAGCTGGATAGCCGCGAACATGTACCCCATGGTCGCGGCCGTGCGAGATTGCTCATTGCTCAGTCTCCATTTGCCGATCGTGCCGATTTGCCCTTCTTGGAGTTGGGTGGTTCGGGTTCTTACGACTCGAGGTCCCGCTCGTCGTGGGGTGTGGTGCGGGGTGTGCGGGTGACGATGAACCCGACCAGCAGCACTAGCGCCACAACTCCTCCCGCCACGACCCACCAGAGGGTGGAGGAGTGCCCGCCGGTGCTGGCCGAGGTCCCGGTGTGGGCCGGGGTCGTGTCTGTGGCCGTTGCCTGCTGCCCCGGCGACGAGGACATCGCGGTGAAGGAGAACTGGCCGCTGACCGGGTGGCCATCGTTTGAGGACACTCGCCAGGTAACGGTGTACCGACCTGCCGGTGAGCCCGGCCGCAGGTGTTCGGTGACGGTGGTGTCGACCAGTACGGCGTCGCCGGTCTGAACCTGACCGGTGGGCCCGGTGACGACAATGATGGTTCCGATGGCGAGGGCGGGTTCGTTGAAGGTCAAGGTGACCTGGGTCGGAACGATCGCAGTCATGGACCCGTTCGCTGGGGAGGTCCCGACAAGGATGTTGTGCGCCGCGGCCGTGGTGGTGGCCGAGACAAGGAGAGCTGTCGCCGCAACGACAACCGCGAGTGCCCGGGGGACCCAGCGGGTGGGAAACCGGTTTGGGTGGTTGGTCACTTGATGCCTGCTGGCGGGCGCCGACCTAGCAGAACCAGTCCGGCAGCGATGACTCCCACGAGCAGGGCGGCGGCGCCGAGCACACGGGCTGTGCCATCGGTAGTCGTCGCGGCGGGTGGCGTCGTGCCTGAGGCCTGGACGCCAGCAGCCGGGGTGCTGGTGGAGTTGACGCCGGTGGCGGGGGGCGCGGTGACCGTGAACGCCGGAACGGGGTGCTCGGGCTCGGCCTTGGCGGGCAGGGTCAGTTCTGTCCAATGGGTGACCGTGCCGTCGGAGTAGAACTGGGCCGCCGGCAGAAGCATCACACCGGCGGCTGGCAGCGCGTCGGTGGCGAAGGCGAACTCCTGATACTCCCCTGGCGCGATTTTGTTACCGGACTGGGCGGTCCAGGTCACGGTGCGCGGGGCCTTGGTGATCGTGGCGCCCCCGACAGTGACTGGCTTGGGCAGCCGCGCGTCGGTGACAGTAGTGGTCCAACCCGGCATGGGCTTGGTGGAGATGTCGGTGAACGGTCGATCTTGGGGGAGGGTGACGACCAGTCTGATGGTGCTGGCTGTCTGGGACTCGTCCGGGACCCGGAACGTCAGCTGGGCCCCTTGCCCGGCAGTTGTGGAGTCGGGGAAGACACCTACGTGCGCGACGGCGCTGGTCGCCGTGCCGATCACGGCGGCGGCGACCAAGGTTCCGACTGCGGCGGCTCGACCCCCGCGGGAGGAAGTGACCGGCGGCGGTCGCATGAGCAGGAAGCGGGAGATGACAGTCTTGATGATGGAATCCTTTGAGGCAGGCCTCAGCGCGCATGCCGCTCAGTACGTGAGAGCGTGATGGAGCCGGGACAAGGAAGCTGTGGTGTTTGTGGCAGCGCATTGGGTCGCTGCGGGCGGGCAGGCTAACGCCGACCGACCGATCAAGGGTTCAGAGGCAGGCGAACAGCCCCCGAGACGGCGGACCGCGCCGCCCCACCCCGCCATCGGCGAACTGCGCCGGCAACATCCGTGGCGTTCCGGAAGGGATATCGCGCACTGCCGGCAGCTCTGGCAGGCCCGCTCGCAACCACCGGGGCGGCCGCATGCACCCAGCCAGGAACCACAGGACCTTCTCGCCGTAGGCCAGCAGCGCAACCATGACTGCCGTCGCTATGACGTGTGCGCCGATCATGGCCGTGGCCGTGTACGTGGATCTTTGACCCATTCCTGCGTCGGCCATGCCGGTCGTGCCCAGCCGCATGAAGACCTCGTGCAGGATCACCTGCATGGCGGTCAAAGACACACCAATCTCGACCGAGCTCAGTTGGACTCTGGTGAGCAGCAGCGCAACCAGACCGATCAGTCCAGCGAGAAGAAGCAGCGCAACCCGTCCCGGTGCTTCACCCCCAGCCGCCAGGTGAGCCACCAGCGCCAGTACGAAGCCCACCGAGCCCAGCGAGGCAGCACGAAGCGCGCGCGGCAACCCTCTGGTCGGCGACATAGCCATCACTCTAGGTCGACAGACACGGCAGGGGATCTGTAAGTGCCGACCCGTCTGCAGAGCCCGTGAGCGGGTCGCGTTGGCCGTCGTCATGACCAGATCGTCTGGCTGATGGCCACGCCGAGGAAGGCTGCACCGACTCCGGCGACCATGCTGGCCACGATGTTGGCGGCGGCGAAAAGCCGGGCGTCGTCCTCGAGCAGGCGCAGAGTCTCGTACGAGAAGGTGGAGTACGTGGTCAGCGCACCGCAGAATCCGGTGCCAACCGCCAGCTGGACCTGCGGGGAGGCGCCGCCAGCGCTAACGGCTCCAGTGATGAGGCCTAGGATCAGCGACCCGAGCACGTTGACAGCGAAAGTGCCCCACGGGAATACCGTGTCGTGGCGCGACTGAACAGCCCGGTCGGTGAGGTATCGCAGCGGCGCCCCGACAGCCGCGCCGGTGATGACCAGGAACAGGCTCACCGGTCCGGCCCAGGGGTGTCCGGGGGATTGGCGTCGGGGGGATTGACGTCGATCGGGGAGTGGCCGCCACCGACTCCGTCGGGGTTCGTCCCGACGTAGCGGATCACTTCGCAGTCGTCGAGGATGACGAGTCCCTCGCTCACCAGCTCGTCGAGCTGAGGCAGGAACTCCCGGATGCGGTCGTGGCTGTCGACAATGATGATGACCACTGGCAGGTCCTCGGACAGGCTGAGGATCCGTGACGTGTGAATCCGGCTGGTGGCGCCGAATCCTTCCACGCCATGCAAGACTGTTGCTCCCGCCAGGCCGGCTTCGTGGGCGCGATGGACGATCTCGGTGAACAGCGGCTTGTGGTGCCAATGGCCGGAGTCCCCGACGATGATGGTGAGCCGTTGGGCGGTGCCGGTGAGTCTCAATGGATCCTCCAGTTGACCAGGCGTCGGGTTGCGGACGCGGTCACCCAAACGGCCAGGAGTGCGCCGATCGGGGTGGCCGCCAGGTAGAGAAGCGCGGCGCCCATATGTGCACCGGCAACGAGTCGTTGGATGTCGACCGCGTAGGTGGAAAAGGTCGTGAACCCGCCGAGGACCCCGGTGCCCAGGAATGGGCGGATCAGGCGTTGTCTGCTCCACACGTCGGTGATCAGGACCATCAGGACTCCGATCAGGGCGCAGCCGAGGAGGTTGATCGCCAGCGTGCTCACCGGGAAGGCGCCCGCAGGCGTTGGCCACGCTAGTCCGATCAGATACCGCCCCGCCGCGCCGATCGCGCCGCCGGCGGCAATGGCCGCCAGCACAGCTCGGTGTTGGGAGTGTCCGCGTTGGGGGTCTCTGCGTCGTGGAAGTGGCACTCGCGCGACCTCCATACCTGTGCGGGCAGCCGGGTGGTTCTCGATCTGGGCCATGTGGATCCTGCCATGTGAGCAAGGGTGACCTGAGTTAATCTTCATCGCATCTTCATAGAACCACTACAGTCAGGCACGGGTGTGGGCAAGAGGCTGAACATCGCCTCCTTGCAGTTGGTCGGGTGGGACCGTTGGCAAGCGTCATCTCTGGATCCCGAGATCAGCTGATGGAGTAACTCATGTTCGTGGCAATCGCCCGGTTCCCTGAGGTCTCCTTTGAGCGTGAGGCGGAGTTCCAGGCCTGGTTCGCCTGGTCAAACGGTCAGCTTCGCGGGATCGACGGGCTGCGGGGCCGACGATTGCTGCGCGCCGAGGATGGCAGCTACGCCGCACTCGTGGAGCACGAGAACGGCGATACGTTTGCCGCCATGCACGCCACCGAGGTGACTTCCCGTGTGCACGCTCGACTCGGAGAAGTTCTCGACGACGAGCCTGCGGCCACGACATACGACGTCGTGGTGGATCTCGCGAAGTCTGGGGCCTGCTCCGGGGGTCATGGAGGTCAAGGCACGCGCGACGAGGTGACTTTCGGCGTAAGTGACGGGGCGCCGGTCGCGCTTCAAACCCCGACAGCCTTGACCTAGGATTCGACCCCTCCTGTCCGGTGGGTGAATCAGGGCTGCGGAGTGCCGGTACCTCCGGTGCACTCCCCACCGGATTCGGGTGCCTGGCTGCCTGATTTGTACGTGTTGATGAAGACCTTCAAGCGGGAGTCGCTGGCAGAGTTGAGCTTCAGCTGCTTGCCCCATACGGAAGCGACGACGGGGGATGGGAGCCCGGGGTAGGGACTGACCAGTCCGTATGGCTGCCCGGACACGTCGTCGCGGATCGTGGCGATCTCGGAGGCCGGCAGACCCGGACGGTAGGTGATCCACATGGCGCCGTGTTCAAGAGAGTGAACGGCATTCTCGTTGTGCAACGGTGCGGTGTACACGCCGCAGTTCTGCCAGATGGCCGAGTGCTTGCCCCCGACGGGGGGCGTCTGGGGGTAGACCACGGTGCCGGTGACATGGTCACGGGCCAGCCCGGGGTAGGTCTGCAGACCAGTCAGGGCGACCTGGGTCTTGGTGGGCGACCCGGAGCCGCTGGCGGCGATCAACGCCCACGATCCACCGCCGACCAGGGCGACCGCGGCAACCGACGCGGCCACGATGACCCCAGTACGCCGCCGTGCCTTACGCCGTTGCTGGATCCGCACCGCTTCAAGTCGGGCGGCCCGCGCGTTGTCGCGCTGTTCTTTTCTGCTCATTTCCTCGCTCCGGTGCGGATGGCCTGGTTGCTTGTCTGCTTGCGCCGCTCTCGCCAAGTCAACCAGACGATGAATGCATCGAAGACAGTGAGCGCGCTCAGTCCGAATGTGGGTGAAAGGACGAGGCGGTACAGCTGGTATCCCATGAAGACCAGCAGGAAGCCGATCATCCAGGGGTAGGCCCATATCTGGTTGCGCAGCAGGGCGGCTACGAGCACGATCTTGGTGATCCCGTGGAGAAGGAGGTACGCGGCGGCGAGGGTGACTGCCGAGCCGGTCAGACCGTGGGCATAGCGCAGCACGTGGCTGGCGATGAGGTCGTTGGGGTCTTCGGACAGCTCGTGCTGGGTCACCCTCGCTGCCAGGTTGTTGATCGTCGCCGGGGTGACGGTGAGCAGGAGTAGGCCGCCGACGGTTTCGAGAATCCCGTCGAGCCCCTTGAAGATGACCCCGATCTCGAATAACCGGTCAAGTGGGTCTCCGGGCTTGAATCGGCTCACGATACCGAAACTGAAGGAGAGTCCACCGCGCCAAGATAGCCCCGCACCTGAGGTTTCCGAAGGTCCGAACATGACGTTTCTTGAGGAAATCTCTCAGGCGTAGTGCTTGAATCGCTAGGAGCGCTCATGAACGTGGGCGCAAGGACTTTGGCGACGTCAGGGCGCCGCCCGATCTTGGAGTCAACCATGAGCAGCAGAATCGTGGCACGGATGAGCCGGGGGGCAGACGTCCCCCCTGTGTGGACGTCGGTGCTGGCGGTGATAGCCCATCCCGATCACGCGTCGTTTGGTCTCGGCGCGATCCTTGACGCGTTCTTCTACGGGGGGACCAGGGTCGACGTGCTCTGTCTGACCCACAGCCAAGCCTGGACGCTGGACGAAGCCCCGGGAGACCTTGCCACGCTGCGCGGGGCTGAGCTGGCCTCGGCGGCCGACTTGCTCGGCCCGGTCCGGGTGAAGATGCAGGACCGCCCGGATGGGACCCTCGGCGAGCTGCGTCAGGCGCATCTGGCCGACGAAGTCGTCGCCGCTGCCGATTCCTGTCACCCTGACGGGCTCTTGGTCTTCGACACCTCTGCGGTGTCCGGTCACCTCGACCATCTGGCCGCGACCTCGGCAGGGCTGCTAGCGGCGGAGATTCTTGACCTGCCGGTCCTGGGCTGGACTCTTTCGGAAACGGTCGCGGCACTGCTGAGCCGGGAGTTTAGCGTCAGCTCCACAGGTCACCAGGGCGAACAAGTCGACCTGCGGGTGACCTTGGACCGCGCCCGGCAGCGCTTGGCCAGCCACGCAAACCCAGGGCAGGCCCTTCCTGGCAGTGCCCAGCGGCGCCGGCTGGAGCTGCTTGCCGAAACAGGTAGTCTGCGCTGGCTCCGGCCTTAGGTGATCTGAGGGCACCCGTGGACGGGACGCGGCGCGGCTGGGATCCGAGCCCATTTCATGTCGGCATCTCCGGATGGCGCTACCCACCCTGGCGCGGGGTCTTCTACCCGCCTGGACTGGCCAAACGACGCGAGCTGGAGTACGCCTCGCGCTCGCTCGCGTCGGTCGAGGTCAACGGCTCGTTCTACCAGCTTCAGCGACCGAGCTCCTACCAGCAGTGGCGCAGGCAGACAGCGGCCGGCTTCGTCTTCTCAGTTAAGGGCCCCCGGTTCGTCACGCACATGAAGAAGCTCGCCGACGTTGAGGTGCCGCTGGCCAACTTCTTTGCCTCGGGCGTGCTGGCCCTCGGTGACCAGCTGGGGCCGGTGCTGTGGCAGCTGCCGCCTACGCTGGGCTTTGACGCAGATCGCCTTGCCGCGTTCTTCGCGCTGCTGCCGCGGACGACTCGTGACGCTGCGCAGCTGGCCACTCATCACGATCAGCGACTTGACGGGCGCGCCGTCACCACCACGGACGCGGACCGTCCGGTGCGGCACGCCCTGGAGGTGCGGCACGCGTCGTTCGCGACCATCGAGTTCGTCCAGCTGTTGCGTGACAACGACATCGCGCTGGTTTGTGCCGACTCGGCAGGCAAGTGGCCGGTACTGGACGACGTGACCTCCGACTTCGTGTACGCGCGGCTGCACGGCGACCAGGAGCTGTACGTCAGTGGCTACGGGGACGCGGCACTCGACCGTTGGGCCGCGCGCGTGCGCACCTGGCAGATGGGGGGCACGCCGACCGACGGCCGCACGCTCGGCCCGCCGGCACCCGTGTGCGAGCGCGAGGTGTTCGTGTACTTCGACAACGACGCAAAGGTTCATGCTCCGTTCGACGCCATCGCGCTCGCACACCGGCTCGGTATCAAGGATCTGCATCCACCCACCTGAGGCCGGCTCATCTTGTCGACCCTGATCCTCTTTGGCCCGCCGGGTGGCTCATCCGGTCAGGATCAGGACTGCCGCGCCGCGTACGCGCCCCTCGGCCAGGTCGAGCAGGGCCTTGTCTGCGTGCTCGAAGGGGACGGGCGTCGTCGTGACCTGTACCCCAAGTCGCTGCGCCAGGATCAGGAACTCCTCGCCGTCACGCCTGGTGTTGCTCGTGACGCTGCAGACGGTGCGCTCTTGAAACAGGTGACGCTGGTAGTCCAGAGCCGGAATGTCGCTCATGTGGATGCCCGCCAGGGCAAGCGTTCCACCTGGGCCCAGGGACTCCAGTGCCAGCGGTACCAGCTCCCCGGCCGGCGCGAAGATTATGGCGGCGTCGAGAGGCACCGGTGCATGGTCGAACGGCCCGCCCACCGAGGCCGCACCGAGCTGCTGGGCGAGCTCGCGGGCCTGGTGACCACGCGTCATGACGTGCACCTCAGCGCCCTGGGCTATGGCCACCTGCGCGGTGAGGTGTGCGCTGCCCCCGAACCCGTAGATCCCGAGCCGACCTCCTGGAGGTAGCTGTGCGCGCCGCAGGGAACGGTATCCGATGATCCCGGCGCACAGCAGCGGCGCGGCCTGCTCGTCGGTGAATGCGGTTGGTATCCGGTAGACGAAAGCCTCTGGCACCACGGCAAACTCGGCATACCCCCCATCCGCGTCCCATCCTGTATAACGCGACTGCGGGCACAGGTTCTCGCGGCCGCTGCGGCACCACCCACATGCTCCGCAGGTGTGCCTTAACCACGCGATGCCGACGCGGTCACCTGTCCGGAAACGGTCGGCACCCTCACCGAGCCTGACGACCTCGCCGACGACCTCATGCCCGGGGACCACCCTGCTGTGCCGGGGCGCCAGATCACCCTCAGCCAGATGCAGGTCGGTACGGCATACGCCACACGCGCGCACCCGGACCAGCACCTCGCCACGCTCCGGGATCGGCACAGGGCGCTCAACCACGGCCAGCGGGGACTGGATGATCGGCCGCGGGCTGGTGACCACCCATGCACGCATCAGGTCCGTCACCATATGCCTCCACATCGTCCCTGGGTCGATGACACCGCAACTTGTACAGTATCCGGCGAGATTGTGAACATACGAGCGTCAGTCGTTGCCTGGGGCAACCAATCTGCTTAGGCTCCGCTCATGAGGAATCTGGCCCGAGCCAGAGAAGGGCTCGCCACCCACAAAGGACATGACCAGGCTCGCGAGCGTCTGCTGCGCCAGTACGCCGCGATCCCCCCCGGGTCCCCCATACGGCTCACTAAGCGCACGTCCAACCTCTTCCGAAACCGTGAACCGAGCAGGGGCCCGGGTCTGGACGCATCGGGGCTCGATCAGGTCCTCGCCGTCGACCCGGTGTCGCGGACGGCAGACGTCCAGGCCCTGACCACCTACGAGCGGCTCGTGGACGCGACGCTGGCCCACGATCTGATGCCTCTGGTCGTGCCGCAGCTGAAGACCATCACGATCGGTGGCGCAGTAACCGGACTGGGTATTGAGTCCAGCTCCTTCCGAAGCGGGCTTCCGCACGAGTCCGTGCGTGAGATGGAGATCCTGACCGGTGCGGGGGAGATCGTGGTGGCTGGCCCTGTTGGCAAGCACAGCGAACTGTTCCATGCCTTCCCCAACTCCTATGGGACACTCGGATATGCATTGCGCCTGGTCATCGACCTGGAGCCGGTCCATCCGTTCGTCCGGCTGCGCCATGTCTACTTCGCCGACCTGCAGGCGCTGACCGACGCCGTCGCCGGCATCGTGGACGCGTTGGCTTTCGACGGTGAGGCGGTCGACTTCCTGGATGGCACGGTCTTCGGCGCTGACGAGGCCTACCTGACGCTGGGCTCGTGGTCCGACACGGCGCCATACACCTCGGACTACACCGGCCGGCAGATCTACTACCAGTCGATACGCAGCCGCGACACCGACTACCTGACGGTGCGCGACTACCTGTGGCGCTGGGACACCGACTGGTTCTGGTGCTCGCGCGCCTTCGGAGCTCAGAATCGGCTGGTGCGGGCGCTGTGGCCGAAACGGTGGCTGCGCAGCGACGTCTACGCCAAGCTCGTCGGGTGGGAGTCACGACACCAGTTCGTCGCACGGCTGGACCGCTGGCGTGGCAAGCCGCGACGTGAGCGCGTGGTGCAGGACGTGGAGATTCCCCTTAGCCGCACGGCTGAGTTCCTGCACTGGTTCCTGCGCGAGGTGTCAATAGCCCCGGTGTGGTTGTGCCCGCTGCGTCTGCGGCCGACCGGTGCCACGGCGGCCACGGCGGCCCAGAGTGACGGGGGGCCGTGGCCGTTGTACCCGCTGCAGCCGGACCAGATCTACGTCAACGTCGGCTTCTGGTCCACGGTGCCCATCCGGCCGGGGAGCCGTGAAGGAGAGGTCAACCGTCGCGTCGAGAGGGCGGTCGCCGAACATGACGGACACAAGTCGTTGTACTCCGATTCCTACTACCGGCCCGAAGAGTTCTGGGCTCTCTATGGGGGGACGACCTACGCCGAGGTGAAGGCGCGCTACGACCCAGGATCCAGGTTGCTCGACCTCTATGCAAAGGCGGTGAGCAGGCGATGACACAGTGGTTGGAACCCGGCCGTTCAGGTGCCACGCACGTTGAGCTGGGCGAGATCTTCGCCGGGCTATTCGGCTCCCGCGCGCCGGTTCGCTTCACGGCATACGACGGTAGCGTGGCAGGTCAGGTGGACGCCCAGCTGGGCCTCCGCCTGATCCGGCCTCGCGCGGCATCCTACTTGGCCACCGCACCGGGCTCGCTGGGCTTGGTCCGCGCTTACCTGAAGGACGATATCGAGATCGAGGGGGTGCATCCGGGCAACCCCTATCCGCTGATGCGCCTTTTCGAGGACGACATGCGGATTCAGGCCCCGTCCCCGCGGCAGGCGCTGCGTTGGCTACGTGGCCTGGGCCTGCGCACCCTGGTCCCGCCGACCCTCCCCCCTCAAGAAGTGCGGCCTCGCCCGTTCGACCCTCGACATGGCAAGCGCCGCGACGCCGCCGCCATCAGTCACCA
Organism: Dermatophilaceae bacterium; assembly: GCA_036834825.1. Taxonomy (GTDB): domain Bacteria; phylum Actinomycetota; class Actinomycetes; order Actinomycetales; family Dermatophilaceae; genus UBA4719. The sequence continues at coordinate 13,019 of DAITND010000050.1, forward strand.
CTACGACGTTTCGAACCGTTTTTACGAAATGGTCCTGGGTCCGTCGATGGCCTACACCTGCGCTTGCTACCCCGCTGACGACGCGACCCTGGAGCAGGCTCAGGAGCACAAGCACGACCTTGTCGCCCGCAAGCTCGGCCTGCAACCCGGTATGCGGCTGCTCGACGTCGGCTGCGGGTGGGGTGGCATGGTGCGCCACGCCGCCAAGAACTACGGGGTATCAGTTCTTGGCGTCACCCTTTCTGCCGAACAGGCTCATTGGGCCAAGGAACGCAACACCTCGGAGGGGCTGGACCACCTTGTCGAGGTCCGTCACCTCGACTACCGCGACGTCCGGGAGACCGGGTTTGACGCCGTCAGCTCCATCGGGCTGATCGAGCACATCGGCGTGAATAACTACCCGGCCTACTTCCGCTTCCTGCGCTCCCGGCTGCGTCCCGGTGGCCAGCTGCTCAACCACGGCATCACCCGTCCGGACAACCGCCACCCCGGGTTGCGCCGGCGCGGCTTCATCGGCAGGTATGTCTTCCCTGACGGAGAGCTCACCGGCTCTGGCGACATCGTGTGCGCGATGGAGGACGCGGGCCTCGAGGTGCAGCACCAGGAGAACCTGCGGGTGCACTACGCCCGTACCTTGCAGCGCTGGTGTGAAAACCTCGAGGAAAACTGGGACGAATGCGTCGCCGAAGCCGACCTGGCGACGGCGAAGATCTGGGGGCTGTATATGGCCGGCTCCCGGCTGGCGTTCGAACGCAACGGCATCCAGCTGCACCAGGTCCTCGCCGCCCGAACAAGCGACCACGGCGAGAACTCTTACCCGCTGCGGCCCCACTTCGAACCCTGAGTTCAGCGTGGCGAACCCTGAGTTCAGCGTGGCCCAGCGCAACTCTCACGGGTACTACCGTGTCGAGCACGAGGTTGCCATCCTGCTTCGCCGTGCCCACTCCAATACCGGCGACCTCTCCCGTGAGGTCCATCCCGACCTGCAGGCCACCGCCTACGCACTTCTGGCCAGTTGCACGACCTGGGCAGTGCCAGGGCTGCGGACCTCAGCGAGTACTTCGGCATCGACAAAGGCGCCCTGAGTCGACAGCTCAGCCTGCTCGAGGACCTCCGGCTCATCACCCGCGAGACCGACACAGCCGACCGTCGCTCCCACCGGCTGACCCTCACAGCAGGCGGTCGGCGACGACTCACCCAGGCTCGCGGGCTCGCCAAGGCCTCATCCGCCAGGAGATACCGTGCTGGCCAACCGATGACGTGGAAGCCTTCGGCGACCTGCTCACGCGTTTCAACTCCCCGGCCGCGGACGAGATGTAGGCAGCACGACCACCCATCTGGCTCTGGTGGTGACGGCGGGTCAGTGCAGAATGTTTCTGTGATCACTGGCATCAAGAACGGCGTCCGCACTCGGCGGTGGCGTGACGGCCGGCTCGAGATCGAGGACTTCCCCATTGAGGAGATCTCCGACCATCTGCAGGAGCAAGGGGCTCTTGTATGGCTCGACCTGTGTGAGCCCGACCATGACCTCCTCCGCAAGCTTGCGGACGAGTTGACCCTCGACTCACACGCTGTCGAAGATGCCATCGCCAGCGGCGAGCGACCGAAGGCCACGCGCCATGCCACCCACACCTTCGTGACCGTGTACGGGACGCGCCTGGATGTTGGTGCAGACCAGCAGTATGGGCCCCTGGACTCCCGCCTCCAGACCAGCCGCGTGTCAGCGTTCGTCATGCCCAACGTCATCGTCAGAATACGCTCCGACGATGACTTCAACATGGACCAGGTGGTGGAACGCTGGGAGGATGACCCCGAGCTGCTGAAGCTAGGTTCCGGGTCAGCTGCTTCATGGCTTGCTCGACGTCGTCGTGGATGGCCACTTCGAGACCGTCCAGCTCATGGACGACGCGATCGAGTCTCTTGAGGATGGCTTGTTCGACGAGAAGGCCGTGACCCGCGAGATCCAGCAGCGGACCTATCGGGTGCGCAAGGAGCTTGTGGAGATGCGTCGGGTCGTCCTGCCCATGCGTGAGGTCGTCAATGCGGTTCAGCGACACCGCAGCGAGCTTGACGGCTCGTATGCCGATCTGTGCGACCACGTCCTGCGCGCCTCGGAGTGGACCGAGTCGCTGAGGGACATGGTCACCACGGTCTTCGAGACCAACCTCTCCCTGCAGGAGGCCCGTTTGAACACGGTCATGAAGAAGCTGACCGGCTGGGCCGCGATCATTGCCGTGCCCACCGCCGTGACTGGCTGGTTCGGCCAGAACGTGCCCTATCCAGGGTTCGCCAGGTCTTCGGGTCTGTACGCCAGCGCCGTCGCGATCGTCGTACTGGCGGGCACGCTCTACATCATGTTCCGTCGACGCAACTGGCTCTGACTCGGCCAGCCGGGGCCTTACGCTCCGGCTGCGGTGACGATGGCGTCGGTTAGGAAGCCTGCTAGCAGTCCCAGGAGCAGCCCGTAGGCGAGCAGGTCCGCACGTCGGGCCTTGTTTGCGACGGCGATCAGCCTGGTGACCACATAGAGGATCGATCCGGCGGCCAAGGTCAGGAACACGACGCTGACGGCCTCGCTCGTGAACTGGTGGCCCACCGGGGTCCGAAGGAAGGTGGGGCCGCCCCCGATGGCGCCCATCGCCAGCAGGAAGCCCCAACTCCAGGACTCTGGACATAGTGCTTTAGTCCTTGTTAGGTCAGGGCCGGGTTTTGACCTCGTAGCGCAGGGTGAGGTTGGTGCCCGGGTAGAGCGTGTGTGTGGCGGTGAGGTGCTCACACAGCTCGGCGATCGCGGTGGTGGCGCGCCGGGTTGGTAGGGGGTCTAACCGGACGGTGAGGACACCGTCACTGGGGTCGATG
>DAITND010000051.1:0-15873 GCA_036834825.1 Dermatophilaceae bacterium
GTCGAGCCAGATGGAAACGCCTTGTGCTGAAAGTTCCTTGAGGTGGTCGGTCATCTCGTTGTCCCTCATGTCATCGCACTTCCGCGGACTGGATGGATTCCTGTGCTGCAGCCACGACGGCCGTTGGGGTGAAGCCGAACTCACGGAAGAGTGTCGCCGCGTCGGCCGAGGCACCGAAGTGGTCAATGCTTACGATGCGGCCGGCGTCGCCGACAAAGTCCCGCCAACCCATGGGCACACCGGCTTCGACGCTCACCCTCGCCCGGACGCTTGGTGGAAGGACTTGGTCGCGGTAGGTCTGGTCCGCGGCCTCGAACCACTCGCGGCATGGCATCGACACAATCCGGGTGGAAACCCCTTGTGACTCGAGGGTCTCGCGTGCTGCGACGGCAATGCTGACCTCGGAACCGGTCGCGATGAGGATGACCTGAGGCCCTGAGCCCGCGGAGCCATCGATGAGCACGTAGGCACCCTTGGCCGTACCCTCCGCTGACGCGAACGTCTCACGGTCCAGGGTCGGGATCGCCTGTCGGGACAGGATCAGACCCGCGGGGCGCTCGGTGTGTTCCAAGATGGTGCGCCAGGCGACCGCGGTCTCGTTGGCGTCGCCCGGACGCACGACATCCAGGCCGGGAATGGTACGAAGGGCGGCCAGGTGCTCGATGGGCTGATGGGTCGGTCCGTCCTCTCCGAGACCGATGGAGTCGTGGGTCCAGACGAAGGTCACGGGCAGCTTTTGGAGGGCGGCCAGTCGAACCGCCGGACGCATGTAGTCCGAGAACACCAAGAAGGTGCCGCCGTAGGGACGAGTGAGTCCCTCCAGCGTGATTCCGTTGAGGATGCAGCCCATGCCGAACTCGCGGATGCCGAAGTGCAGGGTCCGGCCGAAGGGGCCGCCCTGGTACTCGTTTGTCTGCTTGCCCGCGGGGATGAAGCTTGGCGCGCCGGCCATCGTCGTGTTGTTGGACCCGGCCAGGTCCGCCGAACCCCCCCAGAGCTCAGGCATGACGTCGGCCAGGGCGTTGAGCACTTTGCCCGAGGCGGATCGAGTTGCCATGCCCTTGGGGTCGGCCGGGAAGGTCGGGAACGCCGCGGCGAAGTCTGTGGGCAGCTTCCGGTTGACCAGACGGTCGAGCAAGGAGGCGTTCTCGGGATGGGAGGCCTTCCAGGTGGCATACCCCTTGTCCCACCGGGCATGGGCACTCTTCCCGCGCCCCATGACCTCACGGGCGCGGGCAAGAACGTCGGCGCCCACCTCGAAGGTCGCAGCAGGGTCGAACCCGAGCAGCGCTTTGGTGGCGGCAATCTCCGGCTCACCCAGTGCCGAGCCGTGTGACGCGCCGGTGTCCTGTTTGCTAGGGGCGGGCCAGGCGATGACCGTCTTGAGGATGACCAGCGTCGGCTTGTCGCTGACCGTCGTGCCGCTCTCGATCGCGTTGAGCAGGGCGTCGACGTCCTCGACGTAGGCGGCGTGGCCGTCGCCGTCCGTGTTGGTTTTGCTCCAGCTGCTGCGCCAGTCGACGGTGACCACGTGCCAGCCGTAGGCCTCATAGCGCTTGCCCACGTCTTCGGAGAACGAGATGTTGGTGTCGTCCTCGATGGAGATGTGGTTCTGGTCGTAGATCAACGTCAGGTTCCCCAGCTCCTGGTGCCCGGCAAGGGCGCTGGCCTCGTGGGAGACGCCCTCCATCATGTCGCCGTCGGAGGCGACCACGTAGATGTGGTGATCGAAGGGGCTTTGGCCCGGTGCGGCGTCAGGGTCCAGCAGGCCCCGCTGGCGACGCTGGGCGATCGCCATTCCCACCGCTGAGGCCAGACCTGAGCCCAGCGGTCCCGTCGTGATCTCCACACCTGGGGTGTGGTGGACCTCGGGGTGACCCGGGGTCAGTGAACCCCACGTGCGCAACGACTTTAGGTCATCGAGCTCCAGACCGTAGCCGGAGAGGTACAGCTGGATGTACTGGGTCAGGCTTGAGTGGCCACACGAAAGGACGAACCTGTCACGGCCCAGCCACTGTGGGTCGGCTGGGTCGTGACGCATCACGTTCTGGTACAGCAGGTATGCCAGCGGAGCCAGGCTCATCGCGGTGCCCGGGTGGCCGTTGCCGGCTTTCTGGACCGCGTCAGCGGCGAGCAGCCGTACTGTGTCGACGGCTCGCACATCCACCTCGGTCCATCCGGCGCGGGTGGCGATCGGCGCAGCCAGCGACGCGTCGCGGCTCCTGCTCATGGTGCCTTGGTCAAGGTCAGTGGCGTTCAGGTCGGTCACGGATCGAGCCTATCTCGATAAGCACAGGGCTTGTGTCGAGCTCCAGGCGTGCGCCAGCGCCCATCGACGCTAGACTTCAGGTCCTTCAAACGGGCGCCCCGTCTCGATGGGCTCGCACCCGGTCCACACCACACCCCAAGGATGCCGTGACTGCTCTGGAGCCGCGATTGGATCGTCTATCGACGGGGTCGGATCCTGTGTTGACGGGGTCGGATCCCGCGTTGACGGGGTCGGGTGGCCCGAGCTGGCGCAGGACGGCGGGCAACTATGTTGCCCTGACCAAGCCGCGGATCATCGAGCTGCTCCTGGTGACGACGTTTCCCACGATGTTCCTGGCTCAGCGCGGCTTGCCCCCGCTGTGGCTGATCGTGGCCACGCTCGTGGGGGGCACCTTGTCGGCTGCTTCGGCCAACGTGCTGAACTGCTATCTGGACCGCGACATCGACAAGGTCATGCACCGGACCGAGAACCGGCCCCTGGTCACCGGCGCGATCGCTCCTGGTGCCGCCCTGCGTTTTGGAGCGGTGTTGGGCCTGGCGTCGACGTTGTGGCTGGGGCTGCTGGTCAACTGGCTGTCCGCCGTGCTGTCTTTGGGTGCGATAGCCCTCTATGTCGGTTTTTACACGATGCTGCTCAAGCGGCGTACCTCCCAGAACATCGTGTGGGGTGGCGCTGCCGGCTGCATGCCGGTGCTCATCGGCTGGTCTGCGGTCACCGACTCCCTGGCGTGGCCGGCGCTGGTTCTTTTTCTGATCGTGTTCTTCTGGACGCCTCCGCACTACTGGCCGTTGTCGATGCGTTTCAAGGACGAGTATGAAGCCGCCGGAGTGCCGATGCTCCCCGTCGTGGCCAAGGACTCGGCGGTGGCCCGTCAGGTCGTGATCTACAGCTGGCACACCGTGCTGACCTCTGTGGCGCTGATCCCGATCGCATCGATGGGCTGGGTCTATCTGGTGGTGGCGCTGCCCTCCGGCGGGTTGTTCCTCCTCGAAGCCCACAGACTGCTCTTGCGCGCGAAAGCGCCGCAGAACGTGACTACCGCGTCGCTGAATCCGATGCGGTTGTTCCACTACTCGATCAGCTACCTGACCCTCGTCTTCCTGGCGGTCGCGGTCGACTCACTGTGGCACCTCGCGCTTCCTTAAGCTGAGCGGCGGCGCAGGCTCAGCACGCCGTAAGTCAGCGACACCGCCATGAGGCTGGCCCCGAGCATGTGGACCATGACCAGCAGTTCGGGCAGGCCGGTGAGGTACTGCGCGTAGCCGACGAGGCCCTGAAGCACGGTGACCCCAAAGACCGCGTGCCAAACCCGTCGAGGTCGCGGGTCGGGCGAGGTCAGCTGTACCGCCAACAGCACGGCAACCACGAGGCCGACGAAGAGCATCACTGCGTCGGCGTGCAGCCAGGAGATAGTGCGAGGATCGAACCCGAAGCGTGGCGTGCTGGCATCGCCGGAATGCGGGCCGGATCCGGTGACCACCGTGCCAAGGATGAGGACGACGGCGCCCAAGGCCGCCGTTACCCACGCCACCCGGCGAATCTCGGGGCGTACCAGGACAACGGGGGACTCGTCCCCCTCGCCCACGCGATACAGCAAATATGCTGACAGGGAGACCAGGACCATCGAGGCAAGGAAGTGAGCGGCCACGAGCGCCGGGTTGAGGCCGGTCAGCACGGTGATGCCGCCCAGGAGCGCCTGCAGCATGACGCCGACGAGTGGTAGGACCGAGATCCGCAGTAGCGCACGACGACCCGGCGCCCAACGCCAGATCGCGACGATCACCAGCAGCGCCGCGACGCCGACGACACTGGTCAGGGTCCGGTTGCCGAACTCGATGAGCTTGTGGAATCCCTGTTCCTGGTGCGGCACCGGCGTGAACGACCCTGGGACGCACTGTGGCCAGGTCGGGCAGCCAAGGCCCGAACCGCTGAGGCGCACCAGCCCGCCGGAGACGACAATGGCGATCTCCAGGATCAGGTTCACCAGCAGGACGCGGCGTAGCCAGGGGTTGGCCATGGGTGGCTTCAGTGTGGTGGGTGGCGTCACTCGCGGTGGCGTCAGGGGCTGTGTCATCAGTCGCTCCAGCGGAAAGTGCGTGAGGCCAGAGCTGTTGCCGCTGCGCCCCAGAGAATGAGCACGAGCAGCGGTATTGCGGCCAGTCGCCCGTGGATGAAAGCAGCTCGCAGTCCGTCCCCCAGGGCGCCGGAGGGAAGGAGAGCGGCGAGGTGGGAGAGGCCGGCGGGCATCTGGGAGGGCGCGACGATGACGCCACCGAGACCGAGAAGGAGCACCCAGATCAGGTTGGCCAGCGCGAGCACGCCCTCGGCACGCAACGTGCCGGCCAGGAGCAGGGCCAGTGCGACGAAAGTCCAGGTCCCGACCAGCGCCAGCGGTGTGGCGGCGAACAGTCCTATCCATTGCGGGTGCCAACCCAGGGCCAGGCCCAAGCCACCGATCACGACGAATTGCAGGAGCTCGATTGTCAAAACTGCGAGAGCCTTCGCGATGAGGAGACCGCTGCGCCCGAGGGGACTTACCCCTAGCAGACGCAGTACGCCGTATCTTCGGTCGAACGCGGTGGAGATCGCTTGACCGGTGAAGGCCGTCGAGATCACGGCCAGCGCCAATATCCCTGGGACAGCGAGGTCTATGCGCCGGCCCGGCCCGAGCGAGGGGGAGTGGCTGAGGGCCAGGCCCACCAGAGCCATGGCAGGCAGTATGACGGCGACCAGCAGCTGCTCGCCGTTGCGCAGGAGGGTGCCCGTCTCGAAGCGGGTCTGGGCCAGCACCCGGTCACGACTTGGAGCCGCGGTATTGGCTGGAACCGTGTCCATCGGCGCGGAACTCATCGGGTGGACTCCCGGGTGAGTGAGAAGTAGACATCTTCGAGTGAACGTTCGCTGGTCAGCTCAGCGATGCTGCCCAGGGCGGCAACGCTTCCCCTGTTGACGATGACAATGTGATCGGCCAATCGCTGGGCCTCCTCAAAGGAGTGGGTGGTGACGATGACGGCGCAGCCGGTGTCCCTGGTCTCGCGCAGCAGGTCCCAGGCGTCGAGTCGGGCATGAGGATCCAGGCCAGCGGTGGGCTCGTCCAGGAAGGCGACCGCGGGTCTGCCTACCAGAGCCGCAGCGAGGGCGACGCGCTGCTTCTGCCCGCCGGACAGCCGACGGACGGTCGTGCCGCTGAAGGCGCCGATCCCGAGCCGGTCAACGAGCGCGTCGACGTCGGCCGGGAACTGATGGAAAGCCGCGAGGTGGCGCAGTAGTCGCACCGGAGTGCTGGCGTTGGGCAGTCCGCCGTCCTGCAACATGACCCCCACGGAGGCGCGGTGGTCGGGACCGGCCTGCCACGGATCGGCGCCCAGGACTCGGACCTCGCCCGAGTCCGGGCGCTGGAGACCCTCGGCACATTCGATGGTCGTCGTCTTGCCGGCACCGTTGGGGCCCAGGACCGCCGTCACCTGCCCATGGCGAGCAGCCCACGTCATACCCGCAAGGGCAGTGGTGGCACCAAATCGCTTGGCGAGATCATGCACACTCACGGCCTCGGTCACGGGCAAAGTCTAGGTGTACCAGGCCCGGGTACTTATGACGGAGGTCGTGCGAGGTCACCGGCGAGAGCGCCCGCCAGGGCTAGTTAGGTAACCCTAACTAGCCATCGTGGGTCGAATTAGGTCACACTGTTCTTGTGTTTATCACCGACCAACCCGTTTCCGGGCGTGCAGTGGGGTCCAATCCCGCACCGCACGTGCTTGAGGCGCGCACCCGGGACAGGGTCCGACAGGCGATTTCCGAGGATGGCCCGCTCACCGCGACCGCCCTCGCCTACCGCTTGGGGTTGACGCCCGCCGCGGTGCGTCGTCACCTGGACCTTCTCATAGAGAAGGGCTCTATCCAGGAGCACGAGCCGGCCACCGCTGCCGGTCGCGGACGCGGACGCCCGGCCCGTGCATATGTTCTGTCCGAGGCCGGTCACGTCGGCATGGACAGCGACTACGACGACGTGGCCACCTCGGCATTGCGGTTCCTCGCAGAGCACGCTGGCGAGGAGGCCGTGAGCGAGTTTGCCCGCGAGCGCATCGCCGAGTTCGAGAAGCGGTATGCCGCCCTGCTCGCCACATCAGGGGAGGGTGTCGTTTCCCGAGCCGAGGTACTGGCAACGGCATTGACCGCCAATGGTTACGCCGCCTCCACCCGGCCCGTGGGATCGGGCGCGCCTTTGGCCGGGGTACAGCTGTGCCAGGGCCACTGTCCGGTGCAGCACGTCGCTGCCGAGTTCCCCCAGTTCTGTGACGCCGAGACCGACGCCTTCTCGCGCCTGCTTGGAGTCCACGTCCAACGCCTGGCGACCCTCGCCCATGGCGAGCACGTCTGCACCACGTTCATCCCCCTGAGTGCCGTCGCCGCGAACGAATCGTCAGTCAGTCAGAAATTGCCAGGAACGACCACTTCTGATGGAAGGTCCAACCCATGAGCATTGACGCATTGAGCACCGAGGAACTGAGCACCGACGCGTTGAGCAAAGTCGAGGTGCTCAACCCGGGTCTTAAGGGTCTTGGTACCTATGAGTACGGCTGGTCCGACAGCGATGCTGCCGGCGTGTCGGCTCGTCGAGGCCTGAACGAGGAGGTCGTTGCCGACATCTCGGGCCGCAAGAGCGAACCTCAGTGGATGCTGGACCTGCGTATGAAGGGCCTGAAGCTCTTCGGCAAGAAGCCCATGCCCAGCTGGGGTTCCGACCTGACCGGTATCGACTTCCAGAACATCAAGTACTTCGTGAAGTCCACCGAGAAGCAGGCGACGTCGTGGGAGGAATTGCCCGAGGACATCAGGAACACCTACGACCGCCTCGGCATCCCCGAGGCAGAGAAGCAGCGTCTCGTGGGCGGGGTGGCGGCGCAGTACGAGTCTGAGGTCGTCTACCACCAGATCCGTGAGGACCTGGAGGAGCAAGGCGTCATCTTCGTCGATACGGATACGGGCCTGCGTGAGCACGAAGACCTGTTTCGTGAGTACTTCACCTCGGTGATCCCGGTCGGTGACAACAAGTTCGCCGCACTCAACACCTCAGTGTGGTCCGGTGGCTCCTTCATCTACGTGCCGCCCGGAGTCAAGGTCGACATCCCGCTGCAGGCCTACTTCCGGATCAACACCGAGAACATGGGTCAGTTCGAGCGGACCCTGATCATCGCCGACGAGGGCTCCTACGTGCACTACGTCGAGGGCTGCACCGCGCCGATCTACAAGTCGGACTCGCTGCACTCCGCCGTCGTGGAGATCATCGTGAAGAAGAACGCCCGTGTTCGCTACACGACCATCCAGAACTGGTCCAACAACGTCTACAACCTGGTCACCAAGCGCGCGACCTGCGCGGAGGGCGCGACCATGGAGTGGGTCGATGGCAACATCGGTTCCAAGGTGACCATGAAGTACCCGGCCGTCTTCCTGCTCGGTGAGCACTCCAAGGGTGAGACCCTGTCCATCGCCTTCGCCGGGGAGGGCCAGCACCAGGACGCGGGCGCCAAGATGGTTCACGCGGCCCCGAACACCCACTCCAGCATCATCTCCAAGTCCGTGGCCCGCGGTGGTGGCCGTACCTCCTACCGCGGTCTGGTGCAGATCATGGAGGGGGCGCATGGGTCGGCATCCAACGTGCGCTGTGATGCGTTGCTCGTCGACACCATCAGCCGATCCGACACCTATCCGTACGTCGATGTCCGCGAGGACGACGTGACGATGGGTCACGAGGCAACGGTCTCCAAGATCGGTGACGACCAGCTCTTCTACCTGATGTCCCGCGGCATGACCGAGCAGGAGGCCATGGCGATGATCGTGCGCGGGTTCATCGAGCCCATTGCCCGCGAGCTACCCATGGAGTACGCCCTGGAGCTCAACCGCCTGATCGAGCTGCAGATGGAAGGAGCGGTCGGTTAATGACCGTCACACAAGACACCGCCCAACAGCGACTGGCCGCTGCGCCGCGACCGGGGGAACAAGCTCACACGGACTCCGCGGCGGCTTTTGTTCCCGACCAGTCGCGCGCCGAACGCAAGACGTCGTACGACGTAGCCGATTTCGCGATTCCCGGCGGCCGCGAGGAGGACTGGCGTTTCACTCCGGTGGACCGTCTCGGCGGCCTGTTCCAGGTCGAGCCGACCGACGAGTCCAGGCTGACCGTCGACATCTGCGCCCCCCAGGGTGTTGACGTCAGCGAAGCCAAGGTCGGCGACAGGGCCTTCGGTTCGGTCCTGCGCCCCGCCGACCGCGCGTCCGCCGCTGCGTGGGCTGGCGCAGAGAAGGCCACATTGGTGACCATCCCGAACGAGGTCGAGCTTGGTGAGCCGGTGAGTATCACGATCACGGCGCACGACGGTGCTCGGGTGAACGGTCACCTGATCGTCGACGTCGGACGGTTTGCCAAAGCGACAGTCGTGTTGTCCCACAAGGGCTCCGCTGAGTGCGCCGCCAATGTCGAGCTGCGGGTCGGTGACGGAGCGGACCTGACATTCGTCACCGTGCAGGAGTGGGATGACGACGCGATCCACCTGGCCCAGAACGATGCCCTGGTCGGTCGCGACGCCAAGCTCAAGCACATCACCATCACCCTCGGCGGCAAGATCGTCCGGGTCTGCACCAATGTGCGGTATGACGGCCCGGGTGGCTCGCTGGAGGCAATCGGCGTCTACTTCGCGGATGCGGGTCAGCACCAGGAACACCGCCTCTTCGTCGACCACGAGCCGCCCAACTGTGTCTCGAACGTCGAGTACAAGGGCGCCCTGCAGGGGGACTCGGCACACACGGTGTGGATCGGTGACGTACTCATTCGTGCGTCCGCCGAAGGCACCAGCACGTACGAGGTGAACCGCAACCTGATCCTCACCGATGGTGCGCGGGCTGACTCCGTGCCGAACCTCGAGATCGAGACGGGCGAGATCATCGGTGCCGGACACGCTTCAGCGACCGGCCGTTTCGACGACGAGCAGCTGTTCTACCTGCAGTCGCGTGGGATCACCGCGGACGAGGCTCGTCGCCTTGTCGTACGCGGCTTCTTCGCGGCCATCGTCAACCGCATCGGTGTCCCCGCAGTTCAGGAGCACCTGATGGCCGCCATCGACTCGGAGCTGTCCGTGTCGATGGGTTCGGCCCCCCCGGTGGAGTCTGCATGACCGAGATCAGCACTCTGTCCGGAACTGTGGGGGAGATGGCCGACGTGGCCGACAGCTTTGTGCGTGTCTGTTCCATCGATGACCTGCCGACGGTTGGTGCCGTCCAGGCTGAGGTCGCCGGCCAGCGGGTCGCCATCGTGCGGGACAGCGCAGGTGACATCCACGCCATCGACGACACTTGCAGCCACGCCAACGTGTCCTTGTCCGAGGGCGACGTCGAGGACGGCGAGATCGAGTGCTGGCTGCACGGCTCCCGTTTCGACCTGCGCTCCGGCAAGCCCACCGGCCTCCCAGCCGTTACCCCGATTGCTGTCTACCCCGTCAAGATCGACGGTGACGACGTGTTCGTCTCCGTGACCAAGGAGAACTGAGGACCTTATGGCAACACTGGAGATTCACGACCTGCACGTCACTGTCGACACCGAGAACGGCGTCAAGGAGATCCTGCGCGGCGTCGACCTGACGGTGAAGGCGGGGGAGACGCACGCCATCATGGGGCCCAACGGCTCCGGCAAGTCGACGTTGGCTTACAGCATTGCCGGCCACCCGAAGTACACCGTCACCGGCGGCACCGTGACCCTGGACGGCGCGGACGTCCTCGCGATGACCGTTGACCAACGCGCGCGCGCCGGTCTGTTCCTGGCCATGCAGTACCCGGTCGAGGTGCCCGGCGTCACCGTCTCCAACTTCCTGCGCACCGCCAAGACCGCGATCGACGGCCAGGCTCCCAAGCTGCGCACGTGGGTCAAGGACATGAAAGCCGCGATGGCCGAGCTGCGGATGGACCCCGCCTTCGCCGAGCGGAACGTCAACGAGGGTTTCTCCGGCGGAGAGAAGAAACGCCACGAGATCCTCCAGATGGAGATGCTGAACCCAAAGCTGGCGATTCTGGACGAGACCGACTCCGGGCTGGACGTCGATGCCCTCAAGGTCGTGTCTGAGGGTGTCAACCGCGTGGCGGCCGGCGGTGACGTCGGCGTACTGCTGATCACTCACTACACCCGGATCCTGCGCTACATCAAGCCTGACTTCGTCCATGTGTTCATTGACGGCAGGATCGTCGAGGAGGGTGGGCCTGAGCTCGCCGACCGACTCGAGAACGAGGGCTACGACCGGTTCGTCAAGGTCGAGGCCTGAGGACTTGGGGGTGAGCTCGATGTCTGACGTCGCTGTGGGCGCTGCGTTTACCGCGCAGGAGTCCGCCGCCATCCGCAGCGACTTCGCCATTCTGTCGCGCTCCGTGCGTGCCGGGAAACCGTTGGTATATCTCGACTCTGGGGCCACTTCTCAGAAGCCGCGCCAGGTGCTGGATGCAGAGCGCGTGTTCTACGAGCAGCACAATGCCGCGGTTCATCGCGGTGCCCACCAGCTGGCCGAAGAAGCCACTGACGCCTTTGAGGATGCCCGCCAGACGGTGGCCCGTTTCATCGGCGCGCAGACCCAGGAAGTGGTCTTCACGAAGAACGCCACTGAGGCTCTCAACCTCGTGGCCTACGCGTTCAGTAACGCTGCTGCGGCCGGGGCGATGGACGGGGTCGACCCTGCGCTTGCTGCGAGGTTCTCCCTCGGGGCCGGCGACGAGATCGTCATCACCGAGATGGAGCATCACTCCAATCTCGTTCCGTGGCAGGAACTTGCCCGGCGCACCGGCGCCACACTCCGCTGGATCGGCGTCACCGACGATGGCCGTCTTGACCTGGGCGATCTCGACACCGTCATCACGGACCGCACTAAGGTCGTCGCGTTCACCCACGTGTCCAACGTCCTGGGCACGATCAATCCTGTCGCTGCCATTGTCGACCGGGCTCGCGAGGTCGGCGCGTTGACAGTCCTGGATGCCTGCCAGTCGGTGCCGCACATGGCCGTTGACGTGGTCGATCTCGGAGTTGACTTCGTGGCTTTCAGCGGCCACAAGATGTTCGGCCCGCTGGGAATCGGTGTCCTGTGGGGTCGCTATGACCTCCTGGCGGCCATGCCGCCCTTCCTCACCGGGGGCTCGATGATCGAGGTCGTCCGGATGGAGGGCACGACCTATGCCGACCCGCCGCAGCGTTTCGAGGCGGGGGTCCCGATGGCGGCCCAGGCCGTGGGTCTGGCTGCGGCCTGCGACTATCTGACTGATCTCGGTATGGAGAGGGTGAGCGCCCATGAGCACGTGCTCACCGAGGCCCTGCTGGACGGTCTCGCACAGCGTCCCTGGGTTCGCGTCATCGGACCTGTCGATGGCAAGGACCGCTCTGGTGCTGTTGCCTTCGTTGTCGACGGGATTCACCCGCACGACGTCGGCCAGATCCTCGACGATGACGGAGTTGCTGTTCGGGTGGGTCACCACTGCGCCTGGCCACTGCATCGGCGGATGAACGTGACAGCTACGACACGCGCCAGCTTCGCGGCATACAACACGGTTGCTGAGGTCGACGCTCTGCTGACGGCTCTGGATCGTGTGCCAGTGATGTTCGGGACGGTGCTCTGATGGACCTCTATCAGGAGATCATCATCGAGCACTCGAAGAGGCCGCTTCACGCGGGCCTGCGTGAGCCGTTCAATGCTCAGGTGCACCACGTCAACTCGACGTGCGGGGACGAGGTCACACTGCGGGTCCAGCTCAATGGTGAGGGGCGGTCGGCAGTGGTCGCCGATGTGTCCTATGACGCGGTCGGCTGCTCCATCTCGACCGCAGCAACCTCGGTCCTGGCCGACGAGGTGATCGGACATAGCGTCAAGGAAGCACTGACCTCGTTCGCGGCGATGCGAAGAATGCTGACGAGCAAGGGCGCCGACCCCGGCGATGAGGACGAGATCGGCGACGGCGTGGCATTTGCCGGCGTCTCGAAGTACCCTGCTCGGGTCAAGTGCGCACTCCTGGGCTGGATGGCGTTTACGGACGCACTTACCCAGGCGGGGGTCGACATCACTACGACCCCGGCCTCTCACTCAGTCCCTTCGTCATCAGAGAACAACGTCACGGAAACCAACGCCAACAACACCATCAGGGACAACACCATCACGAGCAAAATCATGGAGGACTCATGACTGACAGGACTGCTGAACACCCACCCGCAGCCGCAGCCGCGGGCCCGACGCCGCCCAATATTGCCGACATTGAAGAGTCCCTGCGCGATGTGGTTGACCCTGAGCTCGGGATCAACGTCGTCGATCTGGGGCTTATCTACGGCGTCACTGTCGACCAGCATGCGCACGTCGTCATCGACATGACGTTGACCAGCGCCGCATGCCCGCTGACCGACGTCATCGAGGACCAGATTGCCCAGGCGCTCGAGGGCCAGGTGCCCAGCCACCGGATCAACTGGGTCTGGATGCCGCCGTGGGGCCCGGACAAGATCACCGATGACGGTCGCGAGCAACTGCGGGCGCTCGGCTTCAACGTCTGAGCGTTGATGTTGGCCGTACCTGTGCAGACCGGCTAATTGGGCCTCTGACCTGCGACGATGCCGGTCTGCACTCCGGTCATTAGTGGACAGGGTTAGCCACGGATGTACCCTCGGATCGCACGCGGATCGCACGCGGATCGCATGACCGAGAGGACAGTTCGATGGCGGGGAAGGCGAACCACAGGGGTTTCGGGTACGTCCGCAAGCTTCCGAGCAAGCGGTATCAAGGGTCCTACATCGGTCCGGACCTGGCCCCATACTCCGGCCTGACGACCTTTGCCACCAAGGGCGACTCGGAGGCGTGGTTGGCGGCCGAGCATAGGCTGATCTCGATGGGGGAGTGGACGGCTCCTAAGGCTCGTCGCCTTGCCGAGGAGCGCGTGACCTTCGGCGCATTCGCCGACGCGTGGCTGCACCAACGTGACCTCAAGCCGGGGACCCGTGAGCTCTATCGATCCCTGCTAGACAAACAGATCTTGTCGACCTTCGGTCCCCTTTCATTGGCGGACATCACCCCGGCAACCGTGCGCATGTGGTTTGGCTCCTACGGAAGCAAGACCCCGGCGTACCGTGCTCGCGCCTACCAGGTGCTTCGTGCGATCTTTGAGACGGCTGTGAGCGACGAGTTGATCGCGGCCAACCCCTGCAGGGTCAAGGGTGGTGGAACACACACGCGGGTCAGGAAGGTCACGCCAGCCACGTTGGACGAGATCCAGGCGCTCACCGAGGCTATGCCTGCCAGACTCGCGGTGGCGGTCCCTTTGGCATCCTTTTGTGCTCTGCGGTTCGGGGAGATGAGCGAACTGCGTCGCAAGGACATCGATCTGCAAGCGGGCATTCTGCGTATCCGCCGTGGCGTCGTCCGCGTTGGTCGCCAGGGTTATATCGTCGGCCATCCAAAGTCGGCCGCCGGCATCCGCGACGTCGCGGTCCCGCCTCACCTGATCCCGATGATCAAGTCCCATCTCAAGGATCATGTCGGTCCCGGCCGCGAAGCTCTCATCCTGACTTCGCCCACGGGCGACCGGCTCGGCGCTTCCTGTCTTCAGCGGCCGTGGTGGAAGGCCCGGGACAAGGTCGGGCGACCGGATCTGCGCTGGCACGACTTGAGGCACACGGGGGCCGTGCTCGCGGCGCAGACTGGTGCAACCGTGGCCGAACTCATGGGCAGGCTCGGGCATTCAACACCGCAGGCCGCGATGATCTACCAACACGCAGCCAAAGGCCGCGACTCTCAGATCGCTGCGGCCCTTTCGGAGTTGGTTGCGCATACCGACATCTGAGCCCTGCGAGGTTGCTCTGCGTTGCATATCGCGTCACCTTGCCAACGTTGGTCCTGGGTTGCGCGAGGTGGAGGGCGGTCAATGGTCATGAGCTATCGCTGACGTCGTGCCTCGCGTTTCGGCCACTCCCAGGACTCAGGCCGTAGGGATGAGGGTCAGCATCCTGTCGAACTCATCGGGATCGACACGGAGCAATCGGGGCCCCATGCGGTATCCGGCCAGCTGACCCGAAGCGATCCAGCGGCGGACGGTCTTGGTGCTCACGCCGACGCGCGCGGCGGCGTGAGCGACGGACTCGTATTGTCGGCGACTGGTCCGTGAGGGTGCGTTCATGGCTCAATTCCTTTTCGGTCATCAGATGGGGGCCGGGTGCGCTTCGAATCTAGTGATGATGCGTTGGCACTTCTTCGAGTCAAGGTTGTCCGCGAGTTCCCATATGGTCCAACGCGGTTCGGGTTTTCGCTGGCGACCACTTCCATCACGTCTACCCGTCCGGTGATACACCATGGGCACTTGCCGTTGAAGTTCGAGGTGTTCAAGGGCAGTACCGAGCTGACTGACACCTCGGTGATCACCGGCTTCACCCAGCAGAAGGTCACCTGCGGCACCGGCGGCGGCATCGAGGACCCCATCGAGGTCACCACCACAGGCGAGACCAGCCTGCGGTACGACACCGGGGCCGGTCAGTTCATCCAGAACTGGAAGACACCGAAGCTGCCGGGCGCCTGCTACCAGGTCACCATGACCACAGCAGACAGTTCGGCGCTGACCGCCCTGTTCAAACTGAAGTAGAACCAACCTGTCGTCCGCGACAGAGTGCTTGGGCCGCGTCGATCCCGGCGCGGCCCAAGCACGTGCTCAGCGCGCTCCGAACTCTGAGCGCAAGTTGAAGCGGAGCCCGCCATCGAGCGTTTCGTGCTCAAGACTGGGCCCAGTCGACTCCTACCCCTGGCGCAGCGACTTACCTGCTTGGGCGCGTCGTCGACCTGACGCCAACTCGCGGGACTCCATCGGTGATATGCCCCGTGCAGCAGCAGCGACCGATCATCGGCTATGAGAGTGAGTCCAGATAGCCGAACGCTGACTGACGCTCAAAACCCTTCGACGCGACGCCAACGAACAGTTCCTCGCTGTGCCGGTCAAGGATCGCTAACCGGTCAGAGCTGCAGTATGAAATCCTCGTGTGATGCGGTGAAGCCAAGACGTTCGTAGAAGCGATGTGCATCGGCGCGAGTCTTGTCGGTGGTGAGCTGGACCAGGACGCAGCCGCGACGCCGCGCTTCGTCGATGGCCCACTGAAACATCGCGGCTCCAAGACCCCGGCTTCGATGGCTCGCGGCGACCCGTACGGCATCGGCCTGTGCTCGATTCGCGCCACGTCGTGCCAGGCCTGGGATGAACGACAGCTGCATGGTCGCGACCACGTCAATACCGTCGGTTGCGACGACGAGCAACTGTGCAGGGTCGGTGTCGATCGCGGCGAATGCCCTCTCATAAGGTCCGAAGCCGTCCGCTGCAGTGACTGCTTCGCGAGTCCTGCCGAGAGGGTCGTCGGCGAGTAGGCCAACGATGGCAGGCAAATCGTCGGGGGTCGCTCGGCGCAGTGCGATCAACGAGCCGGGCAGGTTCAACCTCGCGAGCATATCGGTCACATCCACACCTTCTCACCAAGCGAGAAGGGGATCGTCAACCGGGCGGTTTGCTTGCCCGACCCCGGGCCTGCGGTCCCTGCCCAGTTCTTCGCGTTCTTGTGCCCACAT
>DAITND010000052.1:0-15808 GCA_036834825.1 Dermatophilaceae bacterium
ATACTGAGACACGCCGATCGTGTCGCATCAGCTGCGTCTGCTGCCGCTAGCTAGACCATCCTCATTTGAGCAGTCGCGACATCCGCCGGTCCGCGAGCGGCTTGCCACCGGTCTGACAGGTGGCGCAGTACTGCAGGGACGACTCCGCGAACGAGACCTCGCGCACGACATCGCCGCAGACCGGACACGCTTGGCCCGTGCGTCCATGCACCCGCATCCCTGCGCGCTTGGCGTCCTTGAGCTCCTTGGCCGGCTTGCCCGACGCGGCACTGACCGCGCCGGCCAGCGTGTCGCGCAACGCGGCATACAACCTCTGGACCTGCTCCTCATCCAGGCTCGAAGCCAGCGCAAACGGTGAGAGCCGAGCGACGTGTAGCACCTCGTCCGAGTAGGCGTTACCCACGCCGGCCAGGAATCCCTGATCCTTCAGCAGGCCCTTGACCTGCGTTCGGCGGCCTTCGAGCAAAGCCGCGAAGTCGGCCTCTGTGAAGTCCTCGGCCATCGGATCAGGTCCCAAGCGCGCAATACCGGGCACCCGAGCTGGGTCTTGCACGATGTATGCCGCGAGTCGCTTGCGCGTCCCGGCCTCCGTCAGGTCGAAACCACTGCCATCAGAGAGCCTGCAGCGCAACGCAATGGGTGACTTGCCAGGCCGGACCGTGGTAGCAGCCAGCGCGTCTGACCAGCGCAACCAGCCGGCCCGGGCCAGATGGAACACCAGGTGCAGACCTTCGGCCTCGATGTCGACGAACTTGCCGTGACGGGCGACGTTGTTGATCGGCAGTCCGCGCAGCGCCGTCGGGGGTGGGTCATAGGTCTTCAGAACGCTGATCGACCCGAGCTCGACCGCGACGATGGCCATGCCTCTGGTGCGCTCGCGCAGGAAGTCGACGAGCGCCTGAACCTCGGGGAGCTCGGGCACGCTCCTATTCTCGCTCAGTGCTGGGTGCCCGGCGCCATGCCTGCGTGAGGACCACCGATGTCCCCGTCCTAGCCCCGAACGGCTTTCAGCTGACGCAGGAGGCTGTAGCCATCGGGCGCGCGACACACCGGCACGTCCCGTCGCACCCGCCGGGCGAACTCCTCGTTGGATACCGGTATGCCGTGCGAGAGCACCTGCTCGGTCGGGGTCAGCTCCCGGATGGCAATCGCCTCCACGACGTCAGGGCGATCCCTGGCGAAGTCGCCATAGATCTTCGGGTCGTGCTGACCGTCGTCGCCGATGAGAACCCACCGGATCCTGGGAAACTCGCGAGCCAAGCGGTGCAATGCCTCGGTCTTGTGCTCCTGCCCACTGCGGAACCAACCGGTGTTGGTGGGACCCCAGTCGGTCATCAGCATCGGACCGGCCGGGTAGCCGTGGCGCTTCAGGAAGCGGGTCAACGTCGGCGCGGTGTTCCAGGCACCGGTGGACAGATAGAACGTCGGCGCGCCGGGGTTCTCTTCGATCAGCGTCCGATACATCGGCGCCATCCCGGGCACGAGGTGACGGGCGGTCGCCTGCCGCACGAAGGTGTTCCAGGCCGCAATCAACGGACGCGGCAAAGAGGTGGAGATGACTGTGTCGTCAATGTCGCTGACAAGTCCGAAGCGGGCCTCGCGATCGATGATCAGCACTGCGGCCTGAACGGGCTTGCCGCCCTCTGCCTCGATCGTGACTGCATGCCAGCCCGGCTCCAGGCCTGGTGCCGGAATGACCACATCGATGTAGCCACTGCGGTCTGAGAAGGTCTGCTTCGTGCGCTCGCCGGCAACGACACGGACCGGCACGTGCATTGCCCCTGCAGTGACGAAGGCCCGCCAGCCACGCTGTTCGCCCGCGGTATCTCTCAGTTCACGGATGTTCCGTTCCGCCTCGCTGACCGCCGGCCCCTGCGTCTGCGTCTGACGGCTCAGCAGCACCCGACCAAGCACCCGTACAAAGTCTTGACTGCCATACCCCGTGTGGCTGATCGTGCGGGTGCCCCATCCTCGCCCGCGCATCAGGGCATTTGAGCGACGATGGAAGGCATCCTCGATGAGGGATGCGGCGTGGGGTCTGGCCATGCTCAAAACGTACGCGGCAGCACGTGCGATTGGCTATCTGCCCCTCGTGCCCGCACCCGATGCCGGTGGCAGGACCCGTGACCCCAGCCCCCCGAACCGGCCGTCAACGGACCGAGGCCGGGGTGAACGCAGGCGAGCCGGGCGCCCGGGGGCCGGCTGCAGAAAGAGCCGGGAACCCTGTGGTTCCCGGCTCATGCTGACCTTGGGAGATCTCCCGGGGTTCTGTGCGCGAGGGGGGATTTGAACCCCCACGCCCTTTCGGACACTGGCACCTGAAGCCAGCGCGTCTGCCATTCCGCCACTCGCGCGCGCTCACACAGTGTGGGGGACGACCACCCCGAAATCCAAACCGGACCGGCCGTCCAGTCAGGGAAATCTGGCTCCAAGTCCAACGACATTCGGGCTGACCGACCATGGCCCGTTACGATCAAAAGACCAACGTTAGTAAGGAGCAGACTGTGGGAGTGTTCGATCGTGTCGAGCGAGGGCTCGAACGAGCGGTTCATGGTGTCTTCGCCAAGGCCTTCAAGTCCGAGGTCCAGCCGGTGGAGATCGCCTCCGCCATGCGCCGCGCGATGGATGACCGGGCCACGACCATCGGCCATGGGCGCACCTTCGTCCCCAACCTGTTTACCATCGAGCTGGCGCCCAGCGACTTCGAACGACTCACCGGCTTCTCGGACATGCTGACCGATGAGCTCGTGGCCTCCGCGCAGGAGCATGCGGAGTCCCAGCGGTACCAACCAGGCGGGCCGATTCAGGTGCATTTCCTGTCCAAGGAGGACCTCGATACCGGGGTGTTCCGTGTGCGTCCGGCCACGGCCAAGACTCCCGCAGCACCCCCTGTCATACCCCCGGCCCCGGCGTCCGCATCCGGTCCGCAGGTCGCAGGACCGGTGGCTGCCGATGCCGCGTCGGCCCTCGGTGTGGCTCTGCCCCCCTCACCCGTCACACATCACGAACCCGTGGCGTCGGAGCGCCCGCGGAGCCACCCGGCCCAGCGTCCCTGGCTCGAAGTCGACGGTGATCACTACCCCCTATTGGCCGCTATCACCATTCTGGGACGCGACAACACCGCCGACGTCATTCTTGACGACCCGGGTATCTCCCGGCAGCACACAGAGATACGAGTGACCAGCGACGGCCCTCACCTGATCGCAAACATCCGCGACCTCGGCTCGACGAATGGCACATTCGTCAACGGCGAACGCATCACCAGCCGGCGTCTGGCCGATGGTGACCGGGTCGACGTGGGCCGGACCGTCCTTATCTTCCGCGCGGAACGCCGGTGATCCCCACCCATGAGTGAGCTCACCCTCGCGGTGATCCGCCTCGGGCTTCTGGCACTCCTGTGGATCTTCGTCTTCAGCGTTGTCGGCGTGCTGCGCGGCGACCTGTACGGCACCAGGGTCCTGACCCGTGGCAAGCCCAAGGCGCCACGTCGCCCTGCCCGCGAACCAGTCACCCAGACCTCGCCAGCCCACAGTCCGGACATGCCCAAAGCATCCCGCGCTTCCGGCAGGCGCATTCCGAGCACACTGACGGTCACCGAAGGCTCCCTGGCAGGAACGACGTTGTCCCTGATGGATAGTGGCGTGCTGCTGGGGCGCAACCCCGAGTGCACCCTCGTCCTGGACGACGACTTCGCCTCCGGCCGCCATGCCCGCATCTTCCGTCGTGACCAAGGCTGGTTCGTGGAGGACCTGGGATCCACGAACGGCACCTTCCTAGGGTCCAGCAAGCTGACCGAACCCAGGCCTCTCGAGGTCGGTTCGACCCTGCGGATCGGCAAGACAATCTTCGAGCTGCGGAAGTAGGGCCTGTCTTGGCCATCGCGCTGCACTACGCTGCCCGCTCGGATGTCGGACTCGTACGTCAGGAGAACCAGGACTCGGGGTATGCCGGGCCCCACCTGCTGGTCGTCGCCGATGGAATGGGCGGCCACGCTGCAGGTGACGTAGCGAGCTCGATCGCGATCGGTGAAATGGTCAGCCTCGACGGCGAGAACCCCGGCGCCGACGAGGCTCTGGACCTGCTCGCTGAGGCGCTGCGCACGGCAAACCACGAGTTGCGGGAGGCTGTGCAGCGCCAGCCTGAGCTCCAGGGCATGGGCACAACGGTCACCGCACTGTTGCGGACGGGTAACAAGATCGCCGTCGCGCACATCGGCGACTCCCGCGCCTACCTGCTTCGCGATGGCACGCTCACCCAGATCACTCACGACCACTCTTTTGTTCAGAGTCTGATCGATGAGGGCCGGATCACCGAGGCAGAGGCTGAGGGACATCCGCAGCGCTCACTGGTCACCCGGGTTCTCACCGGGCAACAGGACGATGAGCCGGACCTGGCCATGCGCGAAGCACACATCGGCGACCGCTATCTCGTCTGCTCCGACGGCCTCTCCGGTTTCGTCGCACGCGACACCATCGAAGAGATCCTTCTGAAGGCTCGGCCACCGGGCGCGACGGCCGACCTTCTGGTCGAGCTGGCCATGCGCGCCGGGGCACCCGACAACGTGACCTGCATCATCGGCGACGTCGTCGACCTCGACAAGGAGGCGCCATCGACGGCACAGGAGGTCGTGGGCGCAGCGGCCGAGCGCAGGATCGCAACCACCCGTGCGATACCGGTCACCCCTGCCGCAAAGGCGGCAGCCCTGTCCCGTGAGGCTCTGGGCACGGATCTCAGCGAGGTGGAGGAAAATGAGGCCCGTCACCTGACCGACGCGGGACCACTCTCCGGTCGCTGGCGATGGCTCAAGGTCCTGGTCCTGGTTGTTCTGGTCCTGGTCGCCGTGGCGGGTGGGGGCTACGCGGCATACCGCTGGTCCCAACAGCAGTACTACGTGGGCGAGGCGAATGGTCACGTCGCGGTCTACCAAGGAGTAGACCAGCAGGCCGGCCCATGGAAGCTCTCGCACGTAGTCGACGAGAGCGACATCTCACTGCGCGATCTGCCCGACTTCTACCGCGGCAAGGTCGACTCGACCGTTAGCAGCGCCAGCATCGAAGACGCACGCCGACTCGTGACCGATTTGCGCGTGCAGGCGATCCAATGCCAGACAACCAAAGCCGCAGGCGGCACGTGTGGGACCTCCAACCCATGAGCACAGTCACCTCCTTTCGTCCTCGCACCAGGCGCAATGTCGAGCTGGTGCTGCTGCTGCTGGCTGTCGCGATCGTGCTCGTTGCCTACCTCAACGTCGGCCTGGCAATGGATGGGAAGTTCCCGCCTGACCTGATCAAGTATGGATTCGGACTCTTGGTCCTCTCGGTCGGCTTCCACCTGGTGCTGCGCTGGCGGGCCTCCTATGCCGACCCGCTGATGCTGCCGATCGCGACTCTGCTAAACGGCCTTGGTCTGGTAATGATCCACCGTCTGGACCTGGCCTATGGCCGCACCGGCAGCAGGCTTCTCGAGCCCAAGCAGATGATTTGGAGCGTGTTGGCCGTGCTCATGGCTGCAGGGGTCGTCATCATCCTGCGCGACCACCGCCAGCTTCGTCGTTTCACGTTCACCGCGATGGCGACCGGCCTGGGAATGCTCCTACTGCCGCTGGTGCCCGGCATCGGCCGCAACATCAACGGCTCGCGGATCTGGATCGGGATCGGGCCGATGTCGTTCCAGCCCGGCGAGGTCGCCAAGATCCTGCTGGTCATCTTCTTCGCCGGCTACCTGGTGCAGACCCGCGACGTCCTCTCGCTGGTCGGACGCCGGTTCCTGGGGCTCGGCCTGCCCAGGGCGAAGGACCTCGGTCCCATCCTGATCGCCTGGCTGGCCAGTCTCGGAGTCCTGGTCTTCGAGAGTGACCTGGGTTCGTCGCTGTTGTTCTTCGGTGTCTTCGTCGCGATGCTCTACGTCGCCACCGAGCGCCGGTCGTGGATCGCGATCGGCATGATCCTGTTCTGTGCCGGCTCCTACTTCGCCTACCTCGTGATCGGACACGTCCACGCGCGGGTCGTACTGTGGCTGGATCCGTTCAGCGCCCAGGCTCTGGCGATCAGTGACCAGCTGGTCAAGGGCCTGATGGGCATGGCCAAGGGCGGGCTCCTCGGCAGCGGGCTGGGCCGTGGTCACCCTGAGTTCACCTACTTCCCGGAGAGTGACTTCATCGTCCCCAGCTTCGGCGAGGAGCTCGGGCTGATCGGTCTGTTCGCCCTGTTGCTGCTCTACGTGCTACTGGTCGAGCGTGGCCTGCGCACCGCCCTGGGCGTGCGGGACGGCTTCGGCAAGCTGCTGGCGGTCGGGCTGTCCTTTTCCTTTGCTCTGCAATGCTTCGTGGTCGTCGGAGGCGTTACCCGGGTCATTCCGCTGACCGGTATGACGATGCCCTTCCTTTCCTACGGCGGCTCCTCCCTACTGGCCAACTGGTCCCTGGTGGCAATACTGCTGCGGATCAGCGACCAGGCCAGACGGCCACTGCCCGATTCCGAGGAGCTGGCGATGGCGTCAGAAGCCCGCACCCAGGTGGTGAGGACTCAGTGAACAAGCCGATCCGCCGGCTGTCCTTCGTGGTCGCCCTGCTCTTCTGCGCGCTGCTCTTCTCCACCACCTGGATCCAGTTCGTCACGGCCAAGAGCCTCGACAGTCGTCCGGGGAACCGCCGTACCCTGCTGGACAGCTATTCGCGCGAACGCGGAGCCATCCTGGTCGCGGGGTCACCCATCGCCAAGTCCGTCCCGACCAAGGACGAGCTGAAGTTCGTCCGCACCTACCCCTCGGCCAAGCTCTACTCGCAGGTCACCGGCTACTACTCCTTCACGTACGGCGCCGGCGGCGGCCTCGAGGGTGCCGACGACTCGCTGCTGTCAGGGCAGTCGGACAAGCTCTTCTACCGGCGCGTGCTCGACATGGTGACCGGCAAGCCTCCCAGCGGAGCGAGCCTCGAGCTCACCATCAATCCGAAGGCCCAGCAGGCTGCGGACCAGGCCCTGGGCAACCAGCGTGGCGCCGTTGTGGCGCTGGATCCCAAAACCGGCGCCATCCTGGCCATGGTCAGCCACCCTCAGTACGACCCGACAACCCTGTCGGGGCACGACCTCAACTCCGTCAGGGCGGCATGGACGGCCCTGAACGCCGATCCTGGACGCCCCGCCCTCAACCGGGCGATCGCCGGCGACCTCTACCCGCCGGGCTCCACCTTCAAGCTGATCACCGCCGCCGCGGCACTGTCCTCCGGCAAGTTCACCGAGGAGTCGCAGATCCCCGGGCCGGCAACGCTGGTCCTGCCCCAGTCGACGGTCAACTTGCCCACCGACGACCATCAGCCCTGCGGCCCGGGCGACAAGACGACCGTGACCCACGCTCTGCAGATCTCGTGCAATACCGCGTTCGGCTGGCTGGGGATGGACCTTGGCGGCGAGGCACTGCGTGCGCAGGCAGCCAAGTTCGGTTTCGGTGACTCCCTTCGGGTGCCGATGCGGGTCACGCCGAGCACCGTCCCGGCGCAGCTGAACAAGCCACAGTCTGCCCAGGCCGCCATCGGGCAGTACGACGTCAGGGTGACCCCCCTGCAGATGGCGATGGTCAGCGCTGCCATCGCCAACAAGGGCACCGTGATGAGCCCCTACCTGGTCAAGGACACCCGCAACAGCAGTCTGGACATCATCGACCAGAGCCAGCCCGAACAGCTCTCGCAGGCGATCACCCCGGACGTGGCAGCAGCGCTGACCCGGATGATGGTCGCTGTCGTCCAGTCAGGCACCGGTACTCCAGCCCAGATACCGGGTATCCAGGTCGCAGGCAAGACTGGAACCGCACAGCACCTCAAGGGTGGCAACCCGCACGCCTGGTTCACCGCGTTCGCACCAGCCAACGACCCGACGATTGCCGTCGCGGTGGTCGTGGAGAACGGCGGGAACGCGGGCAGTGAGGCTTACGGTGGCACAGTCGCCGCACCGATCGCGCGTGCCGTTATCGAGGCGGTGCTGAAGCCATGAACGCCGCCGCAGGGAGCGTACTGAGTGCGCGTTACGCCCTGACCGAGCGTGTCGCCGCCGGTGGCATGGGCGAGGTCTGGGCGGCTACCGACACCGTTTTGGATCGAACCGTTGCGGTCAAGCTCCTCAGTCCCGCCCTCAGCGAGCAGAGCGGATTCCTCGAGCGTTTCCGGGCAGAGGCCCGCCTCAGCGCCGGGTTGCACCACCCCAACATCACCACCATTTTCGACTACGGCGAGGACGATGGCTCGGCTTACCTCGTCATGGAGCTCGTTGCCGGCCAGCCGCTGAGCCAGATCATCGCCGAACGCGCACCGTTGCCGGCTCGGGCGACGGCGTCGATCCTCATCCAGGCAGCCACCGCACTGGAGGCCGCCCATCAGGGCGGCGTGGTACATCGCGACGTCAAGCCGGCCAACATCCTGGTCACCTCCGATGGCACCGCCAAGCTCACGGACTTCGGCATCTCCCGCCTGGTCAACGCCGCACCTCTGACCCAGACCGGCCAGCTACTCGGAACTGCCCAGTACCTCTCCCCGGAGCAGGTCATGGGTCAGAGTGCAACCGCCTCCAGCGACATCTATGCCCTCGGGGTTGTCGGACACGAGATGCTCACCGGTCAGCGCCCGTTCGACGGCGACACGATCGTGGCTACCGCCATGTCCCACATCAACCAGCCGCCACCACAGCTGCCCGACACTGTGCCCGCCGGGATCCGCAACGTGATCAGTGCCGCGCTTGCCAAGGATCCGGCGGATCGTCCGGCAACTGCAGCCGCCATGGCCCATGCCCTCGGTCTGCCGGATGCCGTCTTCGACCCGGGCACGCCGGTCGCGGCAGCAATCGCTTTGCCCGCGGTGGCCCTAGCCGCTCGAACACAAGCCATGGCGTCGCTGGGTCTGCCAGCACCAACGCGGGCCATGCCTGCACCGGTGATTGCGACCGAGCCACCCGGCATTGCGGGTCGGCGATCCCGGCTCCGTCCGGCCTGGCTCCTGGCAGCGACTGCCGCCGCAGCGCTAGTCGGTCTCGCGGTGTTCGCCCTACCTGGAGGCAGCGGCAGCACGCAGACTCCCGTGGTCACGACCACCACACCACCGACGTCCAACCAGAACAACGCAGCCCCCAGTACCAGCGCGACTGTGATCGCGCCTCCTGCTGACACCTCAGCCATGCCCGGCTCCCTGAACAGGGCCAGGGGCAGAGCCAGAGGCCACAACGACAATAAGGATGGCACGCAGTGAACAGTGCAACTCGTCTGCTAGGCGGGCGATACCAGGTCGGCGCACTGATTGGACGCGGCGGAATGGCCGAGGTCCACGCAGGTCACGACACCAGGCTCGGCCGCACCGTGGCCATCAAGATGCTCCGCTCCGACCTGGCCCGCGACCCGGCTTTCCTGGCACGATTCCGCCGCGAAGCGCAGTCCGCGGCTGGGCTGAACCACCCCGCCATCGTCGCGGTCTACGACTCTGGCGAGGACGAGGACACCGAGAGCGGTGGTGGCCGGGTTACCCTGCCGTACATCGTCATGGAGTACGTCGAAGGCCGCACCTTGCGCGAGATCCTCAACGAGGCGATGGTCATGGAGCCCGACGAGGCGGCCAGGGTCACCGAAGGCGTTCTGGACGCCCTGTCATACAGCCACCGGATGGGCATCGTCCACCGAGACATCAAGCCGGCCAATGTCATGCTGACCCCCGCCGGCGACGTCAAAGTGATGGACTTCGGGATCGCCCGCGCCATCGCCGACACGGCCGCCACGATGACCCAGACCCAATCCGTCATCGGAACGGCTCAGTACCTCTCACCCGAGCAGGCCCAAGGCAATCCGGTCGATGCCCGCTCCGACCTCTACTCAGCGGGCTGCCTGCTCTATGAGCTGCTCACGGGCCGTACGCCGTTCGTCGGAGACTCGCCTGTCTCCATCGCATACCAGCATGTGGGCCAAACGCCCAAACCCCCGTCGGTGTACCAACCGGATCTCAGCGCCGATCTCGACGCCGTGGTGCTGCATTCTCTGGTCAAGGACCGGGACGCGCGGTACCAGGACGCGGCACAGTTCCGCTCCGACCTCGCCGCAGCCCGCAGCGGACGACCGATCAGCTCAGCGGCCCACGGGACCGCCGCCGGTGCAGCGCTCGGCGCGGCTGCGCTGGCCGGCGATCCGACGATGGCCATGGCGCAGACAGGGGCCCAGTCCGATCCAACCCAGGTCGTCGGAACCCGACGCGATCTGCAGCACAACACCGCGAGCTTGCCGGCCGTCGGGCACGACCCCGCCGATGAGCCGCCCAAACGCCACAAGGCCACCTACGTCCTGCTCGCTCTGGCCGTCGTTGCCGCCCTGGTCCTGGTCAGTCTGGCCGGCAAGGCGATGTTCGGCGGCACCGCAGCCGCACCCATGCTGACCGTGCCGTCGGTGATGAGCCTCACCCAGGCCGACGCAGTCGCCAAGCTGAAGTCCACGGGGTTCGCAGTCAGCGTCTCCACTGCCGCCAGCCAGGTTGAGAAGGGCAAGGTCATCGACCAGAGCCCCTCAGCCGGCGAGCGGCACCCCGCGAAGACGACAGTCACCATCACCGTCTCCAGCGGTCCGGGCCAGGTCCCGGTGCCGGACGTCACCGGCTTCAACCTGGACTCGGCAACGGCAGCGATCAAGACCGTCGGTCTGACTGTCGGACAGGTCGTCTCTGTGGACGACCCCACCGTTGACAAGGGCAAGGTGATCGAGACCGTCCCCACGGCCAACTCAACGGTAGCGGCCGGGTCGGCAGTGATGCTGCGGGTGTCCAGTGGCAAGGTCAAGGTGCCCTATGTCGTTGGCACCAACCGCGGTGATGCTCAGCAGACTCTGACCAACGCCCGGTTGAAGACCACGACGAAGTTCGTCGACAGCAGCCAGCCGGAAGGAACGGTGTTGGGGCAGACACACGCCGGCGAGACCGTTGACGTCGGTACCCAGATCGTCCTGACGGTCGCACAGGTTCCCCAGCCAAAGCCCACTACGACGCCGCCACCGACCACACCCACAACACCGCCCACCTCAACACCCCCGGCTGTGACAACCCTTCCCCTTCCCTGAGGATGGGCGAGGCCGGAGCATAGGTGACCCACTCATGCACCGACCTCGGCCTCGCCGTCATCGCCGCGGGCCAGAGGATCCGCCAACGGCCGCGGTCTGACATCGGCGTCTGACATCGGCGGACCGGAAGGCAACGACGGCCAGACAGTCCAAGACCAACAGGAAAGCTTCGAGATGGCTACCTGGAGCCGTTCACCCCGTACGCACCACGTTCGGAGCTGATCGCCCTGATCAACGTCGCGCGGCGAGTTGGCGCGGCAACCCGGGCATTGTCATGGCGTGCCGCACCACCCGGGACGTCAACGCCGGCTACGGCGATTCGGACTCCCCCGTGCGCGGCTGGATGCAGGATCTCCTGGCCGACCCGGGGGCAGCTTGACGTCGCCCACGGTCCCGTCGTTCGAACATCCCCCAGTCGCCTCGCTCGACTATGACTTCAGGTGCCGGTCAAAGAACTCGGCGATGCGGCGGCGGGCGTCGATCGCCGATGGCTCGTGGAACTTCGACCCGGTCATCCGGCCCAGCACCGCCATGAGAGCGGGGGCGTCTGCGGAATCGTGGTCGTTGAGGAACGAGTGCCCGGCGTCGGGATACGTCTTGATGTCGTGATCGACCCCGACTGCCGTGAGGACCTCGTCGAGGCGCTCCCCGGTTCCCCGGTTGGCGCGGTCCTTAGCCCGAAGTTACGTGCCGTGTGACGCGTGAAACCCCTGTTGAGCAGGGGTTTCACTGTTTTGGCGGTGAGGTGTTCTGGCTACTTCAGGGTCAGGGGGATCGGTGCAGGAGTTCGAAGGCTCGGCGTTGGGTGGGGGTGGGTATGGCGAGCAGGTCGAAGCCGGACTGGTCGTGGCCGGCGACGCGTAGGTGGTTGCGGGTCAGGGTTGCGAGGTGTTCCAGCAGGCTGGTGAAGCTGCGGGCGGGCTGGTCGTCGGTGGTGGTGGTCTTGGTCGCTGCCTTGCGATCGGCGTCTCGGCTTCCAGAACAGACCGTGGTGATCTAATTGAACGGTATTGCGACTAGCCCCGTAACTGCCAACAATGGGGCAGGCGCCGGCAAGGAAGCTCTCCGAGTAGACATCCCCGGTGGCCGTGCCGTAGTTCACGCTCGAGGCGGAGAACCCGCCGGCCGGAGCAAGCATCAGAGCGAACCCGCCCCCCATGCAGTAGCCGATCACTCCCACCCGGCCCGTGCAATCCCGCCGATCGGTCAACCAGGTGCGCACAGCCTCGATGTCGTCGAACGTTGGCCCACGCCGCGCTCGAGCGTCGCGCATGATCTTGCGCAGGCAGGCAAGCTTCCCGCCTCCGCGGTACAGGTCCGGCACTACCGCAAGGTAGCCCGAACCGGCAAGCCAATCGGCCTGGCGGCGCAGGTCATGGCTCATACCCAGCGCGTCACGGATAACAACCACCCCAGGCCCCGGTCCGGCGCCGGACGGCACGGCCAGGTAAGCCGGGAGCTCCCCGTGAATGGCCGCGATGGTGACGTCGGCCATCACAGACATCGATCCAGTGACGCCGGGAAAACGCCCACGCGGTGACCCATACCAGCGAACCTAACGGACCATCTGCGCTGGCGATGGCCTGACGCACCTAAGTCGCGGCGACCATCCGGGCCACACCGGTCGTGTCGTGGACCAACGGGCTCAGACCCTCCGACCGGCTGACCGCGTCCACGAGGCCGCAGCTCACCAACCAGTTGGCGAAAAGCCGATGCCCACCGTGGGTCAGCACGCTCTCGGGATGGAACTGCACCCCCTCCAGCGGAAGGGTGCGGTGACGAACGGCCATGATCACACCGGAGTCGGTGCGCGCCGTCGTGATCAGGTCACCGGTGACCGTGGCGGGGTCGATGGTAAGCGAGTGATAACGCGTCGCGGTGAACGGCGACGGCAGACCCTGCAGCACGCCGGCGCCCTCGTGGTACACCAACGAGGTCTTCCCGTGCAGGAGCTCCGGCGCGCGGTTGACCGTGGCACCGAGCAGGACGCCGAGCGCCTGATGTCCCAGGCAGACACCAAGCATGGGCTGGTTGCGCTCGGCACAGGCCGAGATCATCGCTATCGAGACCCCGGCCTCAGCAGGGGTGCCCGGACCAGGTGAGATCAGAACGCCGTCGAAGTCGGCACCATCGGCCGGCGATACGGCGTCGTTGCGTGCGACCTCACAGTCGGCACCAAGCTGTTGCAGATAGCCCACGATGGTGAAGACGAAGCTGTCGTAGTTGTCGACCACCAGTATGTGAGGGCCATGTGGGCCCCTCGTGGTTGGGCTGTTACTTGTTGCGGCGCTGTTCTTCATTGGGGTGCGGCCCTCACGTGACAGAGGTGATGAATCCTGGGAACGGCAGTCCGCTCTGGACCGAATTGCCGTTGAACGGCATGTAGGGCGCGATCGCGGGGAACAGCCACAGGAAGCAGATCGCGACCACGGCGACGACCAGAATCAGCGACAGCACGACCTTGACCGGCCACGGGCCGGGGAGCAGGCGCCACAGGAGCCCGTACATCTCAGCCCACCGTCCCCGCGGGAAGAGCCATGAACGACGCCGGAAGACCGCTGGCCCTGGGCAAGCGCTTCACGAGCTTGGCGAACACGATATACCGCTGGTTCGCGCTATACCTGGGATGGCAGGAGGTCATCGTCAGCCAGGCCTGACCCGGGTGCGCACCCGGGTCCTGCGGCACGGGGCCAATCACCTCCACCTGGTCCGGAGTGACGATCACATGCCGGTCCACGGCATACACGAAGTAGCTGCTCTTGGTCTCGACCACGATGACGTCTCCCTTCTGAAGCAGGTCTATGTCTGAGAAGGGCTTGCCGTAGGTCGTGCGGTGGCCGGCCACGGCGAAGTTACCGACCTGCCCGGGGAAGGCTGTGCCTGGATAGTGCCCAATGCCCTTGGTCAACGAGTCGTGGTCGATACCCTGCAGCACCGGCCTCGCGTAGTCGGCGCCGAAACGGGGAATGCGCATAATGGCGAAGGCCTCCCCGAACGGGACCTTCGTAAGAGTGGCCAGAGGGGCCGCAGCGCCGTGCTCGGGACGACCCGCCGGGCCGAAACCCCTCTCTAGGGCATGGATGGTGATGGCTTGCTCACGGTTGGCAGTCACGTCGGTCCACCACAGCTGCCAGGCCATGAACAGGAACGTCAACAGACCGAGTGTGATGAGCACCTCGCCGAGCGTGCGGACCCCCCAGCGCAAGCCCTTCATCGCTGGATCTTCGCGTTCAGCAGACTCAGGCTTCCCTGGTATGCCGGGAAGGTTGCCGTGTCCATGGTCTTCACGTCATAGCCCAATCCGAGCAGCTTGGCGTACTGGCGGTAGATCTTGACCTGCTCGTTCTGGTCCAACGCCGCCTGCATGGCCTGCACGTTACCGATCGCCTGGATAACGTATGGCGGTGAGTAGACCCGTCCCTGAAGGATCAACGTATTGCCCACGCACCGCACGGCGCTGGTTGAGATGACCCGCTGATCCATCAACATCATCGCCTCAGCGCCTCCTGCCCACAACGCGTTGACCACGCTCTGAACGTCCTGCTGGTGGACGACGATATCATCGGCGGTGAAGTCCTTGGGCAAGCTCGCGGCGGAGCGTTTGGCATCGTCCAGACTGACCGAGATCGCCGGACCCATGACGGCCTGGGTGCCGACGATGGGCGCAAGCGTAGTGGACTGGGCACGCAGGCGGGCCACCGTGTTGTTGCCCGGAGCCGCTCGCGCGGTCAGCGCGTCCACCTCGGCCTGCAGCTGCTGCACGGCCGCGGCGTGTAAGCGCACCGTGCGGTCCTGGGCGCGAACGACGTCCACCAGGTCGGAGCGTCCGGAAGAGCGAAGGTCGGTACCATGCGAGGTCTGCGCGCTGGTCGCGAACAACAGGCCGGCGGCGGCGGCAACCAGCGGCACAATGAGAGCCCAGCGCGCGCGGCGCTTGGGCACGCCAAAGAAGCGTCGGGGCGACAACGGGGACCTCCTGCCTGCGACTCGGTGTTCAGAGCCTCTACGCTAGGGCAAAGACCTGCCGCACGTTGAACCATCCATCGAAGGAGCCACCCGGTGCCCGAGTCCAAGGGACGCGCGAAGCCCACGCACACCCCCCCGCCACAGCGCCGACCCAAGAAGCCTACGACCAACCCGGCGTGGTTCGTGCCTGTGATGTTGGGTCTGATGCTGGTGGGCTTGCTCTGGGTCGTCACGTTCTACGTGAGCGCCGGGAACTACCCGATCCCGAACTTCGGATACAAGAACCTGATCATCGGCTTCGCACTCATGATCAGCGGCTTCCTGATGACCACGCGCTGGCGCTGACAGGCTGCAGTCAACCAGCACGATCGGATCTGTGCACCCGTGGTGGGGGATTCGAGTCGATCAGCCCGAGGTTCTGGGCCATACCGCGCATCTGGTAGTTGAAGTACGCCTCGTGGTCGTGGATGACGTTGTTGAGATGGCCGAACAGCTCCAAGCCGATGCTGCCGACGAGCTGGGTCCACGCCTCGAGCACGCGTGCGAGGTGCTGATCGCTCAGCATCGGCGCCACCCTGTCACGGACTGACTTCAGGTCGGCGTGCAGGGGCCGCGGGATCGGACGGTCATCCGACGGGAGAACGCGACCGGACTCGACCGCGTCGGTCAGTATCTGCACCACGAGTAGAGGAATCCGCACAGCGGGGTCAACGGTGTGCGTCGGCGCCCTTCCGGCAAATGTGGACCGCTGACGGCGGCCGTCTAGTGGCAA
>DAITND010000053.1:0-15543 GCA_036834825.1 Dermatophilaceae bacterium
AGTCGAAACGGCTGCGTGGCGCAGGTCTTACGGGTGCTTGGCCAGCGGCGAGGCGAACTCGGTATCGGGACGGTAAGCGCATATGGCATCACGCTGGAGTACTCAGTGTTGCGGCATGCCAGCAACCTGGAGTCAGTGCTGACCTACGAGGGAACCTCCGAGATGCACACACTCGTCATCGGCCAGGCCCTGACCAGGTTGAGCGCCTTCAGCTGAGCGCCGCGCGCCTGCCGTCCCCAGCCAGTTCCATAACCGGGCGCAGGGCGGCAATGGCGTGCTCGCGGTGCTGGGTGAGCACCTGCACTGCGGTTGCGGCGTCGCCGGCCCTGACCGCGGCGACCAACGCCCGGTGCTCGGCCTCGACCACTTCGCGATTGTGCTCTTCGTTGTAGTAGACGCAGCGGTACACCTCGGTCGCATCCCACAGCAGGCGGATCAGCCACACCAGCCGGGGAAGAGCGCACGCGCCGATGAGGGCGAAGTGGAAACGCCGGTTCGCCGACGTCATGGCGATCACGTCCGCGATGCCGGCCGCGGCCTGCACATCGCGCTCCGCCTCCTCGAGCCGGTCGATGTCCTCGGCGGTCATCTGAGGCACGGCGACGGTGACTGCCTCCGCCTCGAGGAGCTCGCGGATCCGGTAGACCTCCACCAGGTCCGAGAGGGACAGTTCGGTGACGAAATAGCCGCGACGGGCCGTGTAGGTGACCTGGCCCTCGCCCTCGAGGATCTTCAGCGCCTCGCGCAACGGGACCCGGCTGACGCCGAGCTGGGCGGCCAAGGAATCCTGGACAATCTTCTGGCCGGGGCGCAACGCCCCGGTAACGATGAATCGCCTCAGCTCCACGAGGATCGCCTCCTGGGCTGTCGGCGGCCGCTGGAACACCGCACTCATCCGACCACCCCGGCACCCTCGACACCGTCTAGCCAGGCGAGGATCTCCTTCTCGTCTCCCCCCAGCGCCGGAGGGCTGTGGCGATAGCTAACCCCGGTTGCCGACAGCCGCAACGGGTTGGTGACCTGGGCCGACCCGTCGACGTCGTTGATCGGCCCACAGGGGATCCCCGCGCCGGTCAGCGTCGCGAACCACTCGTCGGCGCCACGGGTGCGCAGCACGTTCGCGAGCGCAGCGGTCAGCTGCTCTCGGTGGGCAACCCTGGCAGCGTTGGTCGCGAACCGCGGGGAGTCCCCCAGGTGGGTAAGGCCGAGGCAGTCGCACAGCGCCTGGAACTGCCGGTTGTTGCCTGCAGCGATGACCAGCAGCCGGTCGGCGGTGGGGAACGGCTCGTACGGGCAGATGCTCGGGTGCTGGATACCTATTCCATGCGCCACATCTCCGGTGAGGGCGTAGGCGCCGCCGAAGTTCACCAGCCCCGAGAGCATCCAGGACATGAGGTTGAACTCTACCCGCTGTCCCTCGCCGGTGCGCTCCCGGTGGTGCAGCGCGGCGAGGATGCCGACTGCCGCGTGCAGGCCCGTGAGGACGTCGGCCGTAGCGATGGCGTTCTTGAACGGGGCGGCGGCGTCCGGTCCGGTGAGGCTCATCAGCCCCGAGACTGCCTGCACCACCAGATCGTAGCCAGGCAGTTCCGCGCCGCCGTCGGTGCCGAACCCGGTGATCGAGCAGTAGACGAGGTCGGGGTTGAGGCGCCGGACCGAGTCGTAGTCGAAGCCGCGGCGCGCCATGCTGGCACCGCGGAAGTTCTCGATCATCACGTCGGCGCGGCGGGCCAGCGCCAGGCCGCGGCGCCTTCCCTCGGGACTGCGCAGGTAGAGGGCGATGCTGCGCTTGTTCCGGTTCACCGACAGGAAGTAGGTGCTCTCCCCCTCCGGGGTCCATGGCGGCCCCCAGTGCCGGCTGTCGTCCCCGCTCGGGGACTCGACCTTGATCACCGTCGCCCCGAGGTCGCCGAGCAGCATCGTGGCATACGGACCGGCCAGCACGCGGCTGAAGTCCGCGACAACGACGCCGTTCAGTGGTCCCGATAGGCTCACGCTCGCACCCTAGCGGATACTGGATCCAATTTCGCCCCTCAGGGAGCGACCGGCATCGCAAGGACGTGCTCCACGGCATCCGCGACGAGGAGACCTGCATGGACCTACCACCCACCGGAGAGCGCACACGCCTGCGCAGCGGAACGCCGGGCTACCGCCGGGCGAGCGGGGTGCTGTTCGTGGCCGGGTTCATGGGGTTCTCCATGCTGTATGTCGCCCAGGGGATCCTGCCAGACCTCAGCCGCGACTTCTCCGTCTCGCCCGCCGCGGCAAGCCTCACTTTGTCCCTGACCACGCTGCCGCTCGCCGTGGCTGTCCTCGTCGCGGCCTCGTGGTCCGAGGGGCAGGGCCGCAGACTGCTGCTCGTGGGGGCGGTATTGTCCGCCGCCGCCCTCACCCTCGCAGCATCGGCCGCCCCCAGTTTCGGAGTGCTGCTCGTGCTGCGGGGTCTCACCGGGCTGGTGCTGGCCGGTCTGCCGGCGGTGGCGATGGCTTACGTCGCGGAGGAGTTCCATCCCTCCGGGCTGGGCACCGCCATGGGTCTCTACATCAGCGGTACCGGTCTGGGCGGGATGACTGGCCGGCTCGCAGGCGGTCTGCTGGCCAGCACCTGGAGCTGGCGTGTCGCCATGGCCGCGGTGGGCGGGGTGTGCCTCATCGGCGGCTTGTGGGTGGCCCTGCGGTTGCCGTCCTCCCGCAACTTCGTCGCCACGCCCGGCAGCATGCGTGAGCGGATGGCGAGGCTGCGCGGACCGTTGCGCGACCCGGTCATCATCCGTTTCGCCCTCTGTGGGTTCGTCCTCATGGGCAGCCTGGTCTCGTTCTTCAACTACCTGCAGTACCGCCTCGTCGGCGCGCCGTTCAACCTGTCGGCCACGCTGGTGGCACTGGTCTTCCTGCTCTACCTCTTCGGCACGGTCAGCGCCAACTGGATGGGGCGGCTGGCGGACCGGC
This sequence comes from Dermatophilaceae bacterium, assembly GCA_036834825.1. Classification (GTDB taxonomy): domain Bacteria; phylum Actinomycetota; class Actinomycetes; order Actinomycetales; family Dermatophilaceae; genus UBA4719. The sequence goes on from DAITND010000053.1 coordinate 2,950, forward strand.
GCAGCCGACGCGGCGTGCTGCTGCTCGCAATGGCGATCATGGCGGCCGGTGGGCTGCTCACCCTCTCCGATCTGCTGCCCCAAGTGCTGGCCGGCGCCGCAGCGATGGTGTTCGGGTTCTTCGGCGCGCACTCGGTAACCAGCGGCTGGGTAGGCTTCTGGGCCACCCAACAGCGGGCCCAGTCGTCCGCGCTGTACCTGTTCGGCTACCACATCGGCTCGAGCGTGGCCGGCTTTGTCGGGGGGCTGTTCTTTGCGGTGTTCGGGTGGCCCGGTGAGGTCGGCACCGTGCTGGTCCTGCTGGCGGTGGGCCTGCTGGTTGCCCTCTCGCTGCCAGCCGCTCGGGACCACGCGCCGTTCGCGGAGCCAACCTGACCGTTCGGCCTCGGAATGTCCCAGATTTCGGATCCAATATCCAGAATCCTTGATTTGTGACGCCCTTCCCTATAGACAGTCGGCAAACACAACTGCGCTACAAGAGGGGCGAACATCGTGAGGTCGAGAACATTGGCAGCGGCTGCGGTCATCACCGCAAGCAGTCTGGTGGTGGCCGGATGCGGCTCCAAGGGCGAGGCGAAGAGCACGAGTGCCGTGAGCTCCGGGACGTTGGCGATCGGCGCGTCCCTCTCGCTGACAGGCCAACTGGCCCGTGAAGGCCAGCTCACCAAGGAGGGCTACCAACTCTGCCAGGAGAAAGTCAATGCCAAGGGCGGCGTCGACATCGGCGGCAAGAAGACCAAGCTCGACATCCAGTACCAGGACGACACGTCCAAGCCCGACGTCGCGGCCCAGCTGGTCGACCAGTTCAACGACAAGGGCATCAAGCTGATCCTCAGCTCCTACGGTTCGGCCAACACCGAGGCCCAGGCTGCGGTCATCGAGCGCAACGGCCAGGTCATGGTTGACTCCGCCGGCGCCGACAACAAGATCTTCAGCAAGGGCTACAAGAGCACCTTCGCCGTCTTGTCACCGGCCACGGAGTACTCCTCTTCGATCGTCAAGGCCATCGCCGAACTCGCCACGCCCAAGCCCAAGAGCGTCGTGTTCCTCTCCGCCGACGACGGTTTCTCCAAGACCGTCACCGAGGGCGGCATGAAGACCGCCCAGGACCAGGGCTTCACCGTCCTGGGCCCGCAGTACTTCCCTAACGGCACCTCAGACGTCAGTTCTGCACTGACCAAGGTCAAGGGCGAGCACCCTGACGTCATCATCGGCTCGGTCCACCTCGTGGAGGGCGTGGCCATCATCAAGCAGGCCAAGGAGCTCGCGGTGACGCCGGCCGGTTTCGGCGAGACCGTGGCACCGCCGACGCCGGACTTCGCCAAGACCCTGGGGACCGCGGCCGAGAACGTCCTCGGCTCCAGCCAGTGGACCGACGCCACGAAGGGCACGGACAAGTACTTCGGTAGCGCCAAGGACTACACCAAGGACATCCAGGCCAAGTTCGCCCACGCGCCGGACTACCACAACGCCGAGGCCAGCGGCGCCTGCCTGGCCCTCGTCCTGGCAGCCGAGAAGGCGGGCTCCTCCCAGCCGGACGCGGTCCGTGCCGCCCTCCGCGGTCTGGACACCGAGTCGTTCTTCGGCAAGATCAAGTTCGACTCCACTGGACAGAACATCTACAAGCCGATGTCGGTCATCCAGATCCAGAACGGCAAGGTCGTGACTGTGTGGCCGACGGAGTCCGCCGAGGCCAAGATGGTCTGGCCCGGTACCAAGTAGTGAGTGGATTCCTTCAGGCGACCGTCTATGGTCTCCTCCAGGGAGGGCTCCTGGCGCTCGTCGCCGTGGGGTTCTCCCTGGTCTGGGGTGTGATGAATGTCGTCAACTTGGCCCACGGCGGGTTCGTCATCCTCGGCGCCTACGTCGGCTGGGAGATGCACCAATGGTTCGGGCTGGACCCGTTCCTCGGCATGTTCGTCTCGGCAGCGGTGCTGTTCGTCTTCGGATACGTGCTGCAGCGCTTCCTGATCAACCTGGTGATCAACGGACCGATCTTCATTACGCTGCTACTGACGTTCGGCCTCGAGCTGATGATCGTCCAGGGCATGAACCTCGTATTCTCCGCCGACTACCGCAGCATCGGGACCTCCTATTCCAGTGACAGCCTGGCGTTCGGCAGCGTCCGGGTACCGCTGGGCCGGCTGCTCGCTTTCGCGCTGGCAGTAGCAATCACGGTCCTGCTGGTCGCAGTAGTCAACCGCACCCGGACCGGGATGTCGATCCTAGCGACTGGCATGGACCGGGGGGCGGCCCGCCTGATGGGCATCCAGGCGCGTCACGTCTACGCCCTCACCTTCGGGATCGCCGCCGCACTAGCCGGCATGGCGGGGGCCATGATCGGGACTGTCGGGACGTTCAACCCCTCGGCAGCCGCCAGCTTCACCCTTATGTCGTTCGTCGTGGCGGTCCTCGGCGGCCTGGGCAACATGTATGGAGCCCTCGTCGGCGGCCTGGTCATCGGCCTCGTCCAAGCCTGGGGTGGGCAGTACCTGCCGGGCACCTGGGTCAACGCCCTGGCCTTCCTCGTCCTCATCGTCGTGCTCATCTTCCGGCCCACCGGGCTGGTCGGCCGGCCCTACTACGCCGCACGGCTGGAGGTCTGATGCCGACGCGCACACAGGTGCCCCAAAAGGGCGTCACCTCAACGGTGCGCCGCGACCAGGCGAGGCGCTTGCGTCCGTGGGCCCTGGGGCTGGTGGCGCTGCTGGCCGCACTGGGGCTGCAGGGCCAGCTCTACTCCGGCCAGGAGCGGACCGTCGCGACGATCTTCATGTTCGTGGCGCTGGCCGAGGCGTGGAACCTCATCGGCGGCTTCGCTGGCTATGCCTCCTTCGGCCAAGTGGTCTTCTTCGGGGTGGGCGGCTACTTCACGGCGGTCGCCATGAGTCACTGGCACTTCAGCTTCTGGGTGTCGCTGCTGCTCAGCGGGGTCATCGCGGCGCTGTTCGCCACCCTCATCGGCATCCCGCTGCTTCGGCTCAAGGGGCACTACTTCGCCATCGCCACCCTGGGCGTGGCCGAGGGCATGCGTGAGGTCGTGACCAACATGACGGACCTGACCGGTGGGGGCGCGGGCATCACCGTGCCGACTGTCGGCAACAACGCCACGACCGCATACCTGGGCAACGACGGGTTCTACCTGCTCTTCCTCGGACTGGCCGCCCTGTCGGTGCTCATCGCCGGACTGGTAGCCCGCAACAAGTTCGGCTACGCCTTGCGGGCGATCAACCAGGACGAGGACGCTGCGGCGGCGTTGGGCATCAACACCACCCGTACCAAGGTGTCGGCATTCGCCCTGTCGGGGTTCATCACCGGGCTGGTCGGCGCGAGCTACGCGTTCCAGCAGGTGACCATCTTCCCGGAGCGGCTGTTCGACGTGGACATCACCGTGCTGATGATCATCATGGTCGTCATCGGTGGAAGCGGCACCGTCCTTGGACCGCTGCTCGGTGCCGTGGCGCTGCAGTTCCTTTCGGAGTTCCTGCGCCAGAACTTCACCAACCTGCACACGTTCATCCTTGGCGCGATCATCATCGTCGCCGTCATCCTGCTTCCTCAGGGTGCGGTGAACTACGTGCGCGAGGCACGTCGTACAAAGGAGTACTCGTTGCTGGCCAACGTCCGGAAGTACCGGCTGTGAGTGCGGTGCCCGTCCTGGAGACGCGGGGATTAGGTCGACGCTTCGGCGGTCTGCAGGCGGTATCTGACGTCTCGTTCAGCGTCCCGCAGGGGCAGGTGCTCGGGGTCATCGGCCCGAACGGTGCCGGCAAGAGCACCTTCATCAACCTCGTGAGCGGGCACATCAAGCCCACTGAGGGTCGGGTCCTGATCGACGGCAAGGACCTGACCGGCGCTCGTGCCTGGGTCATCGCCCAAGCCGGGGTGGCTCGCACCTTCCAGATCGTCAAGCCGTTCCGCGGCATGTCCGTTCGCGAGAACGTCGCCGTCGGCATCCTCTACGGATCGAACGGGACCAACGTCATGTCGAAGGCACTCAGGGCCGCCGACGAAGTCCTCGAGGAGGTCGGCTTGGCCGGCCTGGGCGACCGCCCACCAGGTGAGCTGTCCGTCGCCGACGCCCGTCGGCTGGAGTTCGCCAAGGCGCTCGCGCTTCGGCCCCGGCTGCTCCTGCTCGATGAGGTGATGGCGGGACTGCGGCACACCGAAATCGAGCCGAGCCTGGAGCTCATCCGCACACTCAAGGCGCGCGGCATCACGATCATCGTGGTGGAGCACGTCATGAAGGCGATCTTGGCCGTGAGCGACCAGGTCCTCGTGCTGCACCAGGGGAAGGTCCTGACCTCCGGCGACCCCCGTGAGGTCCTGTCCGACCCCCGCGTGATCGAGGCCTACCTCGGCCATCGCTACGTCAAACGCCGTGAAGGAGATTCCTGATGCTCGAGGCCACGCGGCTCAGCGCCGGCTATGGGCGCGTCCAGGTGCTCTGGGACGTCGACCTTCGCGTCGGGGACAACGAGATCGTCGCGCTGATCGGCCCCAACGGCGCCGGCAAGACGACCCTGTTGCGCGCCCTGACCGGCATGGCAGAGGTCCGCTCGGGCACGGTAGAATTCCGCGGTGAAACAGTGCAGGGGCGCTCGATCGAGCAGATCGTCAGCCTCGGCATCTCGCACGTCCCGGAGGGGCGGCGCCTGTTCTCGGGGCTGACCGTGCGGGACAACCTGCGCCTGGGTGGCTGGCGCACCCGCAATGCCAACATCGACCGTGTTGTCGAACTCTTCCCCCGGATCGGCGAGCGGCTCAACCAGATCGCGGGCACCATGTCCGGTGGCGAGCAGCAGATGTGCGCGATCGCCCGCGGGCTGATGAGCGAGCCCCACATCATGATGATCGACGAGCTCTCTCTCGGCCTTGCCCCGGTTGTGGTCGACGAGATCATCGCGCGCCTTCCGGACATCGCCTCGTCCGGCACCTCGATCCTGCTGGTCGAGCAGGACGTCGACACCGCACTGACGGTCGCCGAACGCGCCTACGTCCTGGACACCGGGCACATCGTCCTGTCCGGTAAGGCCTCCGACCTGCTGGCCGACCCGCGGGTCCAGGAGAGCTACCTCGGCGTCGGCTGAAGTGAAGCTCTGACGTGGTGGCGGCGCGCGCACAAGGGTGTCTGGATCCTGTTGGTGGAGAAGGGCCCTGGGTTCACGCTCTCGCGCGACCCGACCAGACCAGACAAAGCTACAAGGGTGTGGAGACCTGCGAGATCGGACTCGAGTCTTGACTGATTTGTACGGCCATACTATAAATGGCCGTACAAATCTTCCACCGCAAGAAGGGTGCGCCATGCCGCTCAGGGCTCCCCGGCGAGGCGAGAGCAGTTACCGCTTGCTCACCCAGTTGCTGCGCGAGCAGATTTTCCAAGATGAGTTCGACGAGGTGCGGCCGCTTCCCACCGAGCTGACCCTGGCCGAGGAGCATCACCTCAGCCGGCAGACTGTTCGCCGGGCTTTCCAAGAGCTGGTCGCCGAGGGGCTGGTCTACCGGGTACAGGGCCGCGGAACGTTCGTGACTCCGCGTGAGACGCGGTACCGCCGACCCTTCGGCACCGTCGACGACCTTTTGAACCTGCAGGTCGACACCGACTTCGAGCTTGTCGACCCACTGTCCGCGGCAATCGATCGGGGTGCGGCCACGACGCTGCGGCTAGACGAGCCGCAGGTCCACTCGCTGACGTTCCTGCGGCGGCACCACGGAGAGGCCTTTTGCCTCACGCGCGTTTACCTACCGCCCAGAATCGCGCAGTCCCTCGCCGGATGCCGCGAGCTGACCGATCCCGGCATGATCACTACAGCCACCGTCATCGGGCTGATCGAGAGCCACGGCAATGACATCGCCGAAGCCGAGCAAGTGGTTACCGCCACGGCCGCCGACGAAGACCTCGCCGCGCACCTCGGGTGCGCCGCCGGCGTACCAATCCTGCACATCGAACGCACCTACCTCGACCGCCAGGGCGAGATCCTCGAGCACGCCGTCAGCGACTTCCTGCCCCAGCACTACTCACACCGATCACGGCTCGGGCGCAGCCTTGCACCAGATCCATCACCCGTTCTGCTCGAGGAGTAATCACATGCGTCCGCTCGAAGGCCTAACCGTCGTCTCGATCGAGCAGGCCGTGGCAGCTCCGTTTGCCACTCGTCAGCTCGCGGATCTCGGCGCCCGGGTCATCAAGGTGGAGCGCCCCGGCCCGGGCGACTTCGCCCGCGACTACGACGAGACGGTCAAGGGGATGTCCTCGCACTTCGTCTGGCTCAACCGGTCCAAGGAGTCGATCGCCCTCGATCTGAAGACCGATGCCGGCCAGCAGGTGATGCAGGCGCTGGTCGCCACAGCGGATGTCTTCGTGCAGAACCTCGCCCCCGGTGCGGCCGAGCGCCTCGGTCTGAGCGCGGCGGACCTGCGTGCAAAGCACCCTGGCCTGATCCACGTCTCGATCTCGGGATACGGCACGGGCGGGCCGTACACGACGAAGAAGGCTTACGACCTGCTTGTGCAGTGCGAGGCGGGCCTGGTTTCGATCACCGGTTCGGCCGACGAGCCGGCCAAGGTGGGCATCTCGGTGGCAGACATCGCTGCTGGCATGTACGCCTATACCGGGGTGTTGACGGCCCTGCTGCGCAAGGGCCGCACCGGCGAGGGTGCGACCGTGGAGATCTCCATGCTGGAGGCCCTTGGGGAGTGGATGGGCTTCCCGATGTACTACTCCTGGTATGGCGGCAAGCCCCCGGTTCGTAGCGGCGCATCGCATGCGGCGATCGCCCCCTACGGACCGTTCCTGTGTGCCGGGGGCGAACAGGTCTTCCTCGGCATCCAGAACGAGCGCGAGTGGGCGATCTTCTGCGACTTGGTGCTCGGCACCCCGGAGCTGGCCACCGACGAGCGGTTCGACACCAACAGCCTGCGAGTGACCAACCGCGAGGACCTGGCCGCCGAGCTCGCTAGAGCCTTCAGCACCGTCAGCGCCGACGAGGCCATCGACCGCCTCGAAGCGGCCGGCATCGCCAACGCGCGGCTGCGCGACCTCACCGGGCTGGTCGAGCACGAGCAGTTGGCGGCCCGTAACCGTTGGCGGGAGGTCGACTCACCGGTGGGGCCGATCAAGGCGCTCGTCCCGCCAGCCACGCTCGACGGCGACGAACCAGTGATGGGGCCGATCCCCGCGCCCGGCCAGCACACCGAACAGATCATGGCCGAGCTCGGCCTGAGCAGAACAGGGAAAGACTGATGAGCCTCGAGACGCACGACCGGCCCAGCATCACGAACGGCCTTGCCCAGTGGGCGGTCAGCATGGAGCCGGCCGCCGAGGACCTTGTGCTGGCCGACCGCGCTCTCCTGGATACCGTCGCCGTAGGGCTCGCTGCCCGCGCGGAGCCGATCCTCAGCATCGCCGCGGTCCTCAGCGAGGAGGCGCAGTGGGCGGTGGCGTGCCACATCATCGACTTCGACGACCTGCACATGCCCTCCACCACGCACATCAGCACGGTGTGCGTCCCCGTGGCGCTGTCTCTGGGCGCAGGGGCACGCAGCTATCTCGCCGGCGCCGCCGTGATGGCCCGCGTGGGTACCTTGCTGGGCTGGCCGCACTACGCCGCCGGGTGGCACGCAACCACCACGGCCGGTGCCATCGGCGCTGCGGCGGGGGCCGCGGTTGCCCTGGGTCTCGATGCCGACGGGGTCGGGCGAGCCATGGCGCTCGCGGTCCCGGCGGCCGGAGGAGTACAGCGCAGTTTCGGCACCGACGCCAAGTCGTTGCAGGTCGGCTTCGCCGCGCATGCGGGCGTGCGGGCTGCCCGGCTGGCAGCGGCCGGCGCGAGCGCGGACCTGTATGCCGTGGACGACTGGATCGGGCTGCTCGGCGGGTCCGCCGAGCAGGTGGACCTGTCGGGCACGGCCAGCATCCCCGACGGCCTGGCCATCAAGCTCTACCCCTGCTGCTACGCCCTGCAGCGACCCATCGGCGCCGCGGCTGCCCTTCGCGCGCAGGGCATTGACGTGTCGTCGATCCAGCGGATCGTGGTGCGCACGCCGAGGGTCAGCGTCAAACCGCTGATCCACTCCCGGCCGCGGACTGGTCTGGAGGCCAAGTTCAGCCTGGAGTACGCCGTCGTCGCCGCGCTGCTCGAGGAGCACATTCGCTTCGACACCTTCAGCGACGAGCAGGTGGGCCGGCCGGAGGCCACCCGGCTGGTCGAGCTCGTCGAGGTCGACCTGACCGAAGGTGGAGACCAATTGCTCCACGGCGAGGTAGAGGTAGAGGTGCACACCGCCGGCGGGGTCCGCCGGGGCGCCTTAGCGTACCCGCCCGGTTCCCCGCAGAACCCGCCCACCGGCGAGGACCTGCGCCTGAAGATCGAGGACTGCCTGACCGGCATACCGGTACAGGTCGGCGACATCACCTGGGCATCCGCGGCAGGCCTGTTGCGCACTTACCTGACCCGTGCCCCTGGGTGAGCGCACCCGCCCACCCGACCATCCGCGATACCGAACCGACGACAACGCGCACGACGGCACGCGCAGCGAGGAGATTCACCATGGAAGGCCTGTCCGACGAGGAACGCGAGATCGTCAAGCTCGTGCGGGAATTCGTGGACCGGGATGTGAAACCCGTCGTCCAGGAACTGGATCACACCAACACCTACCCCGAGAAGCTCATCGAGACAATGAAGGAGCTCGGCATCTTCGGGCTGGCCATCCCGGAGCCGTGGGGCCAGGCCAAGGTGAGTACACCTTGCTACGTGCTTGTCACCGAGGAGCTCTCCCGCGGCTGGATGAGCCTGGCTGGGGCGATGGGCGGTCACACCGTGGTCGCCAAGCTCATCCAGGACTACGGCACGCAGGAGCAGAAGGACACGTACCTGCCCCGGATGGCCACCGGCGAGCTACGAGCCACCATGGCGCTGACGGAGCCCGGCGGTGGCTCCGACCTGCAGGCGATCCGCACCACCGCCCTGAGGGACGGCGGCGAGTACGTCATCAACGGCTCCAAGACCTGGATCTCCAACGCCCGCAGGTCTGGCCTGATCGCCTTGCTCTGCAAGACCGACCCGACGGCCCGTCCCAGGCACAAGGGTGTCTCGATCCTGTTGGTGGAGAAGGGCCCTGGGTTCACCCTCTCGCGCGACCTGCCCAAACTGGGCTACAAGGGCGTGGAGAGTTGCGAGATCGCCTTCGAGCAGATGCGCGTGCCCGTGTCGTGTCTGCTCGGCGAGTCCGAGGGCACCGGCTTCGCCCAGATGATGCGCGGCCTCGAGGTCGGCCGGCTGCAGGTGGCAGGTCGCGCCCTCGGAGTCGGGCGCGCAGCACTCGAAGATTCCCTGCGGTATTCCCAGGAGCGGGAGAGTTTCGGGGTTCCGATCTGGAAGCACCAGTCGATCGGCAACTACCTGGCCGAGATGGTCACCAAGCTCACCGCCGCCCGTCAGCTGACCCTGTTCGCCGCGCGGAAGTTCGACGCCGGAAAGCGCGCCGACATGGAAGCCGGTATGGCGAAGCTGTTCGCCTCCGAGGCCGCCATGCAGATCGCGTTGGACGCGGTGCGCATCCACGGCGGCTACGGCTACTCCACCGAGTTCGACGTCGAGCGCTACTTCCGCGACGCGCCGTTGATGATCGTCGGCGAGGGCACCAACGAGATCCAGCGCAACGTCATCGCCCGCCAGCTCGTCAAGCGCGGCTCGGTGGCGCCCTGACATGACAGCACGGAACGCACCGCTTGCCCCCGGCCCGGCCGCGGCGGCGCGAACGCTGCTGTTCGTGCCGGGCAACCGGCCGGAGCGTTTCGCCAAGGCCGCCGCGACCGCCGCAGACCTGGTCATCGTCGACCTCGAGGACGCCGTACCCGAGGATAGCAAGACGACCGCGCGCGGCTGCGTGACGCAGTGGCTCTGCGCGGACGGCCGGTCCGCGGTCCGCGTAAATGGCACCAACAGCGTTCACTACCACCAGGATGTGAGCGCCCTGGCTGGTCTGCCTGGGTTGGCCGCGGTGGTCGTTCCGATGGCCGACGACCCGGCCGCGCTGGCCACCCCGCATCAGCGACTGGGCCGCGACGTTGAGATCGTGGCGCTGATCGAGACTGCACTTGGCGTCGTGCGCGCTGTCGAGCTCGCCTCCACACCCGGAGTGAGCCGTCTGGCGTTCGGTCACCTCGACTTCGCCGCTGACATCGACTCCTCGATCGAGAACGAGGCGATGTTGATGGCCCGCTCGTTGCTGGTGGTCGCCTCCAAGGCCGCGGGGCTGCCGGGTCCGGTGGACGGGGTCATCACCGCCCTGGACGATCCGACGGTGTCCGCTGCGGACGCCGCACGGGCTCGCGGTCTCGGCGTCGCGGGCAAGCTCTGCATCCACCCCAATCAGGTCGAGGCCGTCAACGCGGCCTTCACCCCCAGCCAGGAGAAGATCGCCTGGGCACGCCGCATCATTGGGCTGTCCACCGCCGGCGGCGCGTCGCGCGTCGACGGTCACATGGTCGACGCACCCGTCATCCTCAAGGCACGAAGCATCCTCGCCCGAGCAAAGGAGACAGCGTGAGTGAGAACGACCAGAGGGTGGTCAGGACAGAGCTCATCACCCCAGAGCCCTCGGAGGCCCTGGCGAACCTGCTCGGCACCGACATCCCCACCGATGAGCTGCCCACGCTATGGCACTGGATCCACTTGTTGGAAAAGCGTCCCCACGCCGACCTCGGCCCTGACGGGCACCCCACCTTCGGCATCCCCGCCCCACCCGGTCCGGGCCGCAAGCGGATGTTCGCTGGGGGCCGGGTCAGCACCCGCGCGCCGCTGGTCTTCGGCCGGCCCGCCACCCGAACCACCTGGGTCGCCGGCACTAAAGAGAAGCAGGGCAGCACGGGGCCGCTCTCGTTCGTCACGGTCCGCAACGAGTACGCCCAGGACGGCCGGGTCCTAATCGTCGACGAGAACGACATCGTCTACCGCACCCCGGGGTCCAGCCTCGCCATTCAGGCGGGCACGCTCCAGGACGCGCCGGAACCGGCGCCCCGCGAGCCCGCCTTGACGCTCACTGCCGACGAGGCGCTGCTGTTTCGCTTCTCTGCCCTGACCTACAACGCTCACCGCATCCACTACGACCACAACTGGGTCCGCAAGGAGGGCTACAGCGACCTCGTCGTGCACGGCCCGCTGCAGGCCCTGATGATGGGCGAGCTCATTCGCCGCCACGGCGACGGCCTGGTCGGCAAACTGTTCGCCTACCGGCTCATCTCACCGATGATCGGCCCACAGACTTTCACCGTGCTCGCCGGAGCGGATGGCGTGAACGCCAACGTCGAGGTCCATGACGTGCACGGCACCGTCACGGCGGTCAGCAGCCTCGCCCCGATCGACCCCCAGCAGGAATGAGGTAGCGGCGATGTCGTTGGACTACTCGGTCGAGGCCGCCCGCTGCGACGCCACCAGAGGTGGGCAGGAACGGGCCGAACCGGCGGAACCGGCATCCTCAGCAGCCGCCTGGCGGCGCGTGGTCACCGGGTGGCGGTCAGCGACCGGATCATCGAGATGCTCCGCCACGGGTAGGTCCGCCTGCCCGGAACCGCGGTCTGTATGGACGCGGCCCGGCTCGCGGTGGCCGATGCCTGCCTCGACACCGTCACAATGGTCTGGGTTCTGCACCTGGTGCCGAACCCCGAGCCCATGATCGCCGAGGCCGCACGGGTCCTGCGGCCCGGTGGGCACCTAGTCACCACTGTGGACAAGGCCTCGGCGCACGGCGAGGTCAGGGACAACCCAAGCGATGCCCGTGACGTCGTCACGAGGCTGGCCCCGGACACGGGCTCATCACGGCAGGCGAGACTTCGTTCGTGGGGGTCGGCCAGCGCGGCGAACCCGTGTACACCCTCGTGTCCTTTGCGCGCACCTGAACGACAGCGAAACCGACCATGCAGGAAGACAGAAATGCAGCAGGAGGCAACGCGCGGATCCGCACGTCGCACGAGTCTGCCGCTAACCCCCGCGGCTGACCCGGCGGACTCGGGCACCTGTTCAGTTGTACGACCAGAACTGCAGAACGACCTCCACTGGCTTGTGACGCGCACCTGCGAATGCCCGGAAACCGCCCCGGCGAGCGCCATCTCGCGGTAGCCGGCCGGTCCCAAGCACACTCAAATGTCCCGGTCCATCTCATCAAACTGAGACGCTGAGACGCTGAGACGCTGAGAGGCACCCGAGGCGTCGGTGGTCACGGAATTGGTCAGAGCACACACCTCCCCCGGACACGTCACAGGCCCGCCAGCGTGAACTCGCGAGCCTGTGATGACCTGTGGTCATACCGCTGACGCGTTGGTTGCGCGGTCCGAGCGCCTCCCGCAACGCCTTGCGGGCGTGGTCACGGTGCCACCCCGTCAGCTCACACAACTCATCCAGAACCCTCGCCTTAGCCGCTCGCGACGACGACCAGCACCGCGTCGCCGTGGCCTTCGTAACCGCCTTGCGCTGGCTCATCGTCAGTCCCATGTCCGAGGCTGGGCGATCCCAACAGGAAACACCGCCGCCACGCCGTAGGCGGGCGTTTCTACATGAGGCAACGATCCCTGCTACGCGGGCATCTTTGGTGAGTC
>DAITND010000054.1:0-15454 GCA_036834825.1 Dermatophilaceae bacterium
TCGTGCTCGACGAGGCGTTGGAGCACCTGGTCAAGGGCATCGTCGACCACGATGAGGATGTGGCTGTGCGGCGCAAGGATCTTCGTCGGGGCGAGGTCCTGGAGGTCCGGGTTCATCCCGATGATCTCGGACGGGTCATCGGTCGCTCCGGCCGCACGGCCAGGGCCCTTCGCACGGTGATGAGCGCCCTCGCGGGTGGCGAACCCGTTCGGGTCGACATCGTCGACACAGATCGTCTCCGGTAGCACTCATCGAAGGCGGCGTGCGACAGCGCCACCAGGCATGCCCGACAAGGGGTATGCCGGAAGGTCATCTTCCGGCATACCCCTTGGTCTTTACTGATTCTCTCCGCTTCGCCTTCTGAAGGACTGGCCCATGCAGGTTGTCGTCGCTCGTGTTGGCAAAGCGCACGGACTGCGCGGTGAAGTGACCGTGCAGGTTCTCACCGGTGCTCCGGACGAGCGCTTCGTGCCCGGCGCAACCTTCACGACCGATCCTGCGGCAGCCGGTCCGCTGGTCTTGCGCAGCGCCCGTGACAACAATGGCATCCTGCTGCTCGGCTTCGAGCATACGGACGACCGCAGCGGGGCCGAAGCGCTGCGCGGCATCAAGCTCCTGGCCGATGTCCTGGCCCACGATGGAGACGACGAAGCCTGGTATGAAAGGGATCTGGTCGGGCTCAGAGTCGTGACGATCGACGGGGTCGATGTCGGTGAGGTGACTGCCCTGCAGTCCCGGCCCGCCCAGGACCTGCTGGTTCTTCGGTTGAGCGACGGGCGGGAGGTCCTGGTGCCGTTCGTGACGGCGATCGTGCCCGAGGTCGACATCGAGGGTGGTCGCGTCGTGCTCGACCCGCCGCCCGGCCTGCTGGACCTGGACGAGTTGTGAGGGCCTGCACGTGAGACTGGACGTCGTCACCATCTTCCCGCAGTACCTCTGCCCGCTGGACCTCTCCCTGATAGGAAAGGCACGCCAGGACGGCCTGATCGACGTGGAGATCCACGACCTGCGCGACTTCACCCACGATCGTCATCGCACGGTCGATGGCACTCCGTATGGCGGTGGGGCAGGCATGGTCATGCGTCCGGAACCGTGGGGGGAGGCGCTTGGACACATCGTGGCCTCGGCGGAGCAGGGCGAGGTTCCGCATCTGCTGGTCCCGGGACCCGGCGGTGTTCGGTTCACCCAGGCCATGGCCCACGAGCTGGCGGCCGAGCCCTGGCTGGCATTCGCCTGCGGTCGCTACGAGGGCATCGATGAGCGAGTCATAGAGCACGCCCAGACGCTGATGCCCGTCACCGTGGTCTCGATTGGTGACTACGTCCTGGGTGGTGGTGAGGTCGCGGTGCTTGTGATAGTTGAGGCCATTGCGCGCCTGGTTCCGGGTGTCATCGGCAACGCCGAGTCACTGGTTGAGGAGTCCCACGAGGATGGCCTGCTGGAATATCCGGTCTTCACCAAACCGCCGCTATGGCGCGGACGCGGCATACCCGAGGTACTGCTCTCGGGACATCACGGACAGATTGCACGATGGAGGCGGGATGAGCGGCTGCGGCGCACGGCGCTGCGCAGACCCGATATGATCGCGCGCCTGGACCGGGCTGACCTTGATGCCCGGGACCGCGAGGTGCTTGCTGAGGTGCCGGGGAGCACGGGCACTTCGACTCAAACCGCCCAATTTCAGGCTGACCCCCCTGCTGTGGCAGACTGAGGCTTCGCGTCTTGCACCGGTTTCGTGCCCCTGCCACCGGGGGAGCAGTGAGTGACGGATCGCAGGAGCACCCCATACGAATCGCCCGCCTGGCGCTGCGCCGCGGCGTGCATCAGAACCGTGAGCGACCTGTGGCGCTGACGAGAAAGCGAAGCGAACATGCACAAGCTCGACGACGTCGACAAGGCCAGCCTGCGCGACGACATCCCGGCATTCCGCGCCGGTGACAATGTCAAGGTTCACGTCAAGGTCATTGAAGGCACGCGTTCGCGCGTCCAGGTCTTTCAGGGTGTGGTCATCCGTCGTCACGGTGGCGGCATCGGCGAGACCTACACGGTTCGCAAGGTCAGCTTCGGTGTTGGCGTCGAGCGCACCTTCCCGCTGCACAGCCCGGTCATCGAGAAGATCGAGGTCGTGACCCGTGGCGACGTGCGGCGCGCCAAGCTGTACTACCTGCGCGACCTGCGCGGTAAGGCTGCCAAGATCAAGGAGAAGCGCAACGTGACCGCCCGCTGAGGCGACGCGTCCGTTCGACTCCCAACACCCCCGCAGCATCGGTCCGAGAGGTCGACCAACCGCATTCCCGTCGTCGGTGGCTGGTAGTGGTGGGTACCGTGCTCGTGCTTATGATGCTGGTTCGGGGACTGCTCGTGGAGTCCTTCTACATCCCCTCGGTGTCGATGGAGCCTACGCTGACGCCCGAGGACCGTATTCTGGTCAACAAGATCGGAGGCGCGTCATCGCTGGAACGAGGGGACCTTGTCGTCTTCGACGGCACCCGTATTTTCGCCGATCGGGCTGCGGGACCTGGCTCGGGCCGGAGTTCGGTGGTGGGCGCGATCATGGGTTGGATGGCCTCGGGGTTGTCCGTCCATCTCAACGAGAGCGACTACGTCAAGCGTGTCGTCGGACTTCCCGGGGATCACGTGGTGTGCTGTGATGCCAGAGGTCTGCTGACCGTCAATGCCATCGCGGTCCAGGAGCCCTACCTTTATCCAGGGGACAAACCCAGCAACCTGACCTTCGATGTGACGGTGCCGGCCGAGCGAATCTGGGTGATGGGCGACCACCGCAGCGACTCGGCAGACTCACGTGCCCATCTTGGGAATCCTGGAGGAGGAATGGTGCGACTCGGCGACGTGATCGGAAGGGCTGGGATGATCTACTGGCCGCTCGGGCGGGTCAGCATCCTGCGCGCACCCGCTTTGTTGGGTGGCATACCTGCCAACACCCCCGGACAGGGGCACAGGTGAGCGTCCCGGAGACAGGTCAGGGCGAGCCGTGCCGAGACGTCCATCGACGTCAAGAGCTGGAGGCTGGCCAAGAGGCCCAGCACCAGGGACAGCCCGAGAACGGGCGACAGGTCGAGTCCGGGGCAGAACAGGAAGCGCGGCCGGACGTGCGGCACGGGCGAGTCAAGGCGACGCCTGTCCTGCGAGAGTCCGTGATCGTCATCGGTTTGGCGCTGCTGTTGTCGCTGATCGTCAAGACCTGGCTGATGCAGGCTTTCTACATCCCTTCGGAGTCGATGGAGAACACCCTACTCAAGGGGGACCGGGTGATCGTCAACAAGCTCGTCCCTTCG
Organism: Dermatophilaceae bacterium; assembly: GCA_036834825.1. Lineage (GTDB taxonomy): Bacteria > Actinomycetota > Actinomycetes > Actinomycetales > Dermatophilaceae > UBA4719. The sequence continues at coordinate 3,297 of DAITND010000054.1, forward strand.
CCGATCTCCCTGCAGCGCGGCGACGTGATCGTGTTCGAGGATCCCGATCACTGGTTGCCGGCTACCGTCCCGGTCCAGCGCTCCCCGCTCATGAGCGCCCTCAACTCCACCCTGATCTTCGTCGGGTTGCTGCCCAGTGACGAGGGTAATCACCTCATCAAGCGGGTCATTGGTCTGCCGGGTGACCACGTCGTCTGCTGCAACAAGAACAAGCAGCTCATGGTGAATGGCGCGGCGTTGACCGAGCCGTACCTCTTCCCGGGCGACACGCCGAGCCAGGACTCGTTCAACATCACCGTCCCGGCGGGGAAGGTCTGGGTGATGGGCGACCACCGCTCCGACTCGGCCGACTCGCGCCCCCACGACGAGAACTCGGGCGGCGCCAGGGGCTCGGTTCCGGAGAGCCTGGTCGTGGGGCGCGCCATCACCGTCGTCTGGCCAGCTGAGCACTGGGCCTGGCTGTCCAACCCCTCCGAGACGTTTGCCAAGGTCCCGACGGCAACGGCGAAATGACTGCCGGCACCACGTCGCGCACACTCGCGCCGAGGGTCGAGCCGGGAGCCGTAGCGAGGGGGTCACAGGCTGGGTGCTGCCATGGTGCGACTCGAGACCGTGATCGGCAGGCTGTGATGATTCATTGGCCGCCCAGCGGAATCGCCATCCGGTGCACACCCACCTGGCTGAGGGGCATCCCTGCCAGCACTATCGGGACGAGATACTCGTGAGCGTGCCCGAAACACCTCCGGGCCAGCGCCGGCGAGACGTTAAGCGCCGGGGGGCCCAGGCTCGTCGAGATGCCCAGCACCGCGAAGCCTTCCAGGCTCGTCCAGATGCCCAGCACCGAGCCCTGATAAGGCCGGTGCTGCGTGAGTTCGTGATCGTCATCGGTTTGGCGTTGTTGGTGTCGCTGCTCGTCAAGACCTGGCTGATGCAGGCATTCTTCATTCCTTCGATTTCGATGGAGAACACCCTGGTCAAGGGGGATCGGGTGATCGTCAACGAGCTGGTCCCTTCGCCGATCTCCCTGCAGCGCGGCGACATCATAGTGTTCGAGGATCCCGATCACTGGTTGCCGGCGGCGCCCCCGGTCCAGCACTCCCGGCTCACGAACGCCCTGACCTTCGTGGGTTTGATGCCCAGCGACGAGGGTAATCACCTCATCAAGCGGGTCATCGGCCTGCCTGGGGACCACGTCGTCTGCTGCAACCAGGACAAGCAGCTCATGGTGAATGGCGCGGCGTTGACCGAGCCGTATCTCTTTCCGGGCGATACACCGAGCCAGGAGACCTTCGACATCACCGTCCCGGCGGGGAAGGTCTGGGTGATGGGCGACCACCGCTCCGACTCGGCCGACTCGCGCCCCCACGACGACAACTCGGGCGGCGCCAAGGGCTCGGTTCCGGAGAGCCTGATCGTGGGTCGTGCCTTCGCCTTGGTCTGGCCCATAGAGCACTGGGCCTGGCTGTCCAACCCCTCTGAGACGTTCACCGGGATCCCGACCACAACGGCGAAATGACAGAAGCCAATGCCTTGAGCTCGAGGCGCTGTCCGCCAGGCCAGATCTGATCCTTCTGGATGCCAACCATGATGCATGATGGTGCCGTGCGGACCGAACGCGAAAGCGACCAAATCGTCGAGCCCAAGGCCGAGGACCCGGTCTTGGAGTCTCGTCGAGACGTCCGGCATCGGCGGTCCCTGGTGCCCCCGATGCTGCGCGAGTCCGTGATCGTCATCTGTTTGGCGCTGCTGTTGTCGCTGATCGTCAAGACCTGGCTGGTGCAGGCTTTCTACATTCCTTCGATTTCGATGGAGAACACCCTGGTCAAGGGGGATCGGGTGATCGTCAACGAGCTGGTCCCTTCGCCGATCTCCCTGCAACGCGGCGACGTGATCGTGTTCGAGGATCCCGATCACTGGTTGCCGGCTACCGTCCCGGTCCAGCGCTCCCCGCTCATGAGCGCCCTCAACTCCACGATGGTCTTCGTAGGCTTGCTGCCCAACGACACGAGTAACCACCTCATCAAGCGGGTCATTGGTCTGCCTGGGGACCACGTCGTCTGCTGTAACAAGAACAAGCAGCTCACCGTGAATGGCGCGGCGTTGACCGAGCCGTACCTCTTCCCAGGCGATTCGCCGAGCCAGGAGTCGTTCAATATCATCGTCCCGGCGGGGAAGGTCTGGGTGATGGGCGACCACCGCTCCCAGTCAGGTGACTCGCGCCCCCACGACGAGAACTCGGGCGGCGCCAGGGGCTCGGTCCCGGAGAGCCTGGTCGTGGGGCGCGCCGTCGCCCTCGTCTGGCCCGTTGGGCACTGGGCCTGGCTGTCCAACCCCTCTGAGACGTTCGCCAAGGTCCCGACGGCAACGGCGAAATGACTGCCGGCAGCACGTCGCGCAAACCCTCGCTGAGGGTCGAGCGGGAGCTGCAGCGTGCGGGGCATCGGCTGGTGGCCGGCATGGACGAGGTTGGTCGGGGGGCCCTGGCCGGTCCGGTGTCGGTCGGCGTCGTGGTGATCGACGAGGTCTGCCGCTCGGCACCGGTCGGCGTGAAAGACTCCAAGCTGCTCTCGCACCTGGTGCGCGAGCGACTGGTGCCCAAGATCCAGGGGTGGGCCACGGCTTACGCGGTCGGACACGCCTCACCGGGGGAGATCGATCGCTACGGAATCATGGTCGCCCTGCGTTTTGCCGGCACCCGCGCGCTCGCCGCGCTTTCTGTCGCACCAGATCTGATCCTTCTCGACGGCAACCATGACTGGCTGACCGACCCGGGGTCAGTGGGGCTGCCGGGCTTTCTTGAGGAAGACCGCGACTGTGTCCCCGTTGCCCCCTGCGTGCCGGTCAGGACCATGATCAAGGCTGACATGTTCTGCTCGTCGGTCGCGGCCGCGAGTGTGTTGGCCAAGGTCGAGCGCGACGCGATGATGGTCGCGCTTGCGGCCGAGGTGCCGGGCTACGCCTGGGAGCTGAACAAGGGCTATTTCGCACCGGAGCATCTCGTGGCACTGCAGTGCCACGGCCCCAGCGTGCATCACCGTCGATCGTGGCGGTTGCCCGGAGTGAGCGAGCCGGCCGAGGCGGGACGCATTGGGGTGGCTGGGACGGGTGTTCTTGAGAACGCAGTGATGCATGATGATGGTGCGGTGCGGACCGAGCACGGAGGCGAGCAATGGGCGAGACAGTCAATGAGCGAGGCAGCCAATGAGCTCTGAGGAACTGGAGAAGTACGAGACCGAGATGGAGCTTCAGCTCTATCGTGAGTATCGCGACGTCGTGGGGCTGTTCTCCCACGTCGTGGAGACGGAGCGTCGCTTCTACCTGGCCAACTCCGTTGACGTGAAGGTCCGAGGTGAGGGTGGTGAGGTCTACTTCGACGTGACCATGTCCGACGCCTGGGTCTGGGATGTCTACCGGCCGGCACGGTTCGTCAAGAACGTGCGGGTCGTCACCTTCAAGGACGTCAACGTCGAAGAACTGGCAAAGAACGAGCTCGAGCTGCCCAAAGACGGTGGTTTCTAGACTGCTGAACCCCCGAAACGGCGACCGGAAAGAGCGCGAAACCTGATCGTTAGACTCCGAGCAGAGCTTGAGAGTGCATGACCTGTCGCCCAGGTCGCGCACGACATCACCAGCTCGGCAATGGAAGGTTACGACATGTTCACGCGTATCGCCGTGGTCAACCGGGGTGAGCCTGCCGTAAGGCTCATCCGCGCTGTGCGGGAGTTGAACGAGGAGCATGGCTACGGCATCAAGGTCATCGCCCTGCATACCGAGGCTGAGCAGCGAGCGCTCTTCGTCCGTTTGGCCGACGAGTCGGTTTGCCTGCGGGAGGTCGGTTCGCCCACCGGTCCCTACCTTGACCACGAGGAGCTCGAGCGGGCGCTGCGGGTCAGTCGCGCCGATGCGGTCTGGGTGGGTTGGGGCTTTGTGGCCGAGGACCCGGCCTTCGCGGACCTCTGCGAACGGCTGGGGATGGTATTCATCGGTCCGCCTGCTGCTGCCATCCGGCAGCTCTGCGACCGGATCCAGGCGAGGCTCCTGGCCGAGAAGAGCGGTGTTCCGGTAGCAGCGTGGAGCGGTGGACCGGTGTCCGGTCGGCAGGAGGCGGCCCGACATGGCGACACCATCGGATACCCGCTCCTGATCAAGGCCAGGAGCGGGCGAGGCGGCCGGGGCACGACGGTCGTCCGGTCGGCGAACGAGCTGGCGGTCGGCTTCGAACGGGCACGCAGCGACGCCGAGAACATGTTTGGCGATCGGGTCGTCTTCATGGAGGCTCTGGTCAGCGACGGCCGCAACGTAGAGGTGCAGATCATCGCCGACGCGTATGGCACGGTCTGGGCGCTCGGGGTCCGCGACTGCTCCATTCAACGGAGCAACAACTGGAAGCTGGTCGAGGAGTCTGGATCACCGGCACTGAGCGCCGAGCAGGAGGCTGGCCTCCGGGTCGCGGCAGTGGCGCTCGTGGCGGCCGCCGGGTATCGGGGAGCGGGGACAGTCGAGTTCGTCTACCAGCCGGCTGAGCGGACCTTTGCGTTCGTCGGGGTGAACGCCCGGCTGCAAAGCGACCATCCGGTCACCGAGGCCACCACGGGGGTCGACCTGGTCAAGCTGCAACTGCTCACGGCTGACGGGCACCGTCTGGTCGGGGAGGCACCGCCACAGGTCGGGCACGCTATCGAGGCCCGTCTCAACGTCGAGGACGCAGATCAGGGCTTTGCGCCCGCGCCGGGCACCGTGGTGCTGCTCAATCTGCCGTCCGGTCCAGGCATCCGTGTTGACACAGGGATTGCCTCGGGTGACGTGATTCCCCCCGGCTACGACTCGATGGTCGCCAAGATCATCGCCTGGGGCCAGGACCGTCCTGCGGCGTTGTCCCGGCTGCGTTGTGCCGTACGCGAGACCACCGTCGTCTTGCGGGGCGGCACGACCAACAAGTCGTTCTTGCTGGACCTGCTGGCTCGTCCGGAAGTCGTTTCGGGTGAGGCGTACACGGGCTGGGTGGACCACGTCCACGATTCCATGGCCCCGGCGCCGTCTCGCCATGCGGCGGTCGCCTTGCTCAGCGTTGCTATCGATGAGTACGACGCCGAAGAGGCGCTGGAGCGGCGCGCCTTCCTCGGCTCCGCCCGTGGTGGCCGTCCGCGCGCCCGCCACGCGGTGGGCCGCAAGATCGAGCTCGGCTACCAGGGGCAGACCCATCGGGTGGTCGTGGCCCAGGTCGGTCCCCGCCGATACCGGCTGGAGGTGGACGGGGGACTGATGAACGTGGACGTCGACCGCCTGGGCTCCTTCGAGAGCCGGCTCGGGCTCGGTGCTGCACCTTTCCACATCGTGTCGGTTGCCGGACCCGCCGGCTACCTCGTTGAAGTTGACGGGGTCAGCCACCGGATCGCCGGGGACGAGTCCGGACTGGTTCGGGCACCGGCCCCGGCAGTGGTGGTGGCGGTCCACGTCACGGCAGGCGAGGACGTCGAGGCCGGGGCGACGATCGCCGTACTGGAGAGCATGAAGCTGCAGACCGTAGTGCGGGCACCGCGCTCGGGGCGGGTGCGAGAAGTCCTTGCCCGGGTCAACTCCCAGGTGGATGCCGGGGCTCCGCTGCTCAGGCTCGATCGACCTGTGGGCGAGGTCGCAGTCTCAGATGCACCGGCTGTCAGCTTCGCAGCGCCGCAGTCGCAGTCGGACCCCCGGACGCGGGCCCGTGAGCACCTTGACGCGCTGCGAGCCATGATCACTGGGTATGACGTGGGAGCGAAGCGGGCTCACACTCTGGTCACCGGGTACGGCGAGCTGCGCAATGAGCTCACCGCGGACGTCGAGCTGCGACGCGAGGAGCTGGCGCTGTTCACCACGTTCGCCGACCTGTGCGAGCTGTCGCGCAACCGGCCCACCAGCGCCGAGGAAGACTCCGACGAGCGCGTCCATAGTCCGCGGGAGCACTTCCATACCTACCTGCACTCCCTCGATGTCGAGCAGGAGCGCCTACCAGATACGTTTCGTACGAGGCTGTCGCGAGTGCTTGGACACTACGGCATGGTAGATCTGACGCGCAGTCCTGAGCTGGAGGAGGCCGTCTACCGGGCGTTCCTGGCCCAGCAGGGTGCCGAGGACCAGATCCCGGTGGTCGCAGCCCTGCTCGAGCGGTGGCTGGTCGAGGAAGAGGCCTCGACCAGTGCTGCCCGCGAGGAGATGAAAGAGGTTCTGGACCGGCTGATCATTGCCACCCAGCTGCGCTACCCCACGATTGGTGACCTCGCCCGCAGCATTCGGTTCCGGTTCTTCGACAACCCCTTCATCCTCGCTGCCCGGGAGCAGGTCTATGCGGGGGTCCGCGAACAGCTGCAGTACCTCGACGAGCATCCGGGCGCAGCCGACTACGCGCAACGGATCGAGACCATGACGGCGTGCCCCGAGCCCCTGATCCGGCTGCTGGCCCAGCGCCTCGGGGTCAACAGCTCCGGGTTGGATCCGATGCTGGAGGTGCTCACCAGGCGCTACTACAAGGTCCGTACGCTGCAGGACGTCAGCGCCTTCCGGCGCGATGGTCGTCAGTTCGTCACGGGACAGTACGAGTTGGGCGGCAAACGCCTTCACCTCATCGCCAGCATGGGTGCCCTCTGCGACCTGCCCGCCTGCCTCGGTAGTGTTGCCGCTCTGGCCGCCGCGGTCGCCGACCCAACGAACCTCGTTGTCGACCTCTACCTTTCCTCGGGCGACACGTCAGCCGACCCGGACTTGGTGGCCTCGACGCTGGGTGACCTTCTCGGCGGTGTGCCGGTCCTGGTGATCGGCCGGCGGGTGACGGTGACGGTATGTGAGCGCAGCGGCGCCCATACTCAGTTCACCTTCCGCCCGTCACAGGGGCGCATGCAGGAGGAACGCGTCATCCGCGGCATGCATCCGATGATCGGCCAGCGCTTTGACCTGTGGCGGTTGAAGCAGTTCAGAGGCACTCCCCTTTCCTCGACCGAGGACACGTACCTCTTCCACTGCGCAGCTCTGGACAACCCCGCCGATGAGCGCCTCGTGGCATATGCGGAGATCCACGACGTCACGCCACTGAGGGACGCGTCAGGCCATGTTGTCGGATTCCCCACCGTCGAGCGCAAGCTCGCGGCCTGTCTGGAGAGCATCCGCGCCAACCAGGCCGAGCGCGGGTCCGCCCGGCGGCTCGACGCCAACCGGATCGTCCTGTACGTGTGGCCACCGATCGATATCCCCCTCAATGAGCTGAGCGGTTTCGCCCGCGCGGCGGCACCCATGACGGTGGGGGCGGGACTGGAGGAGATCATGATGCGGGTCCGCCACCGGGCCCAGGCTGACGCGGAGCCTCAAGAGGTCGCCGTGATCTTTTCCTACCGGCCCGGGGCCGGCGTTGGCGTGACGGTGACCAAGCCGCCGACGGAGCCGCTGGCACCACTGGACGAGTACACCCAGAAGGTACGGCGCTCGCGTGCCCGTGGCACCGTCTATCCCTACGAGATCGTGCCGATGCTCACCGGGGGCGGCGGCACCTTCACCGAGCACGACCTTGATGAGGCGGGTCGCCTGGTGCCTGTCGAGCGGCCTCGGGGGCACAACCTGGCAGGGATCGTCGCGGGTGTGGTGTCGACGCCATCAGCCCGCTATCCCGAAGGTATGGTGCGCGTCGCTCTCTTCGGTGATCCGACCAAGTCGCTGGGTTCGGTTGCCGAGCCTGAATGCGCGCGGATCATGGCGGCTCTGGACCTCGCCGAGGAGATGGCGGTACCGCTGGAGTGGTTCGCCCTGTCCTCCGGCGCCATGATCTCCATGGACAGTGGCACCGAGAACATGGACTGGGTCGCGCGGGCGCTGCGCCGGTTGATCACCTTCACCCAAGCTGGCGGCGAGGTGAACGTCATCGTGGCCGGGATCAACGTGGGAGCCCAGCCGTACTGGAACGCCGAGGCGACCATGCTCTTGCATACCAAGGGAATCCCGGTCATGACACCGGACAGCGCAATGGTCCTGACCGGCAAGCACTCGCTGGACTACTCGGGCGGAGTCTCGGCCGAAGACAACTTCGGCATCGGTGGATATGACCGGGTCATGGGACCGAACGGACAGGCGCAGTACTGGGCGCCCAACCTGAGGGCGGCGTGCAGGACACTGTTCGCACACTACGAGCACACCTATATCGCGCCGGGGGAGCACGCCGGGCGCCGGGCGAAGAGCAACGACCCACACGACCGCGATGTGCGCCTCTACCCGCACGTCCATCCGTGCAGCGACTTCACGACCGTGGGAGACATCTTCTCCGACGAGCTCAACAAGGAACGCAAGAAGCCGTTCGACATCCGCACCGTCATGCGTGCCGTCGCCGACCAGGACCATGCCGTCCTGGAGCGCTGGGCAGGCATGGCCGATGCAGACACGACAGTCGTCCTGGACGCTCACCTCGGTGGATATCCGATCGCTTTGCTCGGCATCGAGTCGCGGCCGATCCCACGACGAGGCTGGTTCCCGGCCGACGGTCCGGACCAGTGGACCGCGGGAACGCTGTTCCCGAGATCGTCCAAGAAGACCGCTCGGGCCATCAACACGGCCAGCGGCAACCGCCCCCTGGTGGTGCTGGCGAATCTGTCGGGATTTGACGGATCACCTGAGTCGTTGCGCGGAATGCAGCTTGAGTACGGCGCCGAGATCGGCCGGGCCATCGTCAACTTCGACGGCCCGATCGTCTTCTGTGTGATCTCACGCTTCCACGGGGGCTCGTTCGTGGTGTTCTCCAGCGTTCTGAACAGCAACATGGAAGTCATTGCCGTGGATGGCTCGTTCGCGTCGGTGATCGGAGGGGCGCCGGCCGCTGCCGTTGTGTTCTCCCGCGACGTGGCGGCCCGCACGTCTGCGGACCTGCGGATCAAGGCGTTGGAAGCAGTATTGGCGAAGGCCCATGAGGTCGAACGCCCCCGCCTGCGGGTCGAGCTGGCCGGCCTGGGCGCCGAGGTGCGCTCCGAGAAACTGGGTGAGGTGGCGGACGAGTTCGAACAGGTCCACAACATCGAGCGGGCTCTGGCTGTCGGCTCCGTCCACGCGATCATTGCGGCGCGCGAGCTTCGGCCCTACCTGATCGGCGCCGTCGAGCGAGGTCTGCGCCGAACCGGGTCTGACATCTCCACCAGGGTCGCCCCCTGATGCGTCCACGTGCGCTACCGGCCTCTGACAAACATGGTCGTGCCGCGGCTTCGCCCTGTCCCCTTGACAAGACCTACCTACGTATCAGCTGAGGGCCGCGGCTATCAGTTGAGGGCTGCGGCGGGGCGCGGGTTGGGGATGTCGGTGGATTGATCGAGGGCTGCCCGGGTGCTGAGCCAGTGGTCTAGTTCGGTGGCGGGGACGGGTTGGGACATGTAGTAGCCCTGTGCTTGGTCGCAGCCCAGGCGGGTGAGTTCGGTGTAGGCGGCGCTGGTTTCGACGCCTTCGGCGACCATGCGTAGGCCGAGGCTGTGGGCTAGGGCGATGGTGGAGGCGACCAGACGTGGGTCTGGCCCTCACCCGCGCGCCCGAGGGGCGGTGGCGCCATGAGCACTCATCTGGGTAGCACCTTCTCGCACCGGATCGGCTTGCCCGCGGCCTGGAGGCGGGTCGCAGAGCCTGAGGACTGTGCGGCGCCCCGCGACCATGACAGCCCGCGACTGAGCCCGAGATGGGCACTGGGTGAAGACACGACCCGCAGGACACGAGAAGCCCCGGGGTTGATGTCCTTGCTGATCGCGTCCGGTTTTGTCAGCGTGAAGTCGTGCACCCTGGCCCTATCGACCCCGTCAATGCCTTTGCCCGATATCTTGGTGTCGAGCGGGGTCTGTCCAAACACACCCAAAGGGCTTACGTGGGCGACCTGCGCAACTTGATGTCCTATGAGCGTGGTCGCGGGATCACAGACCTGTCCGAGGTGAGGCTTTCGGAGCTACGGTCCTGGCTGGCTGCACAGTCGGAGAACGGGGCGGCCCGATCGACTCTGGCGCGCAGGGCGGCTTCGGCCCGGGCATTCTTGCGCTGGGCGACTCGAACCGGGGTGATCGACTCTGATCCCTCCCTGCGCCTGGCGGCGCCCCGACGCGTGAAATCCCTGCCAGGAGTACTCAAACAGGACGAGATCAGCGCTGCGCTGGATGTGGCCGCGGTGGCCGCTGATGACCAGGACGCGATGCACCTGCGGGACCGTGCGATGTTGGAGCTTCTGTATGCCAGTGGGATTCGGGTCGGTGAGCTGGTGGGCCTGGATATCGACGACGTCTCCCTGGGGTCCAACCTGGTCCGCGTCATGGGTAAGGGAGCCAAGGAGCGGACGGTCCCGTTCGGGGTGCCCGCGGCTACGGCGTTGCAGGGATGGCTGCAGCTCGGCCGAGCCCAGGTGGCCACGGCTGGCAGTGGCCCGGCACTGTTCCTGGGCCGGCGGGGCGGCCGGGTCGACCCCCGTCAGGTCCGGAGCGCCGTTCACCAGATCCTGCAGAACGTCCCGGACGCCCCGGATGTGGGGCCGCACGGTCTGCGGCACAGCGCCGCTACTCATCTGCTTGAAGGTGGTGCTGATCTCCGGGCGGTCCAGGAGATGCTCGGTCACGCAAGCCTGGCCACGACGCAGATCTACACCCACGTGTCGGTGGAGCGACTGAAGCGCTCCTATCAGCAAGCACACCCTCGTGCCTGATGGGCAGTGTTGCGCCTGCGCCGCGCACAGCCGGCGAAGTTTCGCTGTGACGCGGTGACCAACCGGCATGTTCCTGGGGACGGCGTTGCTCAGCGTGCGGCGAGGCGAGCAAGACGGACGACTGCTTCGTTCAGCACCTCGTCGCGCTTGCAGAACGCGAAGCGCACCAGCGTCCGCGCCGCGACCTTGTCATCACAGAAGACAGACACCGGCACGCCGACCACACCGCACAGCGCCGGCATATGCCTACAGAAGTCGAGGGCATCGCTGACTCCCAGGGGCGCGGCATCGGCGATCACGAAGTAGGTAGCAGCCGGCCGCGCCACCGTCAGCCCTGCCGCCGAGAGTCCGTCACACAGCAGGTCCCGTTTGGCCTGCAACGAGGACACAATACCGTGGTACCTCTCGTCGTCCAGGCCAAGTGCCAGCGCCACTGCCGGCTGGAACGGTCCGCTCGCGACGTAGGTCAGGAACTGCTTGACCGTGCGAGCCGCCGCGACGGCCTCAGCCGGGCCGTGCAGCCATCCCACCTTCCAACCGGTGGCCGAGAACGTCTTGCCGGCCGACGAGATGGTGATGGTCCGCTCTGCCATGTCCGGCAGGGTCGCCACCGGAATGTGCGCCGAGCCGTCGAACACGAGGTGCTCGTACACCTCGTCGGAGACCACCCATGCGTCATGCTCACGGGCCAACGAACAGATCAGGTCCAGCTCGGCCCGGCTGAACACCTTCCCCGTGGGGTTGTGAGGAGTGTTCAACAGGACCAGCCGGGTCCGTGGGGAGAACGCTGCCCTCAGCGAGACCTCGTCAACGGCGAAGTCTGGGAAACCCAGGACCGAGGTACGTCGGACACCGCCGGCCAAGGCGATCGTGGCGGCGTAACAGTCGTAGTACGGCTCAAAGGTCACGACCTCGTCGCCGGGCTCGCACAGGCCCAGAATCACGGCGGCGATCGCCTCGGTGGCCCCCGCCGTGACCAGGACCTCTTGGTCAGGGTCAACCGACAGACCGTAGAACCGCCTCTGATGCTCCGCGACCGCCAGCCGCAGCTCGGGGACACCGGCTCCCGGAGGGTATTGGTTACGGCCTGAGCTGATCGCGTCGATGGCCCCGTCGAGCATCTCGCGCGGTCCGTCGCTGTCCGGGAAGCCCTGCCCGAGGTTAATCGCACCTGTTCTCAGCGCCAGCTCGCTCATCTCGGCGAAGATTGTGGTTCCGAAGCCTCGCATCCGGGCGACAAGTGGATTTCCCATGTCCGGCAGGCTAGCCGTACCATGAGCACACCACAGGTTCGCCCCCGGGCAGACCGGTGGAATTCGCGCGTCTACTCACCGTTGTATAACGGGAGTGCGCCGCCGCAGTCCCGAGTCGTTCGGGTGGGGTGCGCTCGTAGACGCCAGGCACGAGAATGGCAATCCTGCCGGCCTTGTGGATAACTGGAACGAACGAAAGCGAGACCACGGCATGGCCGTCGTCACAATGC
>DAITND010000055.1:0-14940 GCA_036834825.1 Dermatophilaceae bacterium
GTGAAGGACTTGTCGAGCTCGACGGAGGCGGTGTCCAGACCGGTCTCTTCGTTGACGATCTCGGCGAGACCGTCGAGGATCTCTTTCTCGCTTTGCGCCATGTGGCTAACTCCTTGTTGTCGTCGTGCGTGGTGGGACGTGCCGGTCATGCTGTCTGACCCGAGTTACCCGTCGGGTCGGCGGGAGCTTTCAGGGCAGGACGACGACCTGCGCTGCATAGACGAGCCCGGCGCCAAACGCGATCTGCAGGGCCAGACCGCCATGTGGCGCCTCACCCGAGTCGAGCATGCGCTGGGCAGCCAGCGGGATCGAGGCCGCCGAGGTGTTGCCGGTGTCGGCGATGTCGCGGGCGATGGCGATGTGCTCCGGCAGCTTGAGCTGCTTGACCAGGGCGTCGATGATGCGCATGTTGGCCTGGTGGGGAATGAAGACGTCGAGGTCGTCGGCCTTGATGCCCGCCTGATCCAGTGCCGCCTGGGCTATCGGTGCCATGGAGTAGACCGCCCAGCGGAACACCGACTGACCCTGCATGGTGATCGCCGGCCACGCGACGTTGTGGTCGCGGACCTCGATCCATGAGTTGCGCTGAGAGATCGTCTCCCACTTGGCGCCGTCAGAGCCCCACACCGTGGGGCCGATCCCCGGGAAGTCGGAGGGACCGACGATCGCGGCGCCGGCGCCATCGCCGAAGATGAACGCCGAACCACGGTCGGTCCGGTCAGTGAAGTCGGACAGCTTCTCCACGCCGATGACCAGGACGAACTGGGCGCTGCCGCCGCGGACCATGTCGTTGGCCAGCGTGATCCCGTGGCAGTAGCCGGCGCAGGCCGCTGAGATGTCGAAAGCTGCGGCCGGAGTGGCACCGATCCGGTCGGCGACCATCGGGGCTGCGGCCGGCGTCTGGTAGGGGTGGGTGACCGTGGCGAGGATGACCGCATCGATCTGCGAGGCAACGAGCCCCGCCGACTTCAGCGCCTCGAGCGCGGCGGCGGATGCCATGTCGACCACGGTCTCGGCCGGAGCTGCCTGACGACGGGTGATGATGCCGGAGCGCTCGCGGATCCACTCGTCGGAGGAGTCGACCGTCTCGCAGATCTCATCGTTGGTGACCACGCGTTCGGGGCGGTAGCCGCCGATCCCCCAGATCCGGGCATGGGCCGCTCCGGACGTGGTGCTCAGGGTCGGGCGTGCCTTGGGAATCGTCGTCATGGTCCTGGTCTCCGTGTGGTTCGGGCGTGTGTTTCAGGCGTGTGGCTCAGCGTTGGGGGGCCGTGGTTACTGACGGCATCAGGCGGCGGTGGGGTGCAGCCGCAGCAGCGGTTGACCGGGGGAGACGGGGTCGCCGTCCTCGACGAGCCATTCGATGACCTGCCCCCCGTGCGGTGCGGTCACCTCGAACGTGTCGCGCAGAGTGTTCACGGCGGCCACCACTGAGCCCGCTGGAACCTGGCTCCCTGGCTCGGAATGAGTGAAACTGACGATCCCTTTGGCCGGAGCGATGATCAGCCGCCAGGTCGGGGTGTCCGCGATCTGGCTGGGCTGGGCGTGCTCACGGACCATGCGGTGGGCTTCCGAGAGTTGGTCCGGAGACTTCAGGGCGAGAACCTCGACGCCCGGAAGCCCTCGTTTGGCAAGGTTGGCCAGCGCTCCGGCCGGTGGGATCTCGATCAGGGCGGTGACTCCGATGTCCCGGAACGTCTGCATGCACAGGTCCCAGCGAACGGGGTTGCTGACCTGGGTGACCAGGCGGTCCAGGAACTCCCGGCCGCTGTGCACGACGGTTCCGTCGCGGTTGGACACCAGGCGCAACCGGCTGTCGTGGGTGGAGATCGCCCGAGCCATGGCAGCCAGCTCTTTGACGGCAGGGGCCATGTGCTTGGTGTGGAAGGCGCCGGCAACCGGCAACGGGATCACTCGCGTCTTGGCGGGCGGGTCGGCGCTCAACGCCGCGAGCTGTTCCAGCGTGCCGGCCGCTACCACCTGGCCACCGCCGTTGTTGTTCGCCGCGGTGAGCCCGTGCTTGGCCAGCACCTGCGCCACGTCGTCGGGGTCGCCGCCGAGGACGGCGCTCATGCCGGTCGGGGTGACCTTGGCCGCCTCGGCCATCAGCCTTCCGCGCTCGCGAACGAACACCATGGCCTGTTCGGCGGTGATGACTCCGGCGGCCGAGGCCGCGGTGATCTCGCCCACCGAATGACCGGCGCCACCGGCAACCAGGCGAAAACCGTCGGCAGGATGCTCGAACAACGCCAGCAGTGAGATGAGACCGGCGCCCACGATCAGCGGCTGGGCGATCGCCGTGTCCTTGATTGTCTCAGCGTCGGATTCGGTGCCGTGTTTGATCAGGTCGATGCCGGCAACCGTCGACAGCCACAGCATCCGGTCGCGGAAGCCCGGCAGCTCAAGCCAGGGGGCGAGAAAGCCGGGGGTCTGGGAGCCCTGTCCAGGGCAGACGATGACGAGCACGTGTTCTAGCCTTCCGGTTGTACCGCGTTCGCGTCGTGAGCGAACATCACCAACAATCGAGGTCCGATTTAGAGGGTTCCTACAAACGGCGGTCCGCTGATTGTGTCATGTATGACCGGTTCGCCACCTTGCAGCGAGCGTCGCCACTCACGTTGGGGGGACTCGGCCAGGCGTCCGATCGCGATCGCCAGTCGTACGATGTGGGCCTCACGGGGCTGGCTCAGGTCGTAGCCCGTGACTGCTGAGATCCGTCCGAGCCGATAGCGCACGGTGTTGGGATGGACGAACAGGACCCGGGCCGTGGACTCGAGCCCGCCGCCGCCGTCCAGATAGGTCGTGGCCGTTTCGTAGAGGGCCTTGCCGGCCGTGGACAGCGGACGATAGATCCGGTCGATCATCACCCGGCGAGCTGTGGCGTCACCGGCCAGGACACGCTCGACCAGCAGCTCGTCTGCCAGGACGGGACGAGGCGCATCGGGCCAGGCGCGGGCGGCGCTCAGACCCGAGAGGGCGGCCCGGGCGGAGCGTCCGGCCGCGAAGAGATGAGGCACGGTGGGGCCGATGACGATGGGGCCGTCGCCGAAGAACTGGGCCAGGGCCCGGACCGTGGGGGAAGGGTCCTCCAGGCCCCCGAGGATGACAACCAGACGGTGCCCCTGGACTGCGGCGAGAGACTCGACCTTCAGGCGAGAGGCGCCACGACGAATGAGGTCAACAACTTCGGCGGCGTTGCCCGACGGGCTCATACCGGCAATCACGGCTACATGGCTGACCGATCCCCAACCCAGCGCCGATGCCCGTGACTGCATCGAGTCGTCGGCCTCTCCACGCAAGACGGCATCGACGACCAGGGACTCCAGTCGTGCGTCCCAGGCGCCGCGCGCCTCGGCGGCGCCGGCGTAGACCTGAGCGGCAGCGAAGGCGACTTCGCGTGAGTAGCGCAGCACGGCTTCGCGAAGGTTCTGCTCGTCGCCCGGAGCAGCGAGCTCGGCAACATCATCCTCGACGACGTCCACGACGGAGCGCACCAGATCGAGGGTCTGCACGAGGCTGATGGAGCGGGTGAGCTCGCGCGGCGCCGTCCCGAACACGTCCACCGAGAGCTGAGGGGTTCCGCTGGGGTCCCGATACCACGCGATGAAGGCGGCGATGCCAGCCTGGGCAACGAGTCCCACCCACGAGCGGTCCTCCGCGGAAAGGTCGCGATACCAGTCGTAGTGGGTCTCCATGTGCTTGTTGGCGGCCGTCGAGAGCGGGGCTGCACCGCGCTCGATGTTCCGCTGGGTGGCCGCGCTGCCGCGCGGGTGCTGGACCGCCATACAAACATTCTATTTGTATGTGGCTCACAACGACGGCGCAAGGGCCGTCAGCCCAGCCAACGATCTGGATCTCCGGGCCAGGCTTGGGCCTGCTCACTGCCTCGGCGCCTCTCGTTGGCCGTAACGTCACCAGCGCTTTGCCCAGGGGGCACCTGACGGTGATCTGCGCCGGATGGGATCGAGGTCATGAACCGATCTCCGGTAGCCACGCTGACGCCCGATACGAGAACCACAGCCGTGACGGCGCCACTGGTCATCGGCCACCGCGGCGCAGCCGGCTACCGCCCCGAACACACGCTTGGCTCCTATGAGCTGGCCGCCCGGATGGGCGCCGACTATATCGAGCCCGACCTCGTCTCGACCAAGGACCACGTCCTGGTAGCCCGTCACGAGAACGAGATCGACGGGACCACCGATGTCGCCAGCCGCCCGGAGTTCGCCGTCCGAAGGGTCACGAAGGTCATCGACGGGGCCGCCGTCACCGGCTGGTTCACCGAGGACTTCACCCTCGCAGAGCTGAAGACGCTCCGGGCCAGGGAGCGGCTGCCAGTTCTGCGTCCGGGGAACACGATCTTCGACGGGCGGTTCCAGATCCCGACGTTCGCCGAGGTGCTGGCGCTTCGCCAGAGGCTCAGCGAGGAGCTTCACCGGGTGGTCGGCATCTACCCGGAGACCAAGCACCCCACGTACTTCCGCTCGATCGGCCTGGATCTGGAGACCCCGCTGGTGCGACAGGTCCGTGGTGCCGGGCTCGACAAGACGAACGCGCCAGTGTTCATCCAGTCGTTTGAGCTGACAAACCTGGTGGACCTCAGACAGCACTTCGGTGTCAACGCCCCGCTGATCTTCCTCACGTCGGCCAGTGGCGCACCATACGACCTGGCATGCACCGGCGACCCAACGACCTACGCCGAGCTGACCACCGCGGCCGGCCTACGTTCCATGTCCGGCATAGTCAACGGGATCGGCCCCGACAAGAGCCAGATCATCGCGTGCGACATCAGCGGTGCCCTGGCCGAACCGACCGCCTTGGTGGCCGACGCACATGTTGCCGGCTTGTTGGTCCATCCCTACACGTTCCGCGCAGAGAACACGTTCCTGCCCGCGCAATACCGCCTCGGAGCGGATCCGACGGCGCACGGCCGGGCCGTTGACGAGCAGGTGCGGTTCCTGCGGACCGGGATCGATGGCCTGTTCTCCGACCAGGCGCACATCAGCGTGATCGCCAGGGCTGAGTTCCTCGCTGCGCAGGCCGCAGCCTAGGACTCGCCCCCCGCATTGCCCGAGGTGCCCGCGGTGACGTCCAGGAGGCGGTACCTGGTTGCCGCCTCCCGTGCCACTGACGCGTCGAGGTCGCCGCGCTTGGCAAGCATCTGCAGCGCCCTCACGACCACCGACGGTCCGTCGATGTGGAAGTAACGTCGGGCTGCCGCACGTGTGTCGGAGAAGCCGAAGCCATCGGCACCCAGGGAGATGAAGTCCTGGGGCACCCATGGCGCGATCTGGTCCTGGACGGCTCGCATGTAGTCCGACACCGCGATGACCGGCCCGGGAGCGTCTTGGAGCTTCTGGGTCACGAACGGCACCCTCTGCTCCTGCTCGGGGTGAAGGAAGGCCAGCTCGTCGCATGCCATGGCGTCCCTGCGCAGCTCGCCCCATGAGGTGACCGACCAGACGTCAGCCACGACGCCCCAGTCGGACTTCAGTAGTTGCTGCGCCTCAAGGATCCACGGCACGCCGACACCGGAGGCCAACAGCTGGACCCGTCTGGCATCCTCGCCGAGTCCCTCGTTCGAGCCCGCAGAGAGCAGGTACATCCCCTTGAGCAGGCCTGCCGCATCCACACCCTCCGGCTCAGGCGGCTGGACATTGGGCTCGTTGTAGAGGGTGAGGTAGTAGATGACGTTCTCGGGCTGATCGCCATACATGCGGCGCAGCCCGTCCTGCATGATGTGCGCGATCTCGTAGGCGTACGCGGGGTCGTATGACACCACGGCCGTGTTCGTTGACGCCAGCAACGGACTGTGGCCGTCCGCGTGCTGCAGTCCCTCACCCGTCAACGTCGTGCGTCCCGCCGTCGCGCCGACCATGAAGCCTCGCGACATCTGGTCGGCGGCCGCCCAGATCGAGTCACCGGAACGCTGGAAGCCGAACATCGAGTAGAAGAGGTAGATGGGGACCATGGGCACGCCGTGGGTGGCGTAGGAGGTCCCCGCGGCGGTGAACGCGGCCACCGAGCCGGACTCGTTGATGCCCGTATGCAGGATCTGTCCCTCTTTGGACTCCTGGTAGGCGAGCATCAGGTCCGCATCGACCGACGTGTAGTTCTGCCCGTGGACGTTGTAGATCTTGATTGTCGGGAAGAAGGAGTCCATTCCGAAGGTGCGTGCCTCGTCCGGGATGATCGGCACCACGTGGCGGCCGAACTCCTTGTCGCGCATGAGCTCCCGCAAGAGGCGCACGAACGCCATGGTCGTCGCGATCTCCTGCTTGCCCGAGCCTTTCTTGACCAGGTCGTAGGCGTTTTGGTCCGGCAGCTTGAGCCGGGCTGCCTCGGTCCGGCGCCGGGGCAACGGTCCGCCCAGCTTTGCGCGGCGCTCCATCATGTACTGGATCGCCGGATCCTTCATGCCGGGGTTGTAGTACGGCGGCAGGTACGGGTCCTTCTCGAGCTCCTCGTCCGAGATGGGGATGTGCAGCGTGTCCCGAAACCCCTTGAGGTCCTCCAGAGTCAGCTTCTTCATCTGGTGGGTGGCGTTGCGGCCCGAGAAGTGCGAGCCCAGGCTGTAGCCCTTGATCGTCTTGGCCAGGATCACCGTCGGCTGGCCGTTGTGGTCCATTGCTGCCTTGTACGCCGCGTAGACCTTGTGGTAGTCAAGGCCGCCCCTCTTGAGCTTCCACCAGACGTCCTCGTCCGACCAGTCCGCCACCATCGCTCTGGTGCGCGGGTCTTCGCCGAAGAAGTGCTTGCGCACATAGGCGCCGTCGTTGGCGCGAAACGTCTGGTAGTCGCCATCTGGGGTCTTGTTCATCAGGTTCACCAGGGCGCCGTCGCGGTCCTGGGCCAGCAGCGGGTCCCACCCGCGGCCCCAGATGACCTTGATGACGTTCCAGCCGGCCCCGCGGAAGGTGGCTTCGAGCTCCTGGACGATCTTGCCGTTGCCGCGGACCGGACCGTCGAGTCGTTGCAGGTTGCAGTTGACCACGAAGGTGAGGTTGTCGAGCTCGTCGTTGGCGGCGACCTGCAGCAGCCCGCGCGACTCCGGCTCATCCATCTCGCCATCGCCCAGGAACGCCCACACATGTTGCCTCGAGGTGTCCTTGATCCCTCGGTTGGTCAGGTACTTGTTGAACTGCGCCTGGTAGATCGCGTTCATAGGACCGAGGCCCATCGACACGGTGGGGAACTCCCAGAAGTCGGGCATGTTGCGCGGGTGCGGATAGCTCGGCAGGGCCGACGGCTGCCCGTCCTGGAGTCGTGAGTGCTCCTGGCGGAAGCTGTCCATCTGCGCCTCGGTCAGCCGGCCCTCGAGGAAGGCCCGGGCGTAGATGCCGGGGGAGGCGTGCCCCTGGAAGTAGATCTGGTCGCCGCCGCCCTCGTGGTCACGCCCGCGGAAGAAGTGGTTGAAGCCGACTTCGTAGAGCGTGGCGGCCGAGGCGTACGAGGAGATGTGGCCACCCACGCCGATGCCGGGTCGCTGCGCGCGGTGGACCATGATCGCGGCGTTCCAGCGCAGGTAGGCGCGATAGCGGCGCTCGACCTCCTCATCGCCGGGGAACCAGGGTTCGGACTCCGGGGGGATGGTGTTGATGTAGTCCGTCGCGGTCAGCGAGGGGACCCCGACCTGGCGCTCGCGGGCTCGTTCGAGCAGCTTGCGCATCACGTAGCGGGCCCGGCGGCGGCCGCCCCCGTCGATGACTCCGTCCAACGAGTCCAGCCACTCCTGGGTCTCTTCGGGGTCGACGTCCGGGATCTGACTGGGGATGCCGTTCAGGATGGGTCCGGCTTCCTCATGTGCCACCACGGTGTGTCCTCTCTTGCAACGAATGAGTCACTCGTGGCGCCGACGGCTGATGGTGTCGGCACGTGTGCTCAGGTACGGAATCCATCCTCTACCAGGAAGGGGCCAAACGTCATACTCGGCAGGGGTCCGTTGTCCGGCATCTGGCGGGACGTAGAGTTCCGGCGGTCGAGGAGGTAGGGGTCGCCTCTGCGCCTGAGACCCCTTCGGGAGGTCAATTGACGGGACGTATGGCGGCGCTGCTTGCCAGATCCCGCCATACCGGGTGGACTATGCGGAAGAGCATCCAACGATCGCGGGCGTGAGCCCGGGTGAACACCAGAGAGGAACACTCGTGATTGCGACCGCGCACGCCGCGGCAACGAAGGGTTTGGTGGCAAAGCTGGGCTTTGCCGCTGGACAGGTGGTCCAGGAGTTCGGATATGACGAGGACGTCGACGACGACTTCCGTTTGGCGATCGAGGAGCTCTGTGGCTCCGAGCTCGAGGAAGAGGACTATGGCGACGTTGCAGACGCAGTGGTTCTGTGGTGGCGTGATGACGATGGCGACCTGGTGGACGCTCTCGTGGATGGACTGACCAACCTTGCAGAGGCTGGATTCATCGTTCTGCTCACGCCCAAGGCTGGCCGCGTGGGACACGTCGATCCCAGTGACGTCCAGGAGGCAACCCTGACCGCAGGGCTTCACTCCTCGGGAAGCAGCAAAGCTGGCGGAGAGTGGAACGGCAGTCGTCTGGTCGCCCCCAAGACCGACCGACGCTGACGACTGGCAGACTGGATCCCATGACGAGCACCAGCAGTACCTCAGTCGCGCCCACCGGACCCCTGGTTGGTCAGGTCGCCCCGGACTTCACCCTCAAGGACCAACAGGGCAGGAGCGTCTCCCTGTCCGACTACAAGGGCATCAAGAACGTCGTGGTGGTGTTCTACCCGTTCGCCTTCTCGGGCATCTGCACCGGTGAGCTGTGCGAGATCCGCGACAACCTGGGGGACTTCGAGAGTGACGACGTCCAGGTGCTCGCCGTGTCGTGCGACCACATGTTCACCCAGCGGGCTTGGTCCGATGCGGAGGGCTATTTCTTCCCGATGCTCAGCGACTACTGGCCGCACGGCGCCACCGCGCAGGCCTACGGGGTGTTCGAGCAGTCCGGCGGGTTCTCCACGCGGGGCACGTTCCTGATCGACCGTGACGGAATCGTGCGCTGGACGTTGGTCAATGGGCCGTCACAAAAACGTGACTTCGCCGGATATCGCGCCGCGCTCAAGGAGCTGGCCGGGTCGGTGGCCTGAGTAGCGTGAGGACGGCGGTCTTCGCCGTTTCGGGCCTGTAGCTCAGTTGGTAGAGCACCGCGTTTACACCGCGGCTGTCGTCGGTTCGAGCCCGGCCGGGCCCACGTACATCACCGCAGGTGATCAGAGCATCAGAGGCCTGCAGCCTCCGGTAGCAGAGGCGTTACAAAGGCGTTAGTCCGCAAAAAGTCCGCAGCAGCTCGACCGATGACATCCAGGCGGTCCGCGACATCATCGAGCTGATCGGGGAACAAGTGGCCGTACAGGTCGAGGGTCATGCTCGCCGTTGCGTGCCCGAGCATCTGTTGTACGACCTTCACATTGCCCCCGGCCGCGATGGCCAGCGACGCAGCTGTATGCCGTAGGCCATGCGGCGTCAGGTTAGGCTCACCGATTGCGATGGCCGCGGGACCGAACGTGCGTCTGTTGAAGTCCCCGTTGCGCAGCACGCCGCCGCGTGTTCCTTGAAACACCAGATCGTCGGGGGCCCTTCCCGGCCACAGACGCGGTGATCTGCTCTGCTAGGAACCGGGGAAGCGGGACTACGCGGGCCTCGCCAGTTTTGGTTGAGTCGAAGACCAGCCGTCCGTTGTCCACGGTCACCGAGCGAACGATATGCATGCGTCGGCGCAATGGATCCACGTCGCGGACCCGCAGGGCTGCCATCTCGCCCCACCGCAGCCCCGTGTAGGCCAGGAACCGCACCACCAGGCCGTAGGGTTTGCACTCGACCGCCAGAGTCTCGACCTGATCGGCGGTCAGGAATCGTCGAGGCTTGGTGAGCTTGCGGGGGAGCCGTACACCCTTAGCCGGATTGGCCGGCAGCCTGCGATCCCGCACTGCTAGATCGAGCATCTGAGACAGCAGCCAACACCACCAATGCCTTGGCCACCATGGTCACTGCCAAAGCGCACTCAGCCGGCCGGGTCGGCCCGGCCTGCCGGGGGCGGTGCCGTTGTCCCGCTGCACGCCCAGCAGACTCTGGACGGCACCCTGGTTCTGGGGCCCACTCTCGATCTCGGCGAGCAGCAGGCGTGCCGACAGCTCGCCTATGGTGGGTCTGAACCGAGGGCAGGTCAGCGATCCGGCGGCGCCGTTCGGTGGCTCCAAGCAGAGCGGGATCGGCCGCGAGGGTGGTCATGACGGCATGCTCGACTATCTGGAGTCGAAGTACATCGCCAAGCAGGGGTGAGCCGACACACGCGCGCGAGGACGGTGATCTGGTGACCACCGCCCCCTCGCCGTTCTTCTAGCGGGTGGTCGCCCAGTAGTCCGGGTCGGCCTTGCTGGCTGCGAGCTCCTCTGGCGTTCTGAAGCCCGGCGCCATCGAGGCGTCGTTGCCCGCCATGTACTGGTGGTGGTCGATGCCGAGCAGCCGGATCCAGCTCTGCTGGCCGAAGGTGAGCGCCACGAAGCAGCCGAGCTCCACCAGCTCAGCCTCGCTGAAGTGAGCGTGCAGCCGCTCCCAGAACGCGTCGTCGGTCTCGAGTCGCCAGGCGATGGCCTCCGCGTATGCCAGGGCTGCCTTCTGCCGGTCGTTGTACGTCGTGGACGACTCGAAGTTCAGTAGTTCGTCGTACTGCTGCTCCAACAGGCCGGCGGTCGTGGCCTTGATGGACCGCTGGTTGCCGCAGAACTCGCACTTGACCGTGCGCGAGATGTAGACCCGACAGAGCTCCTTGATCGAGTGGTCGCTCACCCCACTGTGGAAGATCGCCTTCCAGGAGTCCGCGAAGGCCCAGAAGGCGTTCGGGGCGTGTGCCCGGACTGCTGAGCTCTCGGGGCGCGGCGTCCCCTCGCGGGCGCAGCGCTGCATCTCCTCCTGCATCTTCTCGTCCATCTGCTCGAGCGGTACGTAGCTGATCCGGCGTGTGGACATGTGTTCCCTCTCAGCGGTGTTCCGATTCGATCGCCGCGACGACCGCAGGGGCGGTCAGCGGTAGGTCTCGGACGCGGACGCCGGTGGCGTCCGCGACCGCGTTGGCAATGGCCGCTGCGGTCGGTCCCTGGGCCGCCTCACCGGCACCGACCGACGGCAGACCAGGACTGGACACGATCTCGACGTCGATCTGCGGCGCCTCACTGAAGAGCAGGATCGGGTAGCTCTCCCAGTCGTCGCTGGTCACCCGACGACGGTCGAAGCGGACCCGCTCTTTCAGGGTCCAGCTGGTCGCCTGGGTGGCACCGCCTTCAATCTGGTTGCGCACGCCATCGGGGTTGACCACCTGGCCCACGTCGACGGCGATAGTGAGCCGTCGGACCCGAATGTCGTGCACGGCCTCAACCTCGGCTACGACCGCGCAGTAGGCGCCCCGGTCCTTGTAACGGGCGAAGCCCATGCCTACGCCAAGGCCCTCGGGCCTGTTCTGGCCCCAGCCCGCTACCCCGGCTGCCTTCTGCAGGACCCGTCGGCCGCGTTCGTCGTCCAAGTGGGCGAGCCGGTACGCGAGGGGGTCCTGCCCGACCAGCTGCGCGAGCTCGTCCATGAAGGACTCGATCGCGAAGACGTTCAGGTAAGCGCCGAGGGCGCGCAGCGCCGAAGACCGGATCGTTGTCTCGACCAGCCGGTGACCGGTGACCCGGCGGTGGGGCACGTCGTAGATGGGCACCGCGTTGCGGGTCGTTCCACTACCCCTTGCCGTCGGCGGGTCGGTCGGGGCTGGGTACGTCCAGGGCTGCTCGAGGTGGGTCGCAGCGAGCAGCCCCGGGGTGCCGGCGTATCCCGGTCGTGCGGTGTGGCCCTGGCTCCAGACGTCGTATGTCCAGGACGTGAGCCGGCCGCTCTCGTCGACAGTGGCTTCCACGTCGGCGGTCATGGCGGACCCGAACGGGGACCAGGACAGCTCGTCGCGCCGGTTCCACTGAACCTGCACTGGTCGCCCTCGGACCGCTCGAGCCAGCAGCACCGCATCGAACGCTGCGTCGTCTGCGCCGTTGTGCCCGTAGCAGCCGGCTCCCTCGGCGTGCTCCACGGTCACCGACCGCCCGTCGAGGTTGACGGCTTGTGCGATGGCGTCCCGTAAGTGGTGGATGCCTTGGCTGTGGCTCCATACGGCGAGGTCGCCGTCGGTCTGCCACCAGGCGACGCCGCAGCTCGGTGCCATCGATGCGTGGGCGATGAACGGACGGCTGTATGTCGCTCGCAGCCCCATAACATCTGGTCGCGCGCCGGGGTCGTCCTGGACGACCGGGATCGTTTCGTGCGGTCCGGCGCGCAGGAAGGTGTCGAGGTCGTCCTCATCGGGCAAGGTGTCGCGCTCATCCCAGGTCGTCGAGCTACGCAGTGCCTCGACCGCGCGGACCGCAACCGCCTCGTCCGCGCCGACCACGCCCAGGAACGATCCGTCCCGGACGACCTGAACCTCGAGTCCGGCGACAGCCGATGCGTCGACGGCGACGAGCTGCGCGCCGGGAGACGGCGGTCTCACCACGCGGCCGAACAGCTGACCCGGCAGGCGCAGGTCATGGATGAATCGCGCGCGTCCCGCGACCTTGTCCGGCAGATCCAGCCGGGCCGCGCTGGTCCCGGCGACGCGCCGCTGCTCCGGCGTCTTGACCGGCACGCCGGCATCGGCGGCGACCTCGAGGTCCACTGCATCGGCGAGCGCGGCGTACGACGTGGTTTCTGGTGCCTGCGGGCTTGCGATCAGGCCGGCCTGGACCGTGACCTGCGTGGCAGCCACCTGCCAGCGCCGTGCCGCTTCGCACACGAACAACGCCCGGACGTTGGCGGCCACCAGACAGACGGCCGCACCGGATTCGGCGATGGACATACTGCCCGACGTCAGGCCCTCGTCGGGCCCGTTCGCCGTGTTGGCGGGCAGCATCCGGACCTGCGTCAAGTCCATGTCGAGCTCGTCCGCGGCCAGTTGCGCCAGCGCCGTCAGGATGCCCTGCCCCAGCTCGACCTTGCCCACGCGCACGTCCACGATCCCGTCCGCGTGCACGCTGACCCAGCTCGACAGGAGGGGGTTGGCAGCAAGGTTCTTCGGAAGAGTCGCGGCGCCGGCTTGAGTGCGTTCGAGGGTCACGGGGGTTCCTTTCCTGCCCTGACGACCGCACGGACGATCCGGCGCTGCACACCGCATCGGCAAAGATTGCGGTCCAGCGCCTCGATCGCGGCCTGTTCGTCTGGTCGTGGGTTGGCGTCGAGCAGTGCCGCCGCACTAACCAGGACGCCGGCGATGCAGTACCCGCACTGTGCAGCTTGTTCGTCGAGCAGCGCCTGCTGCACGGGGTGCAGCCTGTCATCGCCCGCGAGGCCCTCGACCGTCACCACGGACTTGTGCTCCACAGACCAGATCGGTGTGTCGCATGAGGGGACGACGACGCCGTCGACCTGCACGAAGCAGGCGCCGCACAGCCCCACGCCGCAACCGAACCGTGCCCCCTTCAGGTCCAGGTCGTTACGCAGGACCAACAGCAGCGCAGTGTCGGGCTCAGCCTCGACGTCGACCTGCGACCCGTTGACCGCAAGGCGGAACGTCTGCTTCACGATGGTGCCTCGTCGACGACCTGGGGATGCCTGGTCATCTCGACCTGTGTCCGTCGGATGTGCCCGTTGAGGTAGCACTCGGCGCCCGTCGAGTCGCGACGCCGGATTGCCTCGAGCAGCAGGCGATGCTTGCCATTGGTTACCCACATCCGAGCCGCCCCGCAGCTGGGCATGAACGCTCGACGGTAGTGCTGCGTGCAGTTCCACAGCCGCGTGACCATTGACGTCGGCTGATCGCCGTGGCACCCGGCGTAGGTGAGCAGATGGAGCTCCCGGTCTAGCTCCAGACAGCCACTGACGTCGGAGCAGGTCTCGATCTGGCCCTGGATGTGCTCTAGACGGCACAGGTAATCCTCGGTGAGATGCGTGATGCTCAGGCTGAGTGCCAACCGTTCGAGGCGCTCGAGAATCTGGTAGATGTCGACCTCGCGGCTGTCGAGCCCGGGCACTCGTGCGACCTTGTTCGACTCTTGCTCGATGAGTCCTTCGACCGCCAGTATCCGCGGGGCTTCGCCTAATGGCAGTCTGCTGGCACCGAACCGTTCGGCGACCTCCTCCGGCCGGACGCGCTGCCGCGGCCCGCTGCCGCCACCGAGGATTGCGTCGGGCGGGTGGTCGGCGATCTGCTGGCTCACCGCACCAGGTAGGGCTTCGGGGTTGGTCGCCGGCGATGTGGAGGTCATGGCAGTCCTGCAGTGGTCTGCTGCCGGTCGAACCCCTTGCCGCTCGGGTGGTACACGAGCTCGAACTGCAGTCCCCAGGGAGCCAGCAAGTACACCCACCTTTGGCCCCGGTGCGGTCCGTTGTTCGCGGTGGGGTCGCTGAGCACCGTGACCCCCTGGCTCCTGAGGTAGTCCACGGAGGCGCCCGGAGTCGTCGACGTACAGCGTGATGTGGGACCACGAACGTCTGTAGTTCTTCGGGACGAACGCTCGCTGGTCAGGGGCGGTGTACCGGGACACCGCAAGGATCGCAGGCCCGCCGCAGCGGAAGAAGCGGTTCTCCGGAACCGGCGCACGGGGGCGAACAACGAGATGCCGGCTCATCCAGTCAGCCGTCGTCATGGATGGGGCCCAGCGAGTGGAGGTACTCAGAGCCGAAAGCGTCGACGAGCAACTGCGTCGCCTCCTCGAGATGAGGCGTGGTGATCCCGATGTGGTCCAGGCGGCGCAAACCTGGCAGTCCCATCTTGCGTCCTCCCATCGACGAGAATGGATCCAACACACTATATGCACCGGTCGGAGCCGCCGCTGAGCCGGTTCCCTCGCAGATCAGGGCCGAGTCGGCGGCCTCGCCCGCCGCCCACCAGCAGGTGGCTGACCGAACTCTTCAGCGCTGACACGCTCTA
>DAITND010000056.1:0-14765 GCA_036834825.1 Dermatophilaceae bacterium
AACCCTGCTGGAAGGTTTGGACAAACCGGTCGGTTACCGGGTGCGCGCCGACCCGGTCGGCCACCCCTTCGCCCTGGTCACGCCCGAAGACCTCGCCTGGCGTGGCGGGATTGTCCGACCGCTGCGATCACCAGGGCGCCGGATCGTGTCCGGACCACCCTGGCCGCCTACCCTGGAGTCATGCCCCGACCACATCGCCGACGTCCCGAGGGCACCGAGCTCGATCTGAACCGCGCCATCGGTGGGGTCGAGCGCCGTGAGTCCCACAGCGACGGTGAGTGGTTCGTCCGCCGGGTCAGCGGCGCCGGCTCCAGCAAATCCTTCCGTTGCCCGGGCTGCCAACAAGAGGTGGCAGCCGGCGTACCCCATGTGGTTGCGTGGCCGGCTGATGGAATGGGCGGCCTGGAGGACCGCCGACACTGGCACACCCCCTGCTGGACCGCTCGTGGCCGGCGCACACCCAGAGGATCTTCTCGATGAATCCAGGCCTTCGATGACTGTGTTGTTTCAATGAGTGTTGGCGAGCATGCGATCCGGGCCAGTACGGTTCTGCCGGCACGTCGTCGCGACATCGAGTTGCACACGGCGGACGGACTGCGTCTGGTGGGGGAGTTGGCCCTGCCACTGGAACGGGACCCGGTCGCGACCCTGGTGACCCTGCACCCGTTGCCCACCCACGGCGGCTTCATGGACAGTCACGTGTTGAAGAAGGCGTCCTACCGCCTGCCTGCGCTGGCCGACATCGCCGTCCTGCGGTTCAACACCCGTGGCACGACCTCGCCGCGTGGCACCTCCGAGGGCGCCTTCCACGAGGCCCGCGACGAGCGGTTCGACGTCGCCGCGGCCATCGAGTTCGCCCGGGTCGCGCAGGACCCTGCGCTGCCGAACCGGTGGCTGCTCGGGTGGTCCTTCGGCACCGACCTTGCCCTGATGTACGGCAACGACCCCGCGGTTGCCGGCGCCATCCTGCTCAGCCCACCGCTGAAGTTCAGCGGTCCGGAGCATCTGCAGGGGTGGGCGAGATCAGGAAAGCCGCTGGTCGCACTGGTGCCCGAGCTCGACGACTACCTGAGACCCAAGGAGGCGGCGCAGCGCTTCGCCACCATCGCCCAGGCGAGAGTCGTTGGCGTCCAGGGCGCCAGACACCTGTGGGTGGGGGAGAACTACGTGCGCCGGGCGCTCGACGAGATTGTGGCCACAGTGTGCCCGGGCGCCGCGCCCTTGCCGACCACCTGGGACGGTGAGGTCGTCCAGGGGCCGGTCTGAGGGCCAGCTCAGGATTCAGACCGGGAGCACGGCCAGGTCTGGCGGCCGCTGGTTGATGGTCCACGATGCCCTCGAGATCTCAGGCAACACAGAAGAGGTTCGAAACCCAAGACGAGGCTGTGCCTCAGGCCTCGGTCACTGGATCTGCTCAGCGGTCGCATCGACCTTTCAGGGGTCTGCGAACCGGTTGATCGCGGGCAGGAGGGCCGCCCGTGTCTCCAGGTCCGTGGCGCCAAGACCGGTGTGCGGGGCGAGGGCGAGCACCCCGACCTTGCCCTGGTGCAGGTTGCGGTGGACGTCGAACGCCGCCTGTCCGACATGGTCCAGGGAGTAGGTCTTGCTCAGCGTTGGGTGGATCAGCCCCCGGTGGATCAGATCGTTGGCCTCCCACGCCTCGCGGTAGTTGGCGAAGTGCGAGCCGACGATGCGCTTGAGGCTCATCCACAGGTACCGGTTGTCGTACTCGTGCAGGAACCCTGAGGTCGATGCGCAGGTCACGATGGTCCCACCCCGGCGCGCGACGAAGACGCTGGCACCGAAGGTCTCACGGCCCGGGTGCTCGAAGACGATGTCGGGGTCCCGGGCGCCGGTCAGCTCGCGAATCTTGGCGCCGAAGCGCTTCCACTCGCGTGGGTCCTGGGTGTGGGCGTCCTTCCAGAAGCGGTAGCCCTCGCCGGTGTCGTGGCTGCGGTCGATGACCAGCGTGGCGCCCATCTTGCGGCAGATGTCGGCCTTGTCGGGGCTGGACACCACACAGATCGGGGTGGCACCGGAGGCCAGCGCCATCTGCGTGGCGTACGAGCCGAGTCCGCCGCTGGCCCCCCAGATGAGGACGACATCGCCGAGCTTCATCCCGGCGCCGTTGCGCGAGACCAGCTGACGGTAGGCCGTGCTGTTGACCAGCCCGGGCGAGGCGGCCTCCTCCCAGGTGAGGTGGCTTGCCTTGGGCATCAGCTGGTTGGCCTTGACCAGCGCCAGGTCGGCCAGGCCGCCGAAGTTGGTCTCGAAACCCCAGATGCGTTGTTCAGGGTCCAGCATCGTGTCGTTGTGGCCGTCGGCGTTTTCGAGCTCGACGGACAGGCAGTGTGCGACGACCTCGTCGCCGGGCTTCCAGGCGTTGACACCGGGGCCAGTGCGAAGGACGATGCCGCACAGGTCGGAGCCGACCACGTGATAGGGCAGGTCGTGCTTCTTGGTTGCCGGCGAGAGCCGGCCATAGCGCTCGAGGAAGCCGAAGGTCGACATGGGCTCAAAGATCGAGGTCCACACGGTGTTGTAGTTGATGGCGCTGGCCATCACCGCCACCAGCGCCTCGCCCGGGCCGAGCTCTGGGACGTCAACCTCCTCCACGTGCAGGCTCTTGCGCGGGTCCTTGTCCCGGCTGGGCAGGCCGGCAAACATCTCGACCTCGTCTTTGTGCACCGTGACGGCGCGGTATCTCGCCGGGATCTCGAGAGCCGAGTACGTTTCCGGCGATCGGTCGCCGGAGAGGATCGCATCGCGAATGGCCTGCATCGTGGTACTCCTGGGGACGGGCGGGCAGAACGGAACCTGGTGTGTCCGTTGAAACTACTTGTGTGCGGGTGTGAAGGGGAAGTCCATGTGAGTTTCACCGCACGGTGACCTGGCTCACCGTAGAGAACACAGCTCCGATACCGTCGCGAATGCGAACCCATCTGCCTTGAGCCCGGTGATGATGGCGTCGAGATTGTCGATCGTCACGAGTCGGTTGCTCGGCCCGGTGTCGTGAGCCAGGATGATCGAGCCGGGCTGGACAGCCTTGCGGATGGCTTGGATGATGCCGGCGGGCTTGTCCTCGAAGCGATTCTCGTTCATCTGGGTGTTCCACAGCACGGTGGTCAGCCCCTGCTCGGCGGCGGCCAGGAAGGAGGAACCCGCCAGGTGCCCGTATGGAGGCCGGAACAGCATGGGGCGCCTGCCGTAGACCTGCTCCCTGATCGCCGAGGTGCGTGCCAGCTGGTCAGTGCACTCGGCGTAGTCCAGCCGAGCGAGGTCGGGGTGGTCCCACGTGTGGTTACCCAGCTCGTGGATGCCGATGGAGTCGGCGTGGACTGCCCCGTGGCGCAGCACGTTGATTCCCTTGAGGAAGAACGTCGCCGGCACGCCGTGCCTGGCCAAAGTCGCCAGAACCCGGGGGGTCCAGTCGGCATCGGCCCGTCGTCGAACGTCAGAGCCACTCGTCTGCGGCCGGTCGGGCCCGACCAGAGCACAGAGCTACCGGGGGCCGACGGCGGCGAAAGATCCGGGCGGATCCCGGATGCGAAGCCGCCATAGAACTGCAGGGGCGTCGTGCTCTGAGCCTGGGCAGAGGCCTTCTCGGCGCTGGTCATCCCGAGCGCCCCGACGGCCGAGGCGCCCATCCCAGTCAGTATGTCCCGCCTGCTCAAACCCACCGGCACATCCTAGATGAGTCGAGCTGAGCAGCATCTGAGCTGATCCTGGTGCCAGAGTTCGTCCATTCGTTCGTCGCCCCCTCGGTAGGCCCCGGCTGCGGCCGTCATCTGAGAATGTGGCTTTGGCCACGGGCGACGTCTGGGTCAGCCGGGAGGAGAGCTGTGAGATGAGGTCTGGCGTGGTCGGCTGCGCTGATGGGCTCTGCGGCGATGTCTGTTGCCCTGATGGCGGCCACCCCCGGGGCAACGGCGACCCCGGACGCGCAGCCGGGTCTGGCCACCGGCCCGGGCTGACGAGCCACCCAGGAGGTCCCGGGCCCGGTTCCTCGCGGGCCGATCGCCGATACGACATGGCTGTCTTTGGGCTCGGTTCCGGGCAAGGGCACGCGCTGGCAGGAGATGAGCAGGACGGCGCTGCTCGATCTGCACCAGCTCTCCCGCCAGAACGGTGCGGTGGCGGCCGGGGCAGGCGGTCGCTGGAACTACTCCTGGCCGCGTGACACCGCCTTCGTTGCCGTGGCGATGGCGCGCACAGGTCACCAGGGCGAGGCACTGCAGGCGTTGAGGTTCCTACGGCACGTGCAGCTTGTCGATCGCGGTTTCGAGGCGCGTTACCTCCTGGACGGAAGTGGCCCGCCAGATGATCGCGCCCGCCAGTCCGATGGCGCGGGCTGGGCGTTGTGGGCGGCCTGGGAGGTCAGTCGATCCTCGGGGGACGCGGGCGCTGCGGCCAGCCTGCGCTCGCTGCTCGACAATGCCACGGGATTCGCCCTGGCCGCCACGGACAACGGCCGTCAGCTCCCGCCGGCCTCCCCTGACTACTGGGAGGTGGGGGTCAGTCGCACCTCTTTGGGCACGGTCGCGCCACTGCTGGCTGGTCTTGAGGCGAGCCAGAAGATGTATGTCGCGCTCGGCGAGCGCGGGCTCGCCGAGCGCTCCGGAGCTGCGGCGACACGGCTTCGCACCATCATCGAGCAACAGTTCGCAGGCGGCTGGGAGCGGTTCGGCTCACAGGGACACCGCGGCGGCGGACTGGACGCTGCGGTGACCTTCCTGATGCCGCCGTTCGCCCGGTCGCCGTCCTCGCAGGTTGTGGACGCCTGGACGCGCTACCAGCTGGACGCGCGCCGACCCGGCGGAGGCCTCGCCCCGGAGTCGCAGTGGAAGCACGACGGGATCTCGTGGACGCCCGAGACCGCCCTGGTCGCCTACACGGCTGCGATGAGCGGGCGTCCCGACCTGTCAGCTCACTGGCTGGACTGGCTCAATGAGCACCGCACAGCATGGGGGAGCCTGCCCGAGAAGGTGCTCGCCACGGGCGCCCCGCCGGGCCGGCGCCTCTTGCGTGGACCGCGGCCCTCGTCGTGCTGACGAGCGCCGAGCTGGCGGCCCAGCAACAACCCGGCAGCAAGGTAGTCCTGCCAGTGCGGGTGGCTCAGCCCGCCGGGGTGGCGGCCGGCTCGACGAGCTCGACGAGTACCCCACCGGCGTCCTTGGGGTGAATGAAGTTGACCCGGCTGTCGGAGGTGCCGCGGCGTGGCTCTTCAAACAGCAGCCGAAGTCCCCGCTGACGCAGTGTCGCCGACACGGCCTCGAGGTCGACGACGCGGTAGGCCATCTGTTGAATCCCGGGGCCCGATCGGTCCAGGAACTTGGCGATCGTCGACTCCGGTGACAGGGGTGCGAGCAGCTGGATGCACGACCCGGACTGGCCCACGCCCATCATCGCCTCGCGTACACCCTGCTCCTCGTTGACCTCTTCGTGCAGGAGGCGCATCCCGTAGGTGTCGCGGTAGAAGGCGATCGCCGTATCGAGGTCGCTCACAGCCACGCCAACGTGGTCGATAGCGGTGAACAGGTCGTCAGGCTGGTGGCTCATGGGGTCAGCCTAGGCGACTGCAGCGACGGTCTCCGGTCGCTGCGGGCTGGTTCGGGGTGTGTCGATGACCACGGTTCACGACCCGCGCTGCGCGGCTAGGATGTCGGCCAAGGAGCTTGTTCGCAAGCCTTAGACCCACTCATCCCTTGTCGTTGGAGGAACTTCCATGAGCGAACGTCCCGTATCTGTGATCGTTGCCGGAGCGCGGACCCCTTTGGGTCGCATGCTTGGCTCCCTGAAGGACTTCTCTGCAGTGGACCTGGGTGGCGTGGCCATCAAGGGTGCCCTGGAGAAGGCCGGCCTGCGAGGTGACCAGGTTGACTACGTGATCATGGGCCAGGTGCTCACCGCGGGTGCCGGCCAGATCCCTGCACGTCAGGCCGCTGTGAAGGCCGGCATCCCGATGAGCGTGCCCGCCCTGAGCATCAACAAGGTGTGCCTGTCGGGTATTGACGCGATCGCGCTGGCCGACCAGCTCATCCGGGCGGGTGAGTTCGAGATCATCGTGGCCGGTGGCCAGGAGTCGATGTCCAACGCTCCGCACCTGTTGGAGAAGAGCCGCCAGGGCTACAAGTACGGCGACGTCACGATGCACGATCACATGGACCGTGACGGCCTGTGGGACTCGTTCACCGATCAGGGAATGGGTCTGCTGACGGAGACCGGCAACACCGGTGACCTCTCGTTCACCCGCGCCGAGCAGGATGAGTTCTCGGCCCGCAGCCACCAGCTCGCCGCGCGCGCCTGGAAGGACGGGCTGTTCGACGATGAGGTCGTCGCGATGTCGATTCCTCAGCGCAAGGGCGACCCGATCGAGTTCAAGGCCGACGAGAGCATTCGCGCGGACACGACTGTCGAGTCCCTGGCCAAGCTTCGACCCGCGTTCAGCAGGGACGGCTCCATCACGGCCGGCTCCTCGTCCCCGATCTCCGATGGCGCTGCGGCCGTCGTGGTGATGAGCAAGACCAAGGCCGAAGAGCTGGGCCTGACCTGGCTCGCCGAGATCGGCGCTCATGGCGTCGTGGCGGGCCCGGACTCCACGCTGCAGGGCCAGCCGGCGCAGGCCATCACGGCGGCCTGTGCCAAAGAGGGCATCAGCCCCGCCGATCTCGACCTGGTCGAGATCAACGAGGCGTTCGCCGCAGTGGGACTGGCATCCACCAAACTCCTTGGCATCGACGCGGACAAGGTCAACGTCAACGGAGGCGCGATCGCCGTCGGGCACCCCATCGGCATGTCGGGGGCCCGGATCACCCTGCACCTTGTCCTGGAGCTCAAACGCCGTGGTGGCGGCGTGGGGGTGGCCGCTCTGTGCGGCGGCGGGGGGCAGGGAGACGCACTGATCGTGCGCGTTCCCCAGCAATGAGTTCAGGGTTGGGTTCCACGCCGGCTCCAACCCTGAGATCTCACTGATGGCAGGCAGATCCGTTGATGTCCCTGCCCTGGTCGATGCGGCCAGGGCAGGTGCTCCACGTGCCGTTGCCCGGCTGATCTCGCTGGTCGAAGACGGCCACCCGGCGCTGCGTGAGGTGATGTCCGCTCTGGCGTCGCACACCGGCCGGGCTCACATCTTCGGCGTCACCGGTAGCCCGGGCGTGGGCAAGTCGACGTTGACCAACGCACTGGTCGCCGGCCTGCGGACCCGGGGCAAGCGGGTCGGCATCCTGGCGGTCGACCCCTCTTCGCCGTTCTCAGGCGGGGCCCTGCTCGGTGACCGGATCCGCATGCAGGACCACGCCCTGGACCCCGGTGTCTACATCCGCTCCATGGCCAGTCGCGGTCACCTCGGTGGGCTGTCGTGGACGACCCCTCAGGCTCTTCGCGTCCTGGACGCCGCGGGGTGTGACGTCGTGGTGGTCGAGACGGTGGGCGTGGGCCAGAGCGAGGTCGAGGTGGCCGGTCTGGCCGATACCACCCTGGTGCTCCTCGCGCCCGGGATGGGCGACGGTGTCCAGGCGGCGAAGGCCGGAATCCTGGAGATCGGTGACATCTTCGTCGTGAACAAGGCAGACCGTGAGGGCTCCGACGCCACGGTTCGCGACCTGCGGCACATGATCAGCCTGGGGGACCGTACCGAGCCAGACCTCTGGCGCCCCCCGGTGCTCAAGACGGTGGCGGCACGAGGAGAAGGCATCGAAGAGGTGATGACCGCGATCGACGATCACTTCGCCTGGATGGAGCGCACCGGGACGCTACGGGATCGCCGCGTGCGTCGGGCCGGTGATGAGATCGAGGCGATCGCCATCCAGGCGCTGCGTGCCCGGATAGGTGACCTGCGCCATGGGCAGGCCGTGGACGAGCTCGCTGGACACGTCGTGGACGGCACGAGCGATCCGTATGCCGCCGCCGACCGGATCCTTGACGCCGTTACCTGAGTCTCTCGGAGGTCGACAGGTCGCGGGAGCCTTGGCGCGGGTCGGGATCCTGTCCACCCTCGGTGGCCCTTGGGTGTTCCAGGGCACTCGAGTGCTCCAGGGCCGCCGCATGCTCCAGCTCGAGCAGTGAGTCGTTTCGTCGCTCGTCCTCGAAGGCCGCATGGCCACCCCGGAACCCGAACAGCCGCTTGGTCCACAGGATGTAGGCGATGGCGAACAGGTTGACGATCAGGGCGCCGACTCGCAGCCAGCTGACCTTGACCAGGATCTCGTGGACCTCCAGCGGCACGAACAGCGCCGTCACCACGACGGCGACGTACTCGCCCCAGCGCCTCTTGAACCACAGACCATAGGCCTCGACCAGCTCGAGGATGCCGAAAGCCAGGACCCCGAGCGCGACGAGCAACAGCGTGGAATGCCTTGCCGTGAAGGCCTGCTGGATCAGGCGGACCGGGCCGCTGTCCTCCAGGTCGACACCGAATTTGTCCGCCAACGGTTCCAGGGCCGGCAAGTAGGAGTTGAAAACCTGCTTCAGCGCGTTGCGGGATCCGTCGAATCGCCACACGCCGTAGGCCAGGGCCACCAGCAGGAAGCCGCGGGTGCCGCGGTCGACCGCGAGGAACCGCAGGACGAAGGTGTCCCGCAAAGCCTTTCCGCGCAGCACGATCGGCGCGGCATCGGCGGGTCCCGAACCCAGCGGTGTGCCCAGAATGTAGGCACCACAGCGCAGGCAACGCCATGCGTGCCCCGACGGAGTGCTCGCCTGGAGCCGTGCCGCAAGGGCTGGCTCTGTGGGCGCGTAGGTGGCATGGCCGTGCAGCCCGCACGAACGCGAGTTCCAGTCGAAGGTCTTTAGGGGAGGCCAGGGCACGCTCATGAGCCTAAGGCCTACCATCGGAACATGCTGGTTGCCTTCTCCGTCGCCCCATCCGCCTCCGAGTCCACTGGTTCGGTCAGTGAGGCCGTGGCAGCGGCAGTAAAGATCGTGCGGGACAGTGGCCTGCCCAACCACACAGACTCCATGTTCACCACGATCGAGGGCACCTGGCAGGAGTGCATGGACGTCGTGCGGGCAGCCTGCGAGGCCGTGGGCGCGTTTGGCCCGAGAGTCAGCCTGGTCCTCAAGGCCGACATCCGTCCCGGATTTGAGGGAGAGCTCACCGCCAAGGTCGAACGCCTGGAGAAGGCCCTTGACCGCCAACAGGATTCCTGAGCCAGCTGCCGGGCGATGGCGGATGCGGCTCGAGGTGGACGAACCCGGGTCCAGGGTGGCCGTGGCGCTCGATGAGGGCGGGACCATCCTCGGCCTGGCCACAGCCGGGGCCGCTCGTGATCACGACGCCCCGACTGCCTGGGAGCTCTACTCGATCAACGTCGTGGCCCGCCAACAGGGCAGCGGAATGGCTGACGACCTGATCCGGACCACCGCCGGCAGCAGCGACACCACGGTGTGGGTCCTGGCCCAGAACGCGCGCGCCCAGAGCTTCTACACCCGACACGGCTTCAGGGTCGAGGGCGCCAGCGCGGTCGATGAGGTCACCGGCGCGCGGCAGATACGCATGGTCCGCAGGTCCGCAGGTCTGTTGGGCGCTAGCGTGACGTCGTGGCCAAGCCCGTAGCACTCCCGTTCGACCCGATCCGTCGCGCCGCCGATCTGTGGCGCTCTCGCTGGGGCGCAGGTTCGAAGCCCGCCGCGATGGCCTCGGCAACCTCGATCATGCGCGTGCAGCAACTGCTCTTGGGTGACTTGGACGCAACAGTGCGTCGGCACGAGCTGACGTTTGCGCGATACGAGGCCCTGGTCCTGCTGGCGTTCAGCCGAGAAGGGCGCCTGCCGATGAGCAAGATCGGGCAGCGGTTGATGGTCCACCCCACCAGCGTCACCAACATCGTCCAGCGTCTGGCCCGGCAGGGTCTGGTGGCACGCGACCCCAACCCCGACGACGGTCGCGGAATGCTGGCGACCATCACGCCGCTGGGTCGCAACGTCATGGAGGCGGCCACCGCCGATCTGGTGGCCGCCGGGTTTGGCCTGGGTGCGCTGACCCCTGACGAGCACGAACTGCTCTTCGCCTTGCTGCGCAAGGTCCGCGTCGCGGCCGGCGACTTCTCGGGGTAGCGGGGTCCCCGCCGCGAATCTTCA
Source organism: Dermatophilaceae bacterium (assembly GCA_036834825.1). Lineage (GTDB taxonomy): Bacteria > Actinomycetota > Actinomycetes > Actinomycetales > Dermatophilaceae > UBA4719. The sequence goes on from DAITND010000056.1 coordinate 10,078, forward strand.
GCAGTCGTGGCAGTGACATTTACTAGGACGTCCTATTAAATGTCTCCATGACGACCGAGAGCACCCAGCCCACCGGAGATCCGATGTCCGGCCGGGCCCGTTGGCAGCGCAGGTATGACGCAGCGCTGGCCAAGGGCCTGGTACGTGACGCGGACTTCACCACCTTGTCCGGTGTGCAGGTCGATCCTGTCTACGGGCCTTCTGGCTCTGACGAAGAGGTGGCGGCGGCCATTCCAGGCTTTGAGCGGATCGGCTGGCCGGGGGAGTTCCCGTTCACCCGGGGGCTGCACGCCACCGGACATCGCGGACGCCCCTGGACGATCCGGCAGTTCGCCGGCTTCGGCAATGCCGAACAGACCAACGAGCGGTACAAGATGATCCTGAACCGCGGTGGCGGCGGCCTCAGCGTCGCCTTCGACATGCCGACCCTGATGGGTCGCGACTCCGACGAGTCCCTGAGCCTAGGTGAGGTTGGTCACTGTGGAGTGGCCATCGACTCGGCGGCTGACATGGAGATCTTGTTCAAGGACATACCTCTGGACAAGGTCAGCACGTCGATGACGATCAGCGGCCCGGCTGTTCCGGTGTTCTGCATGTACATCGTCGCGGCCGAACGAGCGGGAGTCGATCCTGGCGTCCTGAACGGCACGTTGCAGACGGACATCTTCAAGGAGTACATCGCACAGAAGGAGTGGCTGTTCGAGCCGGAGCCCCACCTGCGTCTCATCGGCGACCTGATGGAGTACTGTTCAGCCAACATCCCGGCATACAAGCCCTTGTCGGTCTCCGGCTACCACATTCGCGAGGCGGGGGCCACGGCCGCCCAAGAGCTCGCGTTCACCCTCGCGGACGGGTTCGGGTACGTGGAACTGGGACTGTCCCGCGGCATGGATGTGGACGTCTTCGCCCCCGGTCTGTCCTTCTTCTTCGACAGCCACCTCGACTTCTTCGAGGAGATTGCCAAGTTCCGCGCAGCCCGCAGGATCTGGGCGCGATGGATGCGTGACACCTATGGCGCCAAGACCGACAAGGCCCAGTGGCTGCGTTTCCACACGCAGACCGCCGGTGTCTCCCTCACCGCCCAGCAGCCGCTCAACAACGTCGTGCGCACCGCTGTTCAGGCCCTGGCCGCGGTCCTGGGCGGCACGAACTCGTTGCACACCAACGCCCTTGACGAGACCCTGGCCCTGCCCACCGAGCAGTCCGCCGAGGTGGCACTGCGTACCCAGCAGGTGATCATGGAGGAGACCGGCGTCGTCAACGTCGCTGACCCTCTGGGTGGCTCGTGGTACGTCGAGGCCCTCACCGACCGGATCGAGGCTGACGCCGAGGCGATCTTCGACACCATCCGCACGATGGGGGAGCTGGGCCGCTCACCGGGTCCGGACGGCAAGGCTGTCCACCCGGTCGGACCGATGACGTCGGGCATCCTGCGCGGCATCGAGGACGGCTGGTTCATGTCCGAGATTGCGGATGCGGCGTTCACCTACCAGATCGCACTTGAGAAAGGCGAGAAGAAGGTGGTCGGGGTCAACTGCCACACCGAGTCGGTCAGCCACGAGCTGGAGATCCTGCGAGTCAGCCACGAGGTCGAGGTGGAACAGGTGAGCACACTGACCGCCCGCCGGGGCGCCCGTGACGAGGCCACCGTCAGTGCTGCCGTCCGCCACCTGGTGGAGGTCGCGGGGACGTCGGAGAACATGGTTCCCGCCATGCTCGACGCGGTTCGGGCAGAGGCCACCCTCGGCGAGATCTGCAACGCCTTGCGCGACCTGTGGGGCGTCTATCGGGAGCCGGCACGCTTCTGAACCGGCCTGGCCGGCACTTGTCCTGATTATCGTTTTCACTCTTGCGCCGTCTAGATGTGTCATGGTAGATGCATCGACTCGTGGGCAGGTGGGCCTTCGTGATGACCATTCATCAACGTAAGGACATACTTGTGCCAGCATCAACACGACGGGCTCTAGGGGCTGTCTTAGCCGCCTTGGGCATCGTCCTGGTGTTTGTCGGAGCCTGGATCGTCGTGGAGCTCGGACCCTCGGGTGAGGCGCAGTTCCGTGCCACCTCGAAGGCTCCGGGCGCCATCGTCGTCACCTCCGACGTGCTCAACGCCGTGGATGTCCCGGCGCGCGTCACGGCGACCCGTGCAGATGGTGGTGCGGTCCTGCTGGCCGTGGCTCCGAGCCCTGATGCCCGCGCGATCCTGGCCACTTCCGCCGTGTCGAGCGTCAGCGGCGTGCGCTATCCGGCGGGGGCGCTGGACCTTCACGCCTCAGGGGCTGGCGCACTGAGCGACATCAGCAATGCAGATATATGGCGGCTCTCCGCCAAGGGGGCGGGTTCGGCCGCACTGGAGGTCGACCAGGGCAGGGCACCCGAGACGCTGGTGGTCACCTCAGGTGATTCCACTGCCTTGAGCAATGTCACGGTGACGATGACCTGGGCCGATCGGGCCTGGTTCTTCGAGGCTCTGGCCATGGCCATGATCGGCGCAGTCCTGGCCGTGTTCGCACTCACTGATCTGTGGCAGGGCCGTGTCATCACCGTTGCGGGCGATGTCGCCAAAACCAACACCCTGGAGACCACGAAGTGACCCGACATGACTTGATCACCAAGAGCGCGGCGGCGTTGAGACGTCGCCGCGATGACCTGATGCGGCGCGACCTGACCACCAGCGCGGCGGTGACGTTGAGACTTCGCCGCGATGACCTGATCCGGATTGTGCGCGGCATCCTCGTGTCCATCGTCGCCGTCGTTTGTGTCTTCATGATCACCTCCGTCCCCGGATGGGCCGCGACGCATGCGCTACTGGGCATCCACCAGGCGCCGGAGGCGAAGACGAACTCGGCTCCGCTGACCGTCGACCAGGCCAAGAAGATCCTCGCCAGGGCCTTCACGGCCGCCTACTTGGGGGAGACGACGACCGGCGCAGCCGCCAGGGCGGACCTGAGAGCGGCATACACCCGTGAGGGCCTGCGTGCGGCGGAGGGGCGGGTCAAGCTGGCCAGTGTGGAGCCGGCGGTCGCGCCATCCCTGCTTGTGGCACCGCATCCCACGCTTCTGGCCGTCTCCCGCGGTTTCGGCTTTCCGCGGTTCATCGTGGCCCAGACGCTGGCGTCCGGGGGCGGTCTACCGATCCTGCATCTGCTTACCTCTCCGGATGCTGGGACGCCATACAAGATCTCCATGTCGGTCGAGATGGTGCCGCCTGCCACGGTCACGCCCTTTGACTCGCTCAAGGCAGGTTCACCTCTGGTGGCCAACGGCGCCGGGCCCCGGGCGACCAACGGCACCGGACTGGTAGTGGCTCCTGCCACGTTGCTGAAGCTCTACGCAGCACAGATGGCGTTCCCGGCCCAACCCGTCCGCAAGCCGCCGTTCGCGGCGGACTCCTTCGCCAGCCAGATACAGGTAGGGGCGGCTGGGGTCGCCGACGCGGTCGGGTCTCAGGCAGACTTCGTCCAGGTACACAAGGTCGTCCCGGACTCCGTGTATGCGGTGCGCCAGGCGAGCGGCGACGCGCTGGTCTTCGGAGTCCTGGAGCGTAAGGACTCCTTCAGAGTCAAGCCGGGTGAAAACGTCAACACTGATGCGAACAAAGAGTTTGTCCTGCTGAGTGGCAAGAAGATGATCACCACGGCGGCCTCCATCACCACGCTCGAATTTGTGGTCTTCGCCGTTCCCCGGTCCACGGGGCAGGCCACATTGGTCGCGGCCCGTGAGCAAGCCGTCTCAGGGTCGGGCTACTGACCCGAGCGGGTGTCAGGGACAATGAACTCATGACTTCGCACCCCATCAGCTCGGCTGCCCTTCGCGGCGCCGTGGACCTGTCAACGCTCAGCCAGCCGAGCCCTGCGACTGGAGCGGCAGATGGCAAGAGACTCGTGATCGAGGGCACCGATGGCGGATTCCAGGCCATCGTCACCGGCACCCAGAGCGTTCCGGCAGTCGTGGTCCTGTGGTCGCAGCGCTCACCGGCGTCGGGCGACTTCGTCGAAGTAGTGGCGTCAGTGGCGGCGTCCTACGAAGGCCGCTTCCAGGTCGTGTCCATCAACGTCGACGCCAACCCGGGTCTGCAGCAGGCCTTCCAGGTTCAGTCGGTGCCCATGACTCTCGGGCTGGTGGCCGGTCAGCCGGTTCCGCTGTTCGCCGGCCCGCAGCCGGCTGAGCAGGTGCGCGTGTACGTCGACGAGCTGCTCAAGCTCGCTGCCGAGCACGGCGTGACCGGACGAGCTGCCGTCGCGGCGCCCGAGGAGGCGGAGGTCGAGCCTGAGCTGCCGCCGTTGCATCAGGAGGCCTTCGACGCGATCGAGCGCGACGATCTTGACGCAGCGGTCGATGCCTACACCAGGGCGCTGGCGCAGAACCCTGCTGACGAGGAGGCCGCCGTTGGCCTGGCTCAGGTCAAGCTGATGCAGCGCACCACCGGTGTCGACCAGCAGGCTGCCCGCGTTGCCGCAGCCGAGGCCCCGACCGACATCGCCGCCCAGATGCTGGTGGCCGATCTGGACGTTCAGGGTGGCCATGTTGAGGACGCCTTCGTACGTCTGGTCGATGTCGTTCGCGCGAGCGAAGGGGACGAGCGCGACACCGTGCGTGAGCACCTGGTCGAGTTGTTCGCGGTCGTCGGCACACACGATGAGCGGGTTCAGAAGGCCCGTCGGGCGCTCATGAGCGCGTTGTTCTAG
>DAITND010000057.1:0-14710 GCA_036834825.1 Dermatophilaceae bacterium
CTAGTTGGGAAAGGCCCTCGGATCGCCATTGATCCGCCAGTGCTATCTCCCCGCGTCGTCGCAGAGCCCATGTGAAGAGCCAGTTCATCACTGGCCAGTTCGGTCCGCGCCAGTATGTACGAGGCTGGAACCCCGCTGCCAGGGGCGACACTGTTGGCGGCAGAGCATGAGCCAGGTCCGGATGGCCCGCCCACGCAGGTCCGGTAATGATCTCCTGTTGCCGGGCGCAGACGCCAGGGTCGCCCCCGCAGAGCAGGGCCGAGAACGAGGCCAGTGACTCAGCCGAGGTCCAGGAGCCTGACCGGGCGTCGTAGTCCCGGCACAGGCCTGTCGTGGGATTGACCGATGACAGCACCCCTGCCTGTGCCTTCGTCGCGAGGGCTGGCTGGTCCGCAACCTCGCCCGAGAGCCTGACATCCGCGCCCAGCCGTGCGAGCTCCGAGGCAGCCACAGCCAGAATCGCTGTCATGAACACGTCCCCGACCCTGAAGTCGATGGTCGAGGGGATATCGATGTCGCGGTACTGGACCGACCTCATCTGTGCCACGAGATGCAGGTACCGCTGGTATTCGCGGTCCGTCGGGCGTTGGGATGCATCTTTGACCAGCGCCGTGTCATGACGTCGAAGCTTGACAGGCCGCTCGAGGGTGATCGCGGCGTACGCATCGTCCCAACGAGGCGAGTTGTCCATGCCGGATTCCCAGCCGTGATGGATCTCGATGAGACCGCGACCGCTCGGGTCACGGGCGTCGCTCAGCCATCTGTGCCAGGCCGCGAGCTTGGGGACCGCCTCGGTCGCGAAGGCCTCGGCTTCCTCTGCGTCCCTTCCTCCCAGCCTGCGTCCGGCTTGTAGTATTCGCGCGACGGCGATCGCGTGGACGGGGGGCTGGCAGATTCCGCTTGTCTGGACACCGGCAGGCTTCGCCTCGGCCGCGTCGGTGCCCCAGACGTCTGGACCAGGGAAGTACCCGGGGACATCCGTGAAAACGATGTGCGGGATCATCCCTGTGCTCCACTGGGCGTGCAGGAGCGTTCGCATCTCGGTGATGGCTCGTGGCACCGAGATGCGGGCAAGGCCGATCGCGATGAATGCCGCGTCCCAGGACCATTGATGCGGGTACAGCCGGGGCGCTGCCATCACCATGGTCCCGAGATCGTTCTCGTGCAGAACTTCGATCGCCCGTTGGGCCAGGTACTTTTCGGTGTTCGTCAGTTCACCGGGACGGTGACGTCGCCTTGTTCCTGCAACAGCCGGTCCCAGGTGTCAAAGGTCATGCAGAAGCGTCCACCGAGCCCATATTGGGTCCCCCAGCTGTTCCAGAACCAGACCAGCTGTTTGTCAGCGTCGATCCCGTCGGCGACGATCTCGTGACCGCCGCGAACCGTGGCACCTGCCGTGAGCTGGACCATGCCGGTCTGAGGGTCGGGGGTGTCGAAACTGCTGTACCAGTTCACGCCGGTGATCACAGGGCGCATCACGAGGGCCTGGAGTGCATGCTGGATGCCGAAGGCGTGGTGGTAGGCGGTGATCATGCCGAGCTGTTTTGCTGCCTTGCAGACCATGAGGCCGGAACCGCCCGGATCGTTGGGTGGGTAGGGCTTGCCCTCAATCTTGGTTTCCAGCTCGTAGACCCGGATGGCGTCGCCCTCGTTGAGCGTGGTGGCGCCGTTGAAATCCGGTGCGGAGTCCAGCGCGCCACACAACGCGTTGGCGGTGCATGACCCCAGTTTTCCCTGATCGAGCGGCAACCCGGTCGCCTGATGGGTGACGCTGATGATCTTTGGTGCCAGCCCGGCCTGGAAGTCCAGGGAGCGAGGATCGTGTTTGACGTGACGGCCGAGACGCTTACCTTCGACCTGACCTTCCGGCAGAGTGACCGAGACGATGTTTACATCAGGCATCGCACTTCCCCTTTGATAGTGATTTCAGAGCCGAGGCAGAACTGCTTTGTTGCTATAGAACCCTTTTCCCCCCGAAGGCGGCGCAGGCCACGCTCCGAAGGGGTGTCACCACTAAAGCAAGGCTAGCCTGACAAGAAGGGGAAAAGAAAGCCTGCTCTGCGGCAGCTCGAACGCCACGACCGGTCGTGCCTCATCTCGTCTTTGAACATCCTCGTCTCACATTGCGCCGCGCCGCGCCGACCCGTTCCCCGATACGCACTCAGGTTCGCGCGCTGGGTAGAGTCGCTTGAATGGCTCGTCGAGGAGGAAACCATGGATAGCCGCCGCCAACTGGCAGGTTGGGGCATGACCAACCCGAGCGTCGCGACGGTCCACCCGGCCGGTGACGATGCCCACCTGGTCGCCCTGGTCACCGAAGCCGGTCGTCGGGGGGTTCTGGCTCGAGGGCTGGGCCGCAGCTACGGTGACGCCGCCCAGAATGGTGGCGGCGTCGTCGTGGACATGACCGCCCGTAACCAGATCCTGTCGGTGGACACGGGCACGGCGTTGGTCAGTGTGGAGGCCGGTGCCAGCCTCGACGAGCTGATGCGGCTCCTGCTGCCTCTGGGGCTCTTTGTGCCGGTGACCCCGGGCACCCGGCAGGTGACGGTCGGGGGAGCGATCGCTGCCGACATCCATGGGAAGAACCATCACGTGGACGGCAGTTTCGGGCAGCACGTCGTAGCCATGGACCTGCTTTGCGCCGACGGCAGCATCCGCGAGCTCACCCCCGAGTCCGAGCTGTTCTGGGCCACTGTCGGCGGCATGGGTCTGACCGGCCTGGTGTTGCGCGCGACCCTGAAGATGAAGAAGGTCGAGTCGGCCCACTGCGTGGTGGATACCGAGCGGTGCGTTGACCTCGACGATCTGATGCAGCGGATGGCCGAGGGGGACCATCGCTACACCTACTCGGTGGCCTGGATCGACTGCCTGGCCGGCGGCTCCTCCCTGGGCCGGTCTGTCCTGACCCGGGGCTGGTCGGCGACCCGCGACCAGCTGCCCGCCAAGCTTCGCGATCGTGCCCTCGATTTCCGGCCCAAGCAGCTGGCGGTGGCGCCCTCGGTCTTCCCCAGCGGCCTGCTCAACCGCGCGAGCGTCGCGGCGTTCAACGAGGCGTGGTACCGCAAGGCCCCGCAGGAACGTCGGGGCGAGGTTCAGAGCATCGCGGCCTTCTTCCACCCCTTGGATGGCGTGGCGAAGTGGAACCGGATATATGGCCCCAGGGGCTTTCTTCAGTACCAGTTCGTCGTGCCATTCGGCGCTGAGGACACTCTGCGCCGGTGCATAGAGATGCTCAGCGACACGGGGCTGGCCTCATTCCTGGCGGTACTCAAGCGTTTCGGTGAGCCCAGCGGTGGCCATCTGTCCTTCCCCACTCCCGGCTGGACGCTCGCCCTGGACCTGCCGATCGGCGCCGCCGCCCTGGGCGGCCTGCTCGACCGCCTGGACGAGGAGGTTATCACCGCAGGGGGGCGGGAGTACCTGGCCAAGGACTCCCGGCTGCCCGCCTCCGCGATCGGACGCATGTATCCTCGGCTCGATGAGTGGCGCGACGTCAGACGGGCGGCGGACCCCGACGGGGTGTTCACTTCTGATCTGGCCAGGAGGCTACGACTGTGAAAGACGCAATCGGAAACGTGCAACGGGTCCTCGTTCTCGGGGGAACCTCCGATATTGCCCTCGCAACGCTGACGAAGCTGACGGGGGAGCGTCACGGCGTTGCGGTGACGCTGGCCGCCCGTCCCAGCGAGCGCCGGGTCGCCGCCGCGGAGTCCCTGCGGGCTCGCGGCATGCAGGTGAGCGAGGTGGACTTCGAAGCCACCGACCGAACGTCTTACGAGCACGCCATCGCCTCGGCTTTTGACGCTCCAGGCGATGTCGACGTCGTCATGGTGGCCTTCGGGCTGCTCGGCGACCAAGAGCGTGCGTGGCAGGATGTTGACGCGGCGTTGGAGCTGGTCCAGGTCAACTACACGGCTGCGGTCGCCTGTGGCGTCCTGGTCGCCAACCGGATGCGCGCGCAGGGGCACGGCGCCATCATCGCCATGTCTTCGGTGGCCGGCGAGCGCCCCAGGAAGTCGAACTTCGCCTACGGGTCCACCAAAGCCGGAATGGACGCCTTCTACAGCGGCCTGGGCGACTCGATAACGCGAGACGGCGTTCAGGTCCTGGTTGTCCGCCCCGGCTTCGTTCGCAGCAAGATGACCGCTGGGCTGCCGGCGGCGCCGTTGTCCCAGACCCCGGAGCAGGTCGCAGAGCTCATCGTCGCGGGCCTTGTCGCGGGCCGGCACACGGTATGGGCGCCTTCGACGCTGCGCTGGGTCATGTCCGTTCTGAGGCACCTTCCCCGTTCAGTGTTCAAGCGCCTGCCGGTATAGGGCCAACGCGCTTTGGCCACACGCCCCTCGGCCAGGGCTACCCATATACCGAGCTCACCAGGCAGGCCGCCCAGATAGCACCGAAGGCCAGCAGCATCCGGTCGTGAAGGACGATCTCTTCTGGTTCGCCCGCCGCACCGCTGTCGACGTCCACGGAGTACTTGAGCAGTGCTATGACGAATGGGATGATGGACACGACGCTCCACTCGTTCGACGAGGATTGGCGCATCGTGAAAGCCCACAGTGAGTACGTGGTCACCAGCACTCCTGCGGACAGGGTCCACACGAAGCGCAGATAGGTGGCGGTGTAGCTGGCCAGCACCGGACGGGTCACCACTTTGGCGTCCTGGATCAGATTCTTTTCCGCGTACCTCTTGCCGGCGGCCATGAACAGCGACCCGAAGCCGGCGGCGATGAGGAACCACTGAGACAGCTCAACCTGGGTCGCGACGCCTCCCGCTATGGCCCTAAGCAGAAACCCCGAAGCCACGCTGGCGAGCTCGATGACGGGTTCGTTCTTCATGCCCAGGCAGTACCAGAGCTGGACGGCCTCATAAACCGCAACGATCGTGACCATCTGCCAGTTCAGCAGAGCTGAGAGCAGCAGGGCGCCGGGAAGAAGGACCGCCGCCGCAGTCCAGGCTGAACGTAGGGACAGCTCTCCTGAGGCGATCGGCCGCCGTCGCTTGGTCGCATGCGCCCGGTCGGCTTCGACGTCGACGGCGTCGTTGACGAGGTAGATCCCCGATGAGGCCACGCCGAAGGCAATGACCGCGATGACCATTTCCAGGACAGCCTGCGGCCGGAAAGCGATGCCGCCGGCTACCGGGGCGGCCAGCACCAGGACGTTCTTGACCCACTGACGCGGGCGGCACGCCCGCAGGAGAATCCGCGCCCGCCTCACGAGGGCGACGCGCTTCGGGCCCGGGTGAAACAGTGCCCCACTACGGCACCAAGCAGGCTGCCGGCCAGGACATCGCTGGGGTAGTGCACCCCCAGGATCACCCGGCTGGTCATCATCACCGGAATCGAGACCAGAGGGTATCGCCGTCCCAGAAGCCTTGAGAAGGCCACGGCGGCCGCAGTGGTCGAGGCCGCGTGTGAGGAGGGGAAGCTCCAGTCGCTGGGTGTGGCCACATGCACCTGGACGCGCGGATCACTGGGCCGGTGTCGGCGCACGACCCGCTTGACCACGATGCTCAGGCCGTGGGCGCCCACCACGGTCGCGGTGGCTCTCAGCCACGGGCCTCGATGCGCGGGGTCACGTACCGCACCCAAAAGTCCGAGCGCGATCCAGGACAGGGCGTGTTCACCGAGGTGGCTCAGGATGACCGCGCTCCGCTGGATCCCGGGCGAGGACGTCAGCGACTGGATGGTGACCAGGGCGGCGACCTCATGCTCGTGCACGCTCAATGTGACAGGGGACGCGTCTGGCGTCACGTTGGGCTCATCAACGAGCAAGGACTGCAACGAAGTCTCGCGAGGACGGCTGGAGGTAGCGGTAGGGGTTGGCTTGTTCGTCCCGGGTGAGCATGTGAGGAACCGCTTCGCCTTTGCTGGGGTGGGAGTAGGTGATGAAGTTGGTCCACTGCGGGTTGATGTCGAGCTCCATGGCACGCACCGCGCCCGCGTCATGAACGATGTTGGCCAGGGTGCGAACCGACAAGGACGCACCGGCCACGAACACCAAGGAGCCGTCCTTGCGAACCCCCACGGCCGAGCGCCATACGTAGGTCTTGTTGCCCAGGGTCGCCCCCCACGTGGTGGTCGTCGTGCTGTCCACGTCTGGGGTGATCACGCCGTGGTCAACCAGCAGGCCGAGGTTCTGGCGGACGGCGGCCACGTCCGGGCCAGGGTTGGCACCGTTCCACTTGACCACGTCCATGTGGCCGTTCTTGTGGATCACCATCGAGGCTGCGCCGGCATGCAGCGGCACGATGGACTGGCCGTCCTGCCAGTAGCCGCCATTGGCGTCAAGCATGGTGAAGCCCGAGTTGAAGGTCGCCAGCAGCCTGTCCCGTTCGGAATGCGGCACCTCAGCTGGCTGGGACAAGCCCGTGGTGCCGGGCACCTTGTAGCCGGGATGCAGGACCATCTTGACCAGGTTCTGGTTGAGCCATGCCACGCCGACCAGGTAGCTGGTGTGGTCGGCGTCCGGACGCAGGAACGCTGCCTGGATCGCCGGCTGGCCGTGGAGGCTGAGCAGGGACTGCCAGGCGCCCTCGCCGCTCAGGGATGGATGGGCCTGCGAGGGGATCGTCGCGGGAGGAGCCAGGTAAGTCGCCGGCCTGGTGCGGCCCGCAGCCGGTCGGGTCGCGGCGATGCCCGGGATCCCACCGGCAAGGCTTCCGCCAACCTTGGGAGGGCTGGCCTTGTACTGGAGCTGCTCCAGATAGCTGACCGCCCAACCCAGGCCGTGGAACCGGCCCCACTCCGCCAGACGCGCGGCCGTGGTGTCGGTTCCTGGAGCCGTCAGGGCACCACCGATCGACCAGGTGAGCCAGAGCAGCACGACCACGACAAGCACGCCTATGCGGCGCATCCAGTACCGACGCCGACTCGCGCCGCGCACCGCGCGCCGCGAAGGTCGCCGATCCTTCTCGGGGTCTTCGATTCTTAAGTCGCCTCTTGCAGTCAACGAAACGTTCCTCCTTGGGTTTCATTCTCCATGAAGCCAGGCCAGAGCGTAGTCGTGTCCACCAGCGAGCGTCCAAACGTGTCATCGCGCCATGGGCACTGGATCGCATCTGCTTCCGCATGGAATACGGTGAAACACCGCAAAAAGGATATCTCCCACGGTAGTGCGTCCCCAGGAGACTCGCCGCCCAGTCAGGGAACCCGAATGTTACTTCTCAGGTCGTGGCAACAGGAGCAGACAGAGCGCTCCGGCGGCGGCGACGGCTTCCGCGACAGCGCTGATGGTCTTCTGCGCGTACCAGATGGGGTCGTACATGTCGGGCAATGGACCGAGGCCGCCCACGTCGACATAGCCATACAGCAGGAGCGCACCCAGGCCGCCGGCCGCGATCAGGAGGGCACACCCAGCGGTGACGCGGCGTCGGGACGTCAGCACCAGCAGCATGGCGATCAGGGCCAGGACGGCTTCGAGACGGAAGAGCTGTCCCTGGCTGATGTGTGGGCTCGCGGCGCCGGTGAGGGTGTCAAAGTTCGGGGCCAGCTGCCAGTGCACGTATGCGTCGACGCCCAGCCCGGCCGTCGTGATGACAGTGATCAGTCGGCGGGTCGTCTTGGAGAGCCTGAACGAGACCCTCTTCTCCTTCGTCGCGACCCCTGCTTGCGAAGTAGGTGAGTGGTCGGCCATCGACAAGCCTCCAGTTCGTTGCCTTTGACTGTGCAACGAGTCGGGCAACGGCAGGGTTCAATGGGGACTACCCCTCGATGCCGAACCTGTCGACCTCGCGGTGGAAGACCATACCGGCCTGGCCACCCAGCAGGGCACCGGCCAGACTGCTGGCTGTGACCACGAGCAGCGCGATGAGGCCGCCAGTGGTCAGGTTCCCTTGACTGACCGGGATGCGCGGAAAGCTGTTCAACTTGCTCAGCACGTCGTACTGACTGCCGGCCAGAGCAGCCACCACCGCCACCACGGCGGCGATGAGCACGGCCCACAGCCACACCGCCATCCCCTGCCTCAGTCCGTCGAACCGAGCCATCCGTCCGGCAACATACCCGCCGCAGAAGTAGGCCACGAACAGCACGATCAAAAGCACGACCGCGCCCACGATGCTGACGGTCTTGGGGTCATGTGCGGCCTGGGTCGCAGCGCTGCCGGCGTCGGTGTGGGTCGCGACGCTGACCGCAGTGCCGGCGGCCGCGACCAGGGCGGTGAGCAACACCGCGGTTCCGGTGGCAGTGAGCCAGCCGAAGAACGCAAGACCGAACTTGACCCCCCCGTATTCTTCCTTCTCCCGCCGCAGGACGTTGCTCAGGGTGCGGGCGGAGTCGTCGGCGGCCTTCTTCTTTCCACCGGTCAAAACCGCCTGGTTGGGCGAAGGGGTGCGTTGGGTGTTCTGGTCAGCGGCTTGGGTGCTCATGTGATGGTCCTTAGGTGATGCGGAGATGGACGGTGTCGACGGTGTCGACGGTCCCTTGGCTGACCAGGATGTGGGTACGTCGAATCGGGGCTCAGAGTCCGGCGCGCATCGCGAGCCCACGAACGTAGGAGGCCTGGCCTGCGTGCTGCAGGTCGTCCGAAAGGATGCTGACGAGGCGCACGGCCAGCGTTACCGGTGGATCCCACGACGTGTCCACGATCCTGGCCAGGTCCGCGTCGGTCAGAGTCTGCAGGTAGGCGATGGTCCGGGCATGCACCGCGTCGTAGTAGCCAGCGAGAAGCTCCGCCTTGACGCGCACCGCCCCCACGTCGGCTGCACTTTGCCGGTAGCCGGTGGCCTCGGGGTCGAAGGGGAGGTCGAAGCGGTCGACCCAGCCCCCGGCGGTCCACACATGCGCCTCGCCCAGAAGCTCAGCGACGTGGCCGTCCTGGACGCGGGTCAGGTGCCAGACCAACCAAGCCATCGTGTTGGCCCCCGGATCTACCCGGAATGTGAGCACCTCGATGCTCGCCCCGTGGAGCGCGGAGTGAACGACCGCGCTGATCCGGCCGAAGGCCTCAGTCAAGAGTTCGGTTGACATATTCGTCCCAACTTAGTGCATGCTGCGCGGAAGGCTTGCGTTCACGCCTTGGGTTCAAGGCTTCCTACAACTTCGCGCAAGAAACACAGCGCGTCAACGAGCCGGCCTCGAATGCCGTGACGTTGTTCGCCCAGATGATCAGCTGGGGGCCGTGGCTGAGCCCGCGTTGCTACGTCAGTGCCGTTACCTCACGGTCGTGACGTAGTAGTTGGAGATCGAGCCGGCGTACGAGGCAGATGGCGCGATGTAGAAGCGGGTGTACACGCTACCCCGCACCCTCATCGCGATCCTGACGCTGACCGCTACGCCCCTGACTGCTGCCCGAGAGGCGGTGCGCCAGGGGCCACTGCCCACCCGGTACTGGAAGTACACCACGGGGGCCAGAACCGGGGAGATGGTTCCGTACACCGACACATAGCTGCCGTATGTCGTCGCCGTGGCGGGGCGGTTTTCGACCGCCCGGGCGATCGAGGTGACTGTTACCGATGGGCTGATCTTGCCCGGTGCGCCGGTCGCAGGCCAGCTCACCCATCGGTAAGTGCCGGAGACGCCATTGGCGAACCGGTAGGACGCTGTGCCGGTCGAGGTCGTGCGCAGGGACTGGATGGACTGCCAGGTCGTCGTGCCTCGCGTCATCTTCTGCAGGGTCACAGGCCAGTTGGCGACCGCCCTGCCGTGCTGGTCGCTCACCCTGGTTGTCGCAGTGATCGCGGTGCCCACCCACGCCGTCGTCGGCAGGGAATGGGTCAACGCGAAGGGGACGATGGGGGCAGCCCAGTTTGCGATGGTCAGGGTGGCCCCGGAGGCATCCTGCGCGACGACCCTGATGGTCAGTTTCCTGGAGGCTGAGGTAAAGGTGGCGCCAAGCGGGATGGAACGGTTGTAGTCGTAGCTGCTGAGGCTCGTCGGGGTGGCATCAAGTTCGTAGCTGCCGCCGCTGGGCGGAGCCTCGGGATCATCTCGCAGTACCCGAACACCCCAGGCCGGTCGCCAGGGATTGCGACTGGCGACCGCGTCCAGGCCCGAGTTTGTCCGATACTCCACGAAGTAGTCGGCGCCGCTGGGATCAGTGATCTTCAGCGTCCTGTTGTCTGTGCTGGTCGACAGCGGGGTGATCCGGGCCGTGGTCACTCCGGAGTCGGCCTCGATCTTGCGGACCGCGTTGGGCAGCAGGTTCATCCCATCGAGGTGGACCGCGTTCAGGCTGCCCTCACCGTAGGTCGATCCGGAGTATCCCATCACGTCGAACAGGTCGTCGTAGGCGTTGGCCTGGCAGCCGGGGAACGCGATGCCGACCATCGCCATGTCCTGGGCGCCGCTGCACCGAAGGGAGTTGGAGTGGTACAGACCCAGGTTGTGACCGAGCTCGTGGGCGAGCAGCGACTGGTTGAGACCGGAGACGAAGACCTCGTTGCCTTCGTATTCGATCGCTCCGACGGTGCCCAGCCCGTAGAAACAGTGGTGAGCATAGGCGGCGCCGGGCGCAATCAGGACGAGGTGTTTGCCGGGTCCGAAAGCCTCGGGCATCCTGGCGAGCGCTTCCTCCCACATCTGGAACGTGTTGGCGAAGGTGCCAGTGCAGCCGTAGGCAGAGCGGTATGCCGGCATGACCTGGGCAGTGTTGAAGGAGACGTTGGCACCTGTCTGGCCGGACCAGTACCGGGACACTGTGGTGACCATCGCCCGAGCCGACGTCTGAGTGATGGCCGGGTCTGCGGTGAGACCGGCCGGGACGACCAGCGCCACATAGACCTCGTGGGTTGACGAGATGGCCGTCTCAACTGGGGCCGAGATCGCCGTGGCTGACACCACGCGCTTCGCCCCGTCACCGGCCGGAACGACCGTGGACGGAGACCTTCGTACTATCCTTGGTCGTGGGCAGGGAGCCATCGGTCAGCGGGACGATCTGGGTGCCGACACGCAGAACCTTGCTGGTGTCGTTGACCTTCGTTCCGATAACGTCCGCGGGCTGGCCGGGCGGCTGCTCTCGGATGATGGTCTCAACGATGCCGGTGATCCTCTCAGGGATGGGGATACTGGAGGCAGTCGCGGCCGACACCCCGGGGGCGAACAGGCAGGCGAGCACGGCACCGGGGATGAACAATCGACGATTGCTGACCCGCATCAGAACCACCCGTCCTTGTCCGCCGACTCCGCGTCGGCGGTCCGCACTCTGGGGCGAGGTCAGTGCTCAGAACGCTGGTGTGAGGGGTCGCCGGCCAGATTCCAGTGAGGTAGTTTCAACGTATCGACCGGAGATCCGCCGGTCCCGCGATTGGGTGAGATGTGTTGCATTGAAGCAATGTTCAGCCCGAACGGTGGTACCGAGTCGCCCGAACGGTGGATACCGCGATGGCGGGCGTTGTAGGTTGCCAGCATGCGGATCACTCATCTCGGACACGCCTGTCTGCTCGTGGAGGCCAGCGGGCAGCGCATCCTGGTCGACCCGGGTGCGTTCTCACCAGGCTTCGTCGACGTGACCGGGCTCGATGCCATCCTGGTCACCCATCAGCACGCGGATCACGTTGACCTGCCACGGCTTCCGGCATTGTTGGAGATCAACCCGAAGGCCAGGGTGTATGCCGAGCCGCAGGCTGCCGCCGTGATGGAGGAGGCGGGGATCGGTGCCGAGCACACGGTGGCGGGGCAAGCGCTGACCTTCGGGCCGGTGCAGGTCACGCCGGTGGGGCACAGGCATGCGCTGATCAATGAGGCATTGCCCCGCGTCGGCAACCTGGGTGTCGTGCTGCGCGCCAAGGGGGAGCCGAGCCTGTTCCATCCAGGCGACGCCTATGACGGTGAGCCCGGGCAGATCGACATCCTGGCGCTGCCGCTGAGCGCGCCCTGGGCGGCCAGTCGCGACACCATCGCGTTCGCCCAGCGGATCTCACCACGGCTTTGCGTCCCGATCCATGACGGGCTTCTCAACGCCATCGGTCGCCAGCTCTATCTGTCCCACGTGAAGTCCTTCGGGCCGGAGGGGATGCAGGTGCGCGACCTCTCCGGTGGCGCTGCCTGCGACTTCAGCTGAGCCGGCCGACCTGGATACATCTGAGTGCTGGGATTGCTAACGTCACTACATGCCATCTCGGGGAAGTTCCGCGGCGCTCAGCTTGCGAGGCCTGTCCAAGGCCTTCGGGTCCACCCTCGCCGTCGACGGTCTTGATCTTGAGGTTCCGCGTGGGTCGTTCTTCGGCTTCGTGGGGCCTAACGGCGCCGGCAAGACCACCACCTTGTCCATGGCGACCGGGCTGCTGCGTCCGGACGCCGGCACTGTTCATGTCATGGGTCACGATGTCTGGTCCGACACCGTCCGCGCGAAACAGCTGGTGGGCATCTTGCCCGACGGCCTGCGGCTCTTCGACCGCCTGACCGGCCTGCAGCTCATCTGCTACTCGGGTCTGTTGCGGGGTATGGATCGCGTGCTGGTTGCCGAACGGGCTCACGAGCTGCTGGGCGCTCTGGGCCTCGAGCCGGAGGCCGGGACTCTGGTCGTCGACTACTCGGCCGGCATGACCAAGAAGATCTCCCTCGCCTGCGCCCTGATCCACGCACCCAGGCTCCTGGTGCTCGACGAACCATTTGAAGGCGTCGACCCGATCTCCACCTCGACCATCCGTCAGATCCTTGAGGGCTATGCCACGTCCGGCGGCACGGTGATCCTGTCTAGCCATGTCATGGACCTGGTCCAGCGGTTGTGTGATCGGGTCGCCATCGTGGCCGCCGGCCGGATTCGGGCCGTCGGCACGCTCGATGAGGTCCGGTCCGGCATGACCTTGGAGGAACGCTTCGTCCACCTCGTCGGCGGGCAGACCGACGTCGGGGAGGCTCTGGCGTGGTTGCGCTCATCGTCGAACTGAAGTGGCAGCTGCTGAAGAACGGACTGCGGCGCAGCACCCCTCAGCTGGTTGGACTGATCCTTGGCGGGCTGTATGGCCTGAGCGTTCTTGCGGTGGCGGTTTCGGGACTCATCGCCCTGAGGTTCGCAGTGCCGAGCGACGTCGCCCGGACCGTGGTCATCATCGGAGGCAGCGTGCTGACCCTGGGTTGGGCACTCTTTCCCGTCATCGCCTTCGGCGTGGACGAGACCCTCGACCCCTCGCGGTTCGCAACGTTTGCGGTTCCTCGGGGGCAGCTTGTTCTTGGTCTGCTGGTGTCGTCCCTGGTCAGTGTCCCGGCGGTGGTCACGGCGATCCTGGGGATCGCAACCGTCATCACCTGGTCCCATTCTGTTCTTGCCATCCTGGTCGCCCCGGTCGCGGCGGCGGTGGCAGTGCTGACCTGTGTGGCCCTGAGCCGGGTGACCTCAACGGCGTTCTCGGCGATGTCCCGACACCGCAGGGGCAGGGAGGCGGTGTCCGTGCTGGTGCTGCTGCTTGCGGTGGGCTTCGGGGTGGTTGGCTCGTCGATCATGAAGCGCCTCTCCACACCCGGTCTGTTGCCTCATGTTGCCGACGTGCTCGGGTGGACACCCCTGGGCCTGGCCTGGTCGGCCCCATCCGACATCGTGGACGGCGCGATCTGGTCCGGACTGCTGCGTCTGGTCCTGGCCGTCATCGTCCTGGGGGCGACCTTGTTGGTGTGGGACTCCTTGTTGCGCAGCGCCCTGGAGAACCCCCGGGGAACAACCGGCGAGCGCGTGTCGACCCGCGATAGGGGCCTGGGGTGGTTCGGCCGGATGCCTGCCACGCCCGGGGGCGCGGTGGCCGCCCGCTCGATCACCTCCTGGCGCCGGGATCCGCGGTACATCAGCTCGATCGCGCTGATGCTCCTGCTGCCGCTGGGTCTCTTGCTCCCCCCGCTCAGCGGAGGCAGCAACCTGTGGTCCCTCGCCATGGCGCCCACCGCCGGATTCCTGCTCGGCTGGAGCATGCACAACGACATCGCCTATGACGGGACGGCCTTCTGGACGCACGTCGCCACCGGGGTGTCCGGTCGAGCCGACCGGATGGGCAGGCTGGCCCCGACAGCGATGGCGGCTGCAGTCCTGCTGCCCGCCTACGCGTCCCTTGGCTGCGCGCTCACCGGCCGATGGAGCTCGTGGCCGGCGTTGTTCGGGGTCGGGCTGGGTTTCCTGCTCACCGGCTACGGCGTGGCCAATGTGATGAGTGCACTGAAGCCGTATCCCGTGCCGGGACCTGGTGAGAACCCCTTTGGGGCGCCGCCGGGCTCCTCGGCCTTAAGGATCGTCGTCCAGGCGGTGGCCGGCACCGCGGTCTTCGTCGTGAACCTTCCTCTGGTCGGTATCGGGATCTGGGCCGTGAGCGGGCACGTCTGGATGGGCTGGCTGTGCCTGGCCCTGGCCATCGTTCTCGGATCCTTGGCCTTGTATGTCGGGACGCGGTGGGGTGCCCGGATCTATGAGCGTCGAGCCCCCGAGCTGCTCGCGGACCTCTCCCGCATCCGCTAGCCGAGCCAGGAGCGGTAGGGAATTCTCGGCTTTCTGGAGACACCGCCGCCGACGGTCAGGTCCAGGTGAGGTCAGGTCTGGTCGGGTCGGGGCTGGTCAACTCAGGGGCGTCGCCGGGGTGTGGGTGGCGCTGGCGCTTCACGGTTCGTGTGCGGAGCGCTAACTTGGGGTGAAGGCCCGCATTTCTGTCCCTGCCGTGCCGAGAGGTCGGGGGTCTGGCTCATGGAGGATGCAAGTCCCAGGTCTGAGTTGGGCGAGATTCTCACGTCTGAGATGGGCGACATCCTGGACATCGTTTCGCACAATCACATACTCACGATGATTC
>DAITND010000058.1:0-14491 GCA_036834825.1 Dermatophilaceae bacterium
CGCCTAATCCGGTGTGCCGGCCTCGCCGCCGCCGCCGCTTCCGGTAAGCGGCGTGGGGAGCCGCCAGCAGAACGGCCAACCCTCGAAACAGAGCGTCCACAACCAGAGAGGTGCTCTGGGGGGCATGCTGCCATCCGAGACGGCAATCGGGGGCGTCGACAGGCCGCCGGAAGGGGCGCCGAGGGGCTACCAGAAGAACGACACGCCGACGTCGTGCGGGACTCGCTGATCATGTTGTGTCCCGGGCGGGATCGACGTAAGATTCCCACATATAGTAGTTACGCGGACGTAACTCATCCACATGTAGCCCACAGGGCCCATAGGCTTATCCCCAGGTCATCCACACGTTGACCACAGTTCGTCCCCAGGCGGCTCCTACAGGGGCTTCGGGTGGCCGTACCGCCAAACGCACGCAAATACCGCAGAGCCCGGCTCATCAACAGAAAGGGACCACCGCGATGCATTGTCCTTTCTGCCACTACCCAGACAGTCGAGTCATGGACAGCCGCACAGCTGACGACGGCACCGCGATCCGCCGGCGTCGGCAGTGTCCAGAGTGCAACCGACGGTTCACCACGGTCGAGACCACGAGTCTGTCGGTGGTCAAACGTAGCGGCGTTACCGAGCCATTCAGCCGCAGCAAGGTCCTGGTCGGCGTGCGGAAGGCTTGTCAGGGACGTCCGGTCACCGACGACGACCTGGCCAGGCTCGCTCAGCAGGTTGAAGAGATGATCCGGGCACTGGGGAGCGCCGAGGTTGACGCCCACGAGGTGGGTTTGGCCGTGCTCGGACCGCTACGCGAACTCGACGAGATCGCCTACCTTCGGTTTGCCAGCGTCTACCAGGCGTTCGAAAGCCTGGAGGACTTCGAGTCAGCGATCACCCTGCTTCGAGCCGAGCGAGAACCAACCGGTCGAGAACCAGACCCAGCCGACCTGCCAGCACCTCCCGCGCGAGGGAATGGCGGGTAGCTAGCCCCGGCAAGACCCGACCACCGGTCGTGTCAGTGGCGGAGCGTCAACGACCGCAATGTCAGTGGCGCAAGCAAGACTTAAAACACCCAATACCAGGGCCAAGGAGGCCATCAATGACTGAGACGACCGGCGCGAGTGCAGGTGCGCGACGCAGCAGCGGCAAGAAGGGTGTGAAGGTC
Organism: Dermatophilaceae bacterium; assembly: GCA_036834825.1. Classification (GTDB taxonomy): domain Bacteria; phylum Actinomycetota; class Actinomycetes; order Actinomycetales; family Dermatophilaceae; genus UBA4719. The sequence goes on from DAITND010000058.1 coordinate 1,154, forward strand.
GAACGCATCTTCACCACCCCCGGTGTGCACCCCTACGACGAAGTCACCTGGGAGCACCGCGACATCGTCCAGCAGAACTGGAAGACGGGTGTCACGATCTTCGAACAGCGTGACGTGGAGTTCCCGGAGTTCTGGTCGGTCAATGCCTCGACGATTGTCACGACCAAGTACTTCCGCGGTGCTGTCGGCACCCCCGAGCGGGAGAAGGGGCTCAAGCAGCTCATCGACCGCGTCGTGCTGACCTATGTCAAGGCTGGCACCGATAACGGGTACTTCGCGACGCCCGAGGACGCCGAGCTGTTCGAGCACGAGCTGACCTGGGCGCTGCTGCACCAGGTGTTCAGCTTCAACTCGCCGGTGTGGTTCAACGTCGGTACCACCTCCCCTCAGCAGGTCTCGGCGTGTTTCATCCTGGCCGTTGACGACTCGATCGACTCGATCCTCAACTGGTACCGGGAAGAGGGGTTCATCTTCAAGGGCGGTTCCGGCGCCGGCGTGAACCTATCCCGCATCCGCAGCTCCAAGGAGCTGTTGTCCTCAGGCGGTACAGCCAGTGGTCCGGTCAGCTTCATGCGCGGCGCGGATGCCTCGGCCGGCACCATCAAGAGCGGTGGAGCCACGCGACGTGCGGCCAAGATGGTGGTCCTGGACATCGACCACCCCGACATCGAGGACTTCGTCCAGACCAAGGCGCGCGAGGAGCGCAAGATCCGGGCGTTGCGCGACGCCGGCTTCGACATGGATCTGGACGGCAAGGACATCATCTCCGTGCAGTATCAGAACGCCAACAACTCGGTCCGTGTCACCGACGAGTTCATGCGCGCGGTCGAGGAGGGCACGGACTTCGGGCTGAGGGAGCGCGGCAGCGGCGAGGTCATCGAGACCGTCGACGCCAAGGACCTCTTCGAGAAGATCGCCAAGGCCGCCTGGGAGTGCGCCGACCCGGGCATCCAGTACGACGACACGATCAACGACTGGCACACCAACCCCGAGACGGGCCGGATCACCGCATCCAATCCCTGCAGTGAATACATGTCGCTGGACAACTCCTCCTGCAACCTGGCCTCGCTCAACCTGATGAAGTTCCTACGCGACGACGACACCTTCGACGCCGCGAGCTACCAAAAGGTCGTCGAGCTCGTCATCACCGCGATGGACATCTCGATTTGCTTCGCGGACTTCCCGACCGAGCCGATCGCGGAGGTCACCCGTGACTACCGTCAGCTGGGCGTCGGCTACGCCAACCTTGGCGCGCTACTGATGGCGACCGGCCACGGCTATGACTCCGATGGGGGTCGCGCGCTGGCCGGCGCGCTGACGTCACTGATGACCGGTGCCGCCTACAAACGTTCTGCCGAACTGGCCGCGGTGGTTGGACCATATGCCGGGTACGCCCGCAACGCGGACGCCCACAAGCGCGTGATGCGTAAGCACCAGGCGGCCAACGACGCTCTGCGGACCCTGGACGCGATGGATGGTGACGTCCACCGGCTGGCCACCAAAGCCTGGGACGACGTCATCAAGCTGGGCGAGAAGAACGGCTTCAGGAATGCCCAGGCCAGCCTTCTCGCGCCGACCGGCACCATCGGTTTCATGATGGACTGCGATACGACTGGCATCGAGCCGGACTTCTCGCTGGTCAAGTTCAAGAAGCTGGTCGGCGGCGGCTCGATGGAGATCGTCAACCTCACGATCCCGCGAGCGCTGAAGAAGATGGGCTACACCAACGAGACCATCGAGGCGATCGTCGAGTTCATCGCCGACAAGGGTCACGTCGTGGACGCCCCCGGCCTCAGGCCCGAGCATTACGAGGTCTTTGACACGGCCATGGGCGAACGCTCGATCTCGGCCATGGGTCACGTCCGGATGATGGCGGCCACCCAGCCGTTCCTGTCCGGCGCGATCTCCAAGACGGTCAACCTGCCCCAAGACGCCACGGTCGAGGAGATCGAGGACGTCTATATGCAGGGCTGGAAGCTTGGCATCAAGGCGATGGCTGTCTACCGGGATTCCTGCAAAGTCGGCCAGCCGCTGTCCGACGGTGGATCGACCGCCAAGGAAGCGGCCGCCGACAAGGCTGCCGGCAAGGTCGAGCGGATCATCGAGTATCGCCCGGTCCGCAAGCGCCTGCCCAGGAGCCGTCCGAGCCAGACCATCTCCTTCTCGGTGGGTGGTGCCGAGGGTTACCTGACCGCCGGTTCCTACCCCGACGACGGCCTGGGCGAGCTGTTCCTGAAGTTCGGTAAGCAGGGATCGACCCTGGGCGGCGTCATGGACGCGTTCTCGATTGCAGTCTCGATCGGCCTGCAGTACGGCGTACCACTGGAGACCTTCGTCGAGAAGTTCACCAACCTGCGCTTCGAGCCGGCCGGCCTCACCGACGACCCGGACATCAGGATGGCGCAGTCGATCATGGACTACGTGTTTCGTCGCCTGGCGCTGGACTATCTGGACTTCGATACCCGCACGTCCATGGGCATCCACACCGCCGGTGAGCGTATGCGTCAGCTCGAGACCGGCTCTTATGCCGCGCCGGTGAACCCCGAGTCCGACGAAGCTGTCTCGGACGAGCTCGAGGGTTTCGCCCAGTCCGCCCAACTTGCCCAGAAGTCCGAGAAGCGGGACTGGACCAGGGCCGAGGCCATCGAGAAGTCCGGTTCGGGTGCTGCTTCGGCCGGGTCAGCCGAGGGCGTTCACTCCTCTGCCGAGCTGATGGAAAGGTTCTCGGGCAAGTTCGCGGATGCGCCGATCTGTCTGACCTGTGGCACCAAGATGCGGCCTTCCGGTTCGTGTTACGTGTGCGAGGGATGCGGCAGCACTAGCGGCTGCAGCTGAAACCCTCCGCTATTGCATCTGATGCAACATAGGGAGCACGCACCTTCAGCGTGAAAAGGCCAGGTCTCAGGGCGGTTCCGGAGAGTTCCGGGACCGCCCTCGGCGTGTCCGACCTGCAACAGCGCCTCCGGGACGTGAACAGATGCAATGATGTTGCATCTGGCACAACACGATTCTGGAGGGGTTGATCAGCGTCACCGTCCCGTGGTCGAGGTGGCGGCGCTGTCGACGCCTTCGGGCTGCGGCCGGGTGAGTTGTTCGAGTAGGAACACGAACGACTCGTACGGACGGCCGGTGGCGTGTCGCATGCCCATCTCGCAGGTTCGGTTGGCCGAGAGGTACGCCTGCGCTGGTGTCGCGTCCAGGGCGGCTTTCTCCTCGCGGGTGGCGGAGACGACCAGTTCGGGGTGCAGCAGTCCGCGGTCTCCGGCGGTGCCGCAGCACGTGGTACCGACCGGGACGAGCACTTCGGTGGCTAGCTGTCCGGCGATTTTCTCCAGCGTCTTGGTCAGCCCGAGATCCGTGGTGGAGCAGGTGGGGTGCACCGCGACTCGCTCCAGGGTGCCGCTGACGGTGAGCGCGGGGAGCAGGTCGTGGCACCAGACGATGGAGTCGAGGATGGCGATCTGGTCCAGGCGGGCGCGGTGCTCGTCGTCGAGGTAGTTCTTGACATCGTCGAGCAGGCCGTTCGTGCACGATGCCGCGTCGATCACGACGGGTATGGTGCCGTGCTCGCTCCACTGCCACAGGGCATCGCTCGTTTTGGCGGCCATCCATTCGTGACCGCGTTTGTAGCCCTTGCTGCTCCATGGCGTCGAGCAGCACTTGCCTGCGACGTCGTCGGGTATCCACAACGGCTTACCGGCCCGAGCGGAGACATCGACGAGCGCTTGGGGCAAGGACGGGTGCTGCGCCTGGTCGGGGTCGCGGCCGAAGATGCGGTTGATGCAGGCGGGGAAGTACACCGCTGCCGCGCCCTCGCGAGTCGTCGCTGGGAGCTTGCGTGGCGCGGAACGGGGCATCGGACCAGGGACAGAGGGAACCAGGTCCTTGCTGATCGCCAGTCGGGCGCTGGCGGTCAGTCCGGTCAGCGCCTTCACACCGATGGTGCGCTGGATGATGTCGGCGGCGCCCATCGCGGTGCGGGCGAGCTTCTCCACCGTCGCCCACTGCTTCGCGACCTTCAACGCGACCTTCTCCCGTGCCTCGGTGGACTCGGCGCGGCGGAAGCCTTTGATGAGCGTGCCGGTGTTGATCGAGACCGGGCAGGGGATGGCGCAGGCGCCGTCGACCGCGCACGTCTCGATGCTGTCGTACTCGTATTCGTGCTGTAGCTGGGCGAGCACCGGTGACCCCTCGGGCTGACGCGCCATCTCGCGGCGCAGCAGGATCCGCTGCCGCGGGGTGGTGGTCACGTTGCGGCTGGGGCACGCCGCCTCGCAGAACCCGCACTCGATGCAGTGAGTGGCGACGTCCTCGATAGCGGGCGTGGACTTGAACGCCTTGAGATGGATGCCGTCGTCGCGGGTGAGCACGATGTTCGGGCCCAGCACGTTGTGCGGGTCGGCGAGGGCCTTGATGCGCCACATCATGTCGGTGGCCTTCTCGCCCCATTCGTGGCTGACGAACGGCGCCATGTTCAGGCCGGTGCCGTGCTCGGCCTTGAGCGAGCCGTCGTACTTGTCGATGACGAGCTCGACGAGCTCGGACATGAACGCGGCGTACCGGTCTCGGTCAGCGGGGTCGGCGAGCTTCGGGGTGAGGATGAAATGCAGGTTGCCGTAGGCGGCGTGGCCGGCCACACCGGGCAGGAACCCGTGCTTGGCCAACAGCGCCTGCAGGTCGAGGGCGCCTTCGGCGATGCGGGCCGGGGGGAAGCAGACGTCCTCGGTGACGAGGGCTGTGCCTTCGGGGCGCAGCTTGCCGATGATGCCCAGCAGCCCTTCCCGCACACGCCAGTGGAGTGCGATGAGCTCCTCGTCGCGGGTGAAGTCCAGCGGGTGCAGCAGGTTGGCGTCGGCAACGAGTTTGGTGACCTGCTCCTCGGCGGCGTCGAGTTCGGCGTCGTTGTTCGCGCCGAACTCGACCAGCAGTGCGGCCGCGCCCGCACCGAGGGTCTTCCAGTACTCGGGGGTGCCGGGGAAGAAATACGCGGCGGCGGTCAACGCGGGGGCGACCATCAACTCGACCGCTTCCGCGCCGAGCCCGACCAGGTCAGGCACCAGCGCGACAGCCTCGTTGATCGACGGCAGCGCGATCCAGCTGACCGTCGTCGCCGCGGGCGCCGGCAAAGTGTCGATGACCGCCTCGGCCACGAACGCCAGCGTCCCTTCAGAGCCAACGATCAGGCGCCGAAAGATGCCCAGGGGCGTGTCGCCGTCCAGCAACGCCGCCAGAGAGTACCCGGTCGTGTTGCGGATGGAGAACTTGTGCCGCACGCGCGCGCTGAGCTCCTCGTCGGCAAGCATCTCGGCACGTAGCTGCATCAGGCCGGCGGCAAGCTCGGGTTCTGCGGTGGCGAACTGTGCCCCGGCGTCGGATGCGCCGGTGTCGATGACGGTGCCCGACGGCAACACGAGCGTCATCGCGGACACCATGTGGTAGGCGTTGCGTTCCAGCCTGCAGCGCATGCCGCCGGCGTTGTTGGCGATGACCCCGCCGATCGTGGCGACATCGGCCGAGGCAGGGTCCGGTCCCAGTCGGCGGCCGTGGCGACGCAGAACAGTCGTGGCGTGGGCGAGGATCGTGCCCGGCCGGGCCCGCAGTCGCGCGCCGTCGTCCTCCACAACCATGCCGTTCCAGTGCCGGCGGACCTCGATGAGGATGTCGTCGGACTGCGACTGGCCGTTGAGGCTGGTGCCGGCGGCGCGGAAGGTCGCGTGTCGGCCGTTCCGGCGGCAGTAGTCGAGGATCGCGACCACGTCCGCGACATCGCGGGGCACGACGACGACCTGGGGCAGGTATCGGTATGGGCTGGCGTCGGAGGCGTACCGGACCAGGTCGGACAATCGATACAGGACCTGGTCCTTGCCGAGCAGGCCGACCATGTCGTGCTTGAGCTGGTCGGGCGTGCCGTTGAGGTGGGCTTCGTCGACGGCGTCGTCGTGAGCCGGCCCGTCCGGGCGACCGATGCGGGCCGCGTTCGGGGTCGCGAGCTTCTGCATGGCGGACCAGCCTTTCAAGAGATGAAAACCTTCAAGAGGTGAAAACGCTGTCGAGGGCAACGGCGAGGCGCGGCGGTGCGGGGTTAAACGATCGGGGGGACGATGGCCTCGATCAGGTGCGGGCCGGGTTCGGCGTAAGCGGCGATGAGAGCACCCACGAGTTCCTCGGCTGTGTGGACGCGGCTCGCCGGCACGCCGAACCCGGTCGCGATGTCGACGAAGTTCAATGTGGGATCGGACAGATCCAGCATTCGCGCGGACTGGGCGCCGGGCTTGTCGCCAGCGCCGGTGCGGGCGAGTTCCATCCGCAGGATCGCGTACGCGGAGTTGTTGACCAGGACCGTGGTGACGTTCGAGTTCTCCCGCGCCTGGGTCCACAGGGACTGGATCGTGTACAGCGCGCTGCCGTCGGCCTCGATCGACAAAACGGGCCGGTTCGGCGCCGCCACGGCTGCGCCGGTCGCGACCGGCATGCCTTGCCCGATCGCGCCACCGGTCAGGGTCAGCAGCGTGTGCCGCGCCGCGGTGGTCAGCGCCGCGGGCAGCGCAAGTCCGGAGGTGTTGGCCTCATCGACGACGATGGCGTCCTGCGGGAGGGTCGCGGCGATCGCTGCGGCGAGGTTGACGATGGTGAGCGGACCAGGTTCCGGCGTGGCCGGGGCGTGCTCGGACGGCTCCGCCTCGGTGACGGGAGCGACCTGCTCGGCGAGCGCTGCGAGCGCGGCCTCGACATCCTGGCCGGTGTCCGCGAGCTCCACTACTTCACAGCCGTCGGGGACGAGGTCGCTTTCCTTGCCGGGGTAGGCGAAGAACGACACCGGTGAAAGGGCGCCGGCGAGCACGAGGGTCGTCACCCCGCTCAGCTGTTGCGCGGCCATCTCCGACAGGTAGGCAAGCCGCCCGACGGCGGGGACACCGGCACCGCATTCCATCCGGGCCGGGAATGTCTCGACGATTATCTGCGCGCCGGTCGCTGCCGCGATGCGGCTGGCCGCGTTCAGTCCCTGCTCGGACAGGGCGTGCCCGCCGAGCAGGAACAGGGTCTGCTTCCCGCGCTTCGCCATGGCCGCTGCAGCGGTGACGACGTCATCGCTCACGGGTATGGGAGCGGTCATCGCGCGCGGCGCCGAACGGTGAGCGCCGTCGGTCCAGGAGACGTCAGCAGGCAGGATCAGAGTCGCAATCTGGCCGCCGTTAGCTCCGGTCGCGGCAAGCGCGCGCATCGCGTCGGCGGCGACATCGCGCGTCAACCCGCACGTGTGGACCCAGCCGGACACGGTTCGCGCGACCGCTTCGATATCGGACTGCAACGGCGAGTCGTAGCGGACGTGGCCCGTGGCGTGTGCACCGACGATGCACAGCAGCGGGGTGTTCGCGCGGAACGCGTTGTGCAGGTTCGCCAAGCCGTTGCCCAGACCGGGACCCAAATGCAGCAGCACGGCCGCCGGCCGGCCCGCGATGCGCCCATAGCCGTCGGCGGCGCCCGTGGCGACGCCTTCGAACAGGGCCAGCACACCGTGCATGTCCGGGACGGAGTCCAGAGCGTGCACGAAGTGCATCTCCGACGTGCCCGGGTTCATGAAACACACGTCGACATCGGCGTCGACGAGGCTGGAGATCAACGCCTGCGCGCCGTTGAGGGGCTGGTCGTCGCGGTCGCTGGCGGTGTCATGCTCGGACGTGGTCACGAGGGTGCCTTCTTTGCTGGATCGGTTCGGGTCGCTCATGAGGTCAGGACGCTGTCAAAAGCGTTGCCAGGCATACCGCGGCGCTGCCGCAGTCGGCTGGCTTGGATGGCGATGATCGCGCCGGCCACAGCGTAGATCGCAATCACGATCAGGTGTCCGGTGATGTCATGGCTGTGGAACTGCCGGATGCACCGCAGGGTGTCAAGGTAGCGGCTCGGATCCGGGATCAGGTTGACCCTTGTCGGTATCACCCACATGCGCGGCGGCCTCCGGGACGAGATCGTAGTTCCGCCGGTAGGTCTGGAGGATCGATACTCCGGCGGCCGCGAGCGGGATGCCGATGAGTGCCCCGAGGGGACCCCAGATGGCTGCACCGACGAAGACCGCGGCGAGCGCGATCGCGGGATTGACATCCATCGTCTTCGCGCTCACTCGGGGGGTGAAGTAGTAGCTCTCGATCTGCTGGTAGACCGTCGCGAACGCGATGATGGCGATGGCCTTCCACGGGCTGACGAACACGGTGGCCAGGACTGGCAACGCGATACCGATGTAGGTCCCGATCATGGGGACGAACTGGGCAGTCACACCGACCAGCAGCGCGAACGGGAGCCAGTAGGGCACGCCGATCACCGCGAAGAAGATCCCGTGGAAGAGCGCGGAGAGCCCGGCAAGAGCGATCTTCGATGCGACGTAGCCCCCGGTTTTTGCGGTCGTGATGTCGGTGATGGTGACGAACACCTTCTGATGGCGTGGGGACATCCCGGTGGCCAGGGTGCGGAAGAAGTTCGGCCCGTCCCCGGCGAAGTAGAAGCCGAACACCACGACCGTCAAGAGATCGAAGACCACGGACGCCAACGAACCCACGACGCTGAGGACCCCTCCGGACAGGGTTCCGGCCCAAGTCTGGATGTTCGACTGACTCAGGTTCAACTTGGACGTGAGGCTCGCGGTATCGAGCTTTGTGCCGAATCTGCCGTTGACCCATTGGATCAACGACGTTGCTGTCTCAGGCACGCTTTTCACGAACGAGGCGATCTGGTCGAAGAACAGCTTGCCGAAGATGATGGCGAGCAGCAGACCGACCAGGAGGGTGCCGCCGCCCACGATTGCGGCCGAGATTCCACGTGAGCGCCCCCGAGCGATGAGCACCCGGATGCCGGGTTCCAGGGCGACCGCAAACAACCAAGCGAGCAGGATCAGGAACAGGAAATGCCGAGTTACGGAGAACAGCCACAACCCCAGCAGCAGCGCCGCTGTAAGGGTCATCAGGATGACTCCGGAGCGACGAACGGATCCTGGATCGAACTTGATGCCCGTGTCGCCCTGCCCTGACGGACTCAGTAGAGCCGAGGTGACACGTTGCATCTCGGGCTCAGTGACACGTTGCTGATCGGGCTCACTAGGTTCATTCGGGTGCGTCCTCACGTCAGGTCCTTCCGATGAGAAGTGCTCGGCGAAAGAGTCTCGCAGTGGCTAGACGCCAGTCTCCGCGGACAGACGTCCAGCCGCACGCTGCGACACGCCCCGCAGCACTGACCTGCCGGGGGCAAGCGCCGTGGTGTGCTGGCCGCCTCGCCGACCAAAACCATGACCCGCAGCCGAGAGGAAGCCACCATGACCGCATGACGACCGAGGAGCTCACCCGTATAGGGACCGCCGAGGAGCTCGAGATCACCACACTCTCAGGCAACGACACGCTGGGCAGTCCAAGAACGATCTGGGTCGTCCCCCACGGCGACGACCTCTACGTGAGGTCGGTGAACGGGCCCACCTCCGCTTGGTACCGCGGCACCCGGGCACGCCACGAGAGCCACATCCAGGCCGGCGGCGTCGACCGTGACGTCACGTTCGTCGACGCCGCCCCCGACATCAACGATGAGCTCGACGCCGTCTACCGCGACAAGTACCGGCGCCACAGCCCCCACACCCTCGACCGGATCACCAGCCCCGCGGCCCGCTCCACCACGATCGAACTGATCCCACGCTGAACGAGGGTCTTCACGCGAGCGCGCTCTTCGGCATCTGCGCGCGTAGGCCGGGCCCACCGCACCTGAGCGAGGCCTGGGGTCACCGCGGAGAATTCGACTCAGCATCCACCCTCGAAGCCTCTTAAGCTCGCCTCGGGGCGGTTACGGGTCGTCGCCTCCCCCAAGAGAAAGAGTCGACGATGACGATTGAGTCTGCGGCCGAGTTCGACGTGCGTTTGCGGCGAGAGGCGATGGCCTGGCTGACCGTGAGGACAAACGATGGGCTGGATCCGATCTCGACCAGAGACTTACTGGACTTCAGCATTGATGGTCGCCGCTTTCGGCTTATGGACGCTCAGAGGGGGATCAGGAAGCCGGCGGAGCTCGACGCTGCTCTCTCGATCCGCACAGTCTTCCGGTCAGAGGGTGCGACGCGACCATATGAGGACTCGGCTGGACCTGAGGGTCTGATCCGCTACAAGTGGCGAGGTGACGAAGCAGACCACCCTGAGAACCGGGCACTGCGGGCCGCGATGGTAGCCGGGCTCCCCCTGATCTGGTTCTTCGGCGTTGGGCCGGGGATGTACCAACCAGTGTTCCCCGTCTTCTTGCTCAATGAGGAACAGGAGTCACAGCAATTCGTCGTGGACCCCAACGTGGCACACGGACTGGTTAGGGCGGACAGTCCTGTGGAGGATGCGGTGCGCCGCTACATCCTGCGCGAGACTAAACAGCGCGTACACCAGCCCGTGTTCCGCGCGACGATCATGCGCGCGTACGGAACGCGGTGTGCAGTCTGCGCGCTCGCACATACCCAGCTCTTGGACGCGGCGCACATAATCCCGGATAGCCTGGAGGGAGGGATCGCATCGGTGCGTAATGGCTTGGCGCTGTGCAAGATCCATCACGCTGCTTACGACAGCAACATTCTTGGCATCCGGCCGGACCTAGTCGTGCAGATCAAGTCTGATTTGCTTGATGAGGTGGACGGACCGATGTTGCAGTACGGCTTGAAGGAGCGTCACAACCAGAGACTGATGGTCCTGCCCAAAGTGAGGACTGAACGACCCGGGGCGGAATTCCTAGAGTTTCGGTATGAACTGTTCCAGGGTGCGTGACCCCGAGACTGATGAGGTCTTGGACTGCGATGAGGAGTGCATCCAGGGTTCGGCGAATACTCCACCGACGATGCTTGGCGGCGTCCCTCTGGGCAGGTAGCTGACAGCGGCGAGATGCGGCGCGGCCCGGCCCGACTTCCCAATACCTTGCCGGGCTTGAAAGTGACATGAACGCAGAATTCGGAGGAGTCGACGCACCGGGGATGGAGCCAGCTGTGATCGGTCAACTGGGGTCTGTCAGGCGATTTCGCCGGCGGCAGGTCACCAAAGACCCGCGCCACGTTGGCGGTGTCATCGTGGCTGTTGGGTGCACATCCCCGGGTCGGCCAGGCGGGCCAGGTCCATTGATTTGAGGAGGTGCTCCTACGCGGGCGCGTCATCGCGTAGCCGGCGGCGGCACCAAGGAAGGCCGGAGACGCAGATTGCCCCCGGCGATCCGCAGTGCGTCCGAACTGCTCAACGCGAGCTGAACTGAAGGATTGCGTGCCGGATCAGCCGACCCGGCTCGCAATCCTCAAGGACCTTCGGCCGGGTCAGCGGACCCGGCCGAAGACGACGTGGGTGCTCCAGATCCGTTCTTTCCTCACACGCGCGCCTGCACGCGGTGCGTCGACCATGTACCAGTTCCCGGCGTAGACCCCTACGTGGTAGACCGTTCGGCCGGAGTAGAAGAAGACGAGGTCGCCCATCTTGCGGCCGTTCCAGGGAATCCGGATCGTGGCGTTGTACTGCTGCTGGGCCGTGCGCGACACATACCTGCCCACCCGGGCGTAGGAGTACTGGGTCAGGCCGGAGCAGTCGAACCCCGTGCGAGGGCTCGTTCCCCCGTAGCGGTAGGGGACACCTGTCTGGGCGGTGGCCGCCCGCAGAGCACTGAGGCTGACAGTGAGGGGTACGGCCGCCTCGGCCTTCGGGGCGGACATCGGGTTCAGGGCCAGGGTGAGGCCGAGCAGGGCCACAAACAGCATGGAGACGAGGCGGCGGGGCATGACGGAGCCGAGCAGGGTGGTGGACACGTTAGAACCCAATCTTTCGAGCCGCCTGCGAAAGATGACCTGTCGGGTTCGGACTCGAAGATGCCCGGCCGCGGTTCGCGGCTTCACCCCAAGGGACACACGTGTGTCCCGTCCCACCTGGGTCTTCCGTTCCCGTCACCGTCGGCAAGAGAGTGCCTTGCCATTCGCGCGGGTGACGGGATTCGGCGACCGCACGGATCGCCCTGCCTGGCTGGCAGGGACTCGTATTGACCCTTGACGGGCCGGGCCGTGACGTTGACTCCGGACAGGCCGCCTCAGGCGGTTCGTCCGGGGCGCTGTCTCGTCCCAAATTCACGCTATGTCCCCGGCGGCACGAGATCTGGGCTTTACGTCGATATCACCCGAATGGGGGAGGGAAAGCCATCCGAATGGGGGAGGGAAAGCCATCCGGATGAGGGAGGAGGAAATCGCTAGATCTCCCCGGAAGCCAGAGATGTGGGTCATAAGCCAAACGCACCTTGCTTGAGGGCGAAGGGTGCGTTGCCTCGCTCAGGACTCCGACCTCGCCGATATCGACAGATCGAGGCTCTTCAGGAGCATTCGCTGCCTCACCAGCATGGGAATTCCCTGCCTGGCGGCGGTCCTCAGTGTGGTCGGGCTGTCCTCGGTTGCGACTGTGGCCCCCAATGACGTTGTCCTTGTCGGCCAGGGTTGGGGCCATGGGCGCGGGAGGGGCCAGTAACGGGCGGCATTGACCGACGGGCCAGCGCCGGCTCACTCTCGGGCGCCCGAGCCGCGCAACGACGGACCAGTGCAGCCGAGGTGGCACGCTGTCGACCCGGTTGGTGCCCGGAGGTCTCGAGGACGTACTTGAGTCGATCTTTCCGGCAAGTTGCCGCAGCCCTATGTGGATTTCGGGGGGGAGAGCGTAGCCAGGATCTGTTGGATGGCTTCGTCCTGGACCTTCAGGTGCTCCTGGATCTGCTTGGCCTCCTCCAGTACCGCCGACGCGTCGTTGTATGTCGCCAGGGACCGCGCATCGGCCGCCACGGCCTGGACGTTCTGCCCGACGATGATGATCGGGAGCAGCACGAGCTGCAGGAACGTCTGGGCGATCCACGCGACAATGACGATCCTGTCGCCACTCTGGAAGGCCGCCGGTGCGCTCACGAGGGCGAGCAGCGTGAAGATGTACGCCGTCCACATGGTGCCCACGATCAGGGTGATCTTCAGCCCGAACTTGGCGTTGAACCGCCCGATCGGTCCGGGACCGTGTAGTGATGCAGCCGCCTGCGCGACCTTGGGTGGTCCGGTCTCCTTTCGCTGGCCCACATGGGGGTGTTGGACGTAGTCAAAGAGATCGAGCATGCGCGTCAGCCTGTCACGACTATCCCGCGCAGAGCGCGCCGACGCACGAAGGTCCCATCAGCGCTGTGGTCACTGCACCTACTGGAAGATGCACCATCTGGTGTGCCTAGTGCTCTGTCTGCGAAATAGTGCGGTAGTCTTTGACCATGCCAGTGATGACCGCACCGGCGTTGTCGGTGACCCAGACACAACGGGCCCAGTTGCAGAAGATGGCTGCGTCC
>DAITND010000059.1:0-13923 GCA_036834825.1 Dermatophilaceae bacterium
GGGGGACGCTGGGGGCCCCGGTTGCCCGGATCGCGGGCTGGGGACATCGCAACGCGTCCCTGAGCCTGCAGGACAAGTTCGATGCCAGCGCACACGCTGACTACCTCTTCCCCCACGTTCGTGACGCGATCACCGACGCCTTCTCCCGGGCGGGGGTCCAGGATGTCTTCGCGCTGGACGGTATCGAGACCCATGACTGCTTCACCATCTCGCAGTACATGGCGATCGACCACTTCGGCCTCACCAAGCCCGGGTGCAGCGGGGACGCGATCGACAGTGGCATCACCGCCCGTGACGGCGCCATGCCGATGAACCCGAGCGGGGGTCTTATCGGTGTGGGTCACCCGGTCGGGGCGACCGGGGTGCGGATGCTGCTGGACAGCTACCTGCAGGTGACCGGGCAGGCCACGGGTTACCAGGTCCCGGGCGCCAGGCGCTTTGCGACCCTGAACATCGGGGGCAGCACTTCAACGGCGGTATGCACCGTCGTTGAAGCAGGCTAGGTCGGCGGTCCTGCACAGAGGCGACTGGCCTGCGCATGCCTACCGAGGTGCCCGCCGTGGCACGGACTCACGGCGGGCACGTGCCTGTGTTGATGGCGCGTGCTCTGCAACGCTGCCGAACCTGGCCCAGGAGCACCGGCCAGACTCGTATCGGCAGGTCGGTTCGAGGTCAGCGGCTACAGGTCATTGCCCGCATACGAGAGGTTGAAGCTCTTGTTGGTGACGGGGAAGTCGGGCACGATCGTGCCCGCCAGGGCCAGCGGCAACGCGGGCCAGTTGAACCACGAGGGGTCCACGATCTTGACCCGGGTGAGGCGCCCGTGGGCGTCTACCTCGACGCGGTGGACGATGGTGCCGCGCCAGCCTTCGACGATGCCGACTCCGCTGCGCAGGCCACTGTCGGATTCGTGGGCTGACCCCTGCGCCGCGGTGCCGGCGAAGCTGAGCAGGTCGGCGGTGTTGATCAGGTGGGTGGCAAGCTGGGTGGAGGCAGCGAACTCGCCCGCCCGCAGGGTGAACCGGGCCAGGACATCCCCGCTGGTCCTGGTCAGCGCTGTGACGGGCAAGCCGCACGCGGGGTGCTCGATGCGTGCATCTGTTTCCAGGGCGCTGGCGCGGGCGACATAGCCCAGGCATCCGAGGTCGTGGGCCTGTTCGTGGGTGAGGACCGCGGTGCCGGTGAAGCGATCACGGATGACGGTGTTGTCCAGCGTGAGCTGGGCGACCTCGCCAAGGTCTTCGGCGAGCCGGGCCAGCTGCCCGGGATCGGGCAGGCTGAGCAGCTCGACCCTGCCGGGGCTGATGGCGTGTCGCAGAAGCCGGTGGCCGGTGGTGGCGTTGTTGATCCTGAGCAGCTCTTCGCGGATCCGTAGCGCGTGGGCGTTGGCCAGGGAGAAGCCGACGTCGTTGGCCAGCGCGCCCAGGTCGGCGGCATGGTTGTAGAGGCGTTCGAGCTCCAGGACCAGGGCCCGCAGCCGATGGGCCGGCTCGCTCATGGTGATGCCGAGGGCGTCTTCGACGGCCATGCTGTGTGCCAGCGCGTGGCCGGCGGAGGTGTCACCGCTGATGCGTTCGGCGAGATGGATGGCGCCAGTGGCGCCGAGCCCCTCGAAGAGCTTCTCAACTCCACGGTGGGTGAACCAGAGTCGGGCCTTGAGCTTGAGGATGCTCTCCCCGACCACGGAGAGGCGGAAGTGTCCGGGTTCGATGATGCCGGCGTGGACGGGTCCGACGGGGATCTCATAGACCCCATCGCCGACCACTGCCAGAAAGGGGTATGCCTGGCGTTCGGTGAACGGCGGATGCGGCCCGGCGTTGTGGCGCATCGGGTACCAGCCGGCGGGCCAGTGAGCGTGCCGGACCAGTCGGCGGGGCAGGGGGTGATTGACGGGCTCGATCCCGAACAGGTCGTGCATCTCACGTTCGAAGCGTGAGGCGGGGAAGGACAGTGAGGCCAGGGAGGGCAGCGCGGGGTCGTCGGCGGGCAGGGTGACTTCTAGCTCGATGCGGCGGTCCGGGGGGCCGGCCAGGAACAGGTAGACCACGCGCAGGGTGGGACCGTCGTCGTGGGCCGCGACCAGGCCAAGGCGGAAGCCATCCTCGAACAGTGCTGCGGCCTGTTCGCTGAGCTCGGCTGGTTCCAGGGTGAGGGCGATGCGGTGCACACCGGCTGGCACGCCGTTGTACTCGGGGTTGTCGGCCGAGCCGGGGTTGTGGGTCAACGGGTGCCTCCGAGTTGGGTGGCCGCGCTCTGGAAGAGATCAAGGAGCGGTCCGGCGGTCAGGCCCAGCACAACACTCAGGATGACGCCGGTGACCAGCGCCGCAGAGACGGAGCGCGGCACGGTGATCGCCGGTGATCGCGCATCTGGTGGGCCCAGCAGCATCCGGGCGCCGTTGCGGACCAGGGCGGCGAAGGAGATCACGACGAACAGCAGTGCGGCACCAAGCACCCACCCGAGGCCGGCGCCGGCAAGCGCGCGGGAGATGGACAGCTCACTGGCGAACATGGCCAACGGCGGCAGGCCCAGCAGGATCGCCAGCCCAACCAGGAAGGTGATGCCGATCATCGGGGAGCGGGCCAGCACGCCGGTGACGTCGCTGATCCGGGTGGAGTCGTGCGCGGCCTGCAGCTGTCCGGAGCCGAGGAACACCAGCGTCTTGGCGATCCCGTGGGCCAGGACATGCAGCAGCAGGGCGGCGATTGCCAGTCTGGTGCCGGCGGCCGCGGCGACCGCGACGAGGCCCATGTTCTCCATGGAGGAGTAGGCCAGCATCCGTTTGAAGTCGGTCTGGACCACGAGCAGCGACGCGGCGATCAGCAGCGTGAGGAGTCCGACGATGAGCAGGCCGGTACGTAGGAATCCGGTGCCTACCGCCAGGTCGACAACGGACTTGACGCGCAGCAGCGCGTAGAACGCCACGGACAGCAGCACTCCACTCATCAGCGCCGAGACCGGCGCCGGCGCCTGGCTGTGCGCGTCGGCCAGCCACGTGTGGAACGGGACGAGTCCTGCCTTGGCGCCGTATCCCAGCAGCAGTAACCCGGCGCCCAGACGGGTTACTGCGGGGTCGAGCCGGCTGGCATGGGCGAGCAGCACGTCGATGTTCAGGGCGTCGCCGCTGGCGGCGCCGGCGTGCAGACTGGCGAAGTACACAAGTACGGTGCCCAGGAACGCCAGAGCGATACCGACCGAGCAGATGACGACGTACTTCCAGGTAGCCTCCAGCGCGTCGCGGGTCCGGCGGTGTCCGACCAGGAAGGCGGTGGCCACGGTCGTGGCTTCGATGGCCACCCACATCACGCCGATGTTGTTGGCCAGGACCGCGCTGGCCATCGCGGCGAGGAAGACCGGAACCAGCACTGCGTAGAGGTTCGCGCCCTTGGCGTCGGTGTGCCCGTGGGCGAGCTCGGCGTCGATGTAGCCGATGCTGGCCCAGGTGGCCAGGGTGCCCACTGTGCCGATGACCACGAGCATGGCCACGCTCAGGGCGTCGGCCCGAAACAGGTTCCCGATCCCGAAACGAGTCCCGGATCCGCTGGTGAAGCCGAGGATGGCGGCGCTGACCAGCACACACAGAGCGGCCAGGACGGTCACCGACGAGGTCAGGGGTCGCCAGCCGAGAACGAGCGCGAGCGCTGCCGCACCGAGCGGAGCGAGGATGGGTACCAACAACAGGAAGCTCATCAGCCGCGCAGCTGTCTGAGCTGGTCGAGGTCGGTGCCGCCGAAGGTGCGGCGCATGTGCCCGGTGAGCAGACCTAGTACGAGCACGGCGAACATCACGTCCAGCGACGCGCCGAGCTCGACGATGAGCGGGACACCGGCTGTGATCAGGAACGCGGTGGCCGCGATGCCGTTGTCCAGCATCATGAAGCCCACGGCCTGGGAGACGGCACGGCGACGGCTGACCATGACGAAGATGGCAATCAGGATCACCGCGAAGGCGGCCGGCACGGCGCGGGTGGCCGGAGAGGGGTCCAGCGCGATGATCGGCCGGGTCACTGCGTACGCCAGCATGGTCAGGCCCGCGGTGACCAGCAGTGAGGTGGTGGTGTTGACCAGCGGCGTGCTCTCGCGGCGTTCGTTAGCCTCGGTGCCGACGGCTCGCGCGAGCAGAAGCGGCAGGATGCCCGCCCGCAGCACGAGCACGACGACGCCGACGATGATCAGGGCCGCGTCATGGTGGTAGATGCCCTCGGTGAGGGGGATCGCTGCCAGGGCCAGGCCCTGCCAGGCCAGTAGCGCAACGATGGAGGCGAGCTCACGGCGCCACACGATGAGCACAGCGCCGAGCAGAAACGCTCCTGCTGCGAGATTGAGCACGCCGTTATAGATGGCTTGGGTCATTTGCTCTTCTGTTCATGTCGTGGCCTGTTCACGTCGGGGTTCATGTCCTGGCGTTCAGTTGGTCGCGGTGGCGAAGAAGTAGGACGCGGTTACGGCCAGCAGGGCCAGCAGGAAGGAGCCGGCCAGCAGTTCGGGGATCCGGAAGTACCGAAGCTTGGCGATGAAGACCTCACCTGCGGCGAGCACACCGGCCAACACGGCCACCTTGACGGTGATCGCCACCAGGCCGATGAGTATCGCGAGCACTGACGGGTGGGCCCCGGCGATCCCCCACGGCAGGAACAGGTTTGCCATCAGCCCCAGGAGGACTGTCAGACGCATGCCGCTGGCCCACTCGACCAGTGCCAGCCTGGGACCGGCATACTCCAGGACCATCGCCTCGTGAATCATCGTCAGCTCGAGGTGGGTCGAGGGGTTGTCCACCGGCAGCCGCCCGGTCTCGGCGATGATCACGATGGCCAGCGCCACGAACGCCAGCAGGCTTCCCGGCGAGACCAGCTGCCCGGGGTGCTCCGCCGTCGCCGAGACGATGGCAGCCAGGTTGGCCGAATGTCCGGGAACCGACAAGGCGAACACCGCGAGCAAGATGGTGGGTTCGACCAGGGCGGCGATGGTGATCTCGCGGCTGGACCCCATGCCGCCGAATGCGGTACCGGTGTCCAGACCGGCCAGGGTCAGGGCGACCGTTCCCAGGAACAGCAGACCCACCACACCGAAGAGGTCCGCGGCCGAGTCCAGCGGAGAGCCCAGGGCGATGAGCGGCAGGATGGCGGCGATCAGCAGTGTGCTGCCGGCCACGACCGCCGGTGCGAACCCGAACACCACGGTGGTTCCCGCCGGGGTGATCGCTTGCTTGCGGAGCTGCTTGCGCAGGTCCCGCCAGGGCTGCCCGATGCCGCCGCCGGCCCGCCCCTCCAGCCGGGCGCGTACCTGTCGCATCCCGCCCACAATCAGCGGCGCTCCGGCCACCACAGCGAGTACCTGAAGGGTGGTTGCGGCCAGCCCGGCGAGCTCGGTCGTTGCGTTCATCGGGCGATCACGAGCACGATCAGCAGCCCCAGCGCGCCGTATGCCAGGTAGAGGTGGACGCTGCCGGGATGTGCGCGACGCACCCACTGCGCCCAGGTGGTCACCGCGCGGACCACGGGCAGGTAGAGGCGCTGTTCCACGGGGTCGGCCAGCAGGGTTCGGTAGGTGACCTTCTCGACCAGGTACTGCGACTCCGCAAAATGGGTGACCTCTACGTCGGTGTCGGGCTGCAGCACGTTGTCGAAGACGCGTTGTAGGGGTTCTGCGAAGGACGTGGCTGTGTACTGCATCCTCGGGCTGAGCGAGTCTGCGCCACAGGCCCAGAGGGGGGCCACGGCGGAAGCGGGCCGGCGGCGCCCGCCCCAGCGAGCCAGGCCGAGCGCGATCAGCACCGCGATGAGCAGGGCGGCGGCAATCAGGCCCGGCGACATCGACCCGGCGAGCCCGGGCAGTCGCAGATACGCGCCCAGAACCGGGCCCGCGGCAGCGCCACCCACGGTCGGTACTGCGGCCAGAACCTGCCTCAGAACTGGGCTGAGCAGCACCGGGGCGAGGGCGAACACGGCACATGCCGCCGCGGCTATCGCCATTCCGGTCATCATGGTGGCGGGAGCCTCCCGTGCGGCGCTGGCGGCGGCTGAGCGTGGCCGCGCCAAGAACCCGACCCCGAAGGCCTTGACCATGGCCGCGATCCCCAGCCCGGTGGTGAGCGCGACGGCGCCCACAGACAAGGGCATCGTCAGCGCGAGCAGGGTGTTGTTGTCGTGGGGTGAGTGGATGAGGGACTGCAGCAGGAGCCATTCGCCAACGAAGCCGGCACCCAGCGGCAGGCCTGACGCGCCGAGCGCAGCGATTCCGAACATCACGGTGGTGCCGGGCATCCGGCGGGCCAGCCCACCGAGCTTGTCCAGGTCGCGCAGGCCGGTGGCGGCCAGCACAGACCCGGCGGCAAGGAAGGCGAGTGTCTTGAAGGCGCTGTGACTGAGTATGAGCAGCAGGGCCGCGGTCATCGCCAGGGCGGCCACCTGATGCGCTCCGTAGGAGGACAGGAGTGTCGCCGCGCCCAGCGCCAGCGTGATCAGGCCCATGTTCTCGGTGGTTGAGTAGGCCAGAAGCCGTTTCAGGTCGGTCGCCACGGAGGCTTGAAGGACTCCGAACACCGCCGACAAGGCGCCGAAGATCATCAGCGTCAGCCCCCACCAGTGCGGGCCGGGACCGAGGATCTGCACGTCGATGCGGATGATGCCGTAAATGCCCATGTTGACCATCGCCGCGCTCATCAACGCTGAGACCGGACTGGGCGCCTCGGGATGGGCCCGGGGCAACCACGCGTGCAGCGGAAGCAGGCCGGCCTTGGACCCGAATCCCATCAGGGTCAGCAGGAACACCGCCGTGCGAGTGCCGGTCGAGATGCCACCTGAGTGCGCGGCGATGGTGGCGAAGGCGTCGCCGCGCCCGGCTGCGGACAGCACCACCAGAGCCAGCAGGATTGCCGCAAAGCCCAGCTGGGTCATCACCGCGTAGAAGCCACCAGCGGACCGGACCTCGCCGCGATGGTGCTCGGTCAGCACCAGGACCAGTGAGGCCGCCGCCATCAGCTCCCAGGCCAGCAGGAACGTGGTGACCGATCCCGCTGCCGGAACCAGGAGCATGGCTGCCACGAACAGCGGGAGCATGGCCAGGGAGAATCGGACCCAGTGTTCCCGTTGGGCGTACCCGACGACGTAGATCCCCACGGCGATCGAGACCGCGCCGGTGGCGGCAACAAAGAACCCGCCGAGCGGGCCCAGATCGAAGGTGACCCCGACCAGCGGCAGCAGCCACCCGATCCGCAGATGCCGGGGCGCCCCGAAGATGACGCTGAGGCCGAGTGCCACACCGACCGCTCCCAGGGCCGTGGTGAGCCCTCCGGACAGGACCGCGAGCCCGCGCGCCCGACCCGAGGCGGGGCTGCCCACATCAGGAGCGGGAACGCCGGGGGAGTCGTGAAGAGCCGTGTGAGCAGCGCTCACCGGCCCGTCACCGTGCGCAGCGCCGTGATGATCTGCTGGGGGGTGGGCGGACAACCAGGTACTTCAACGTCCACGGGTATGACGTCGGTGACCGAACCCACCACGCCGTAGCCTCCCGCGAAGGCAGCACCATTGCAGGCGCAGTCGCCGACAGCGATGACGACCCGAGGCTGCGGAACCGAGTTGAGGGTATTGAGCAACGGCTGGTGCATGTTGTGGGTCACCACACCACTGGCGAGCAGTCCGTCGGCGTGCCGGGGCGAGGCGACCATTCGGGCCCCGAACCGCTCCGCGTCATACACCGGGGAGAAGGCGCCCGCTATCTCGAGCTCACAACCGTTGCAGGAGCCGGCGTCCACGTGCCGTAGCTGCAGTGAGCCCGCGATGCCGGTGGGCGGGACAACGGTGGTTTTAGGGGCGTCCAGGGCTGGCTCGACGATGCGTCCGACTCGGGCGATCTTGGCGATCCAGCTCATTGGTCCAGCTCCCTGGCGTTGCCCCTGCCACGACCGGTGGTGACCACACTCATCGGTGGTTCGCCCGCTCCCCGGCCTGGCCGTTGGCCTGCAGATCGCGCAGGAGATCCATCTGGTCGGTGAGCAGCCCGGTCAGCACCTTGCGGGCCAGCAGGAGCAGTTCAGACATGTCTTTGGAGGCGATCGAGTAGATCACGTTGTTGCCCTGCTTGCGGGCCACGACCATGCCGGTCCTTCGCAGCACGGCGAGCTGCTGGGAAAGGTGGGAGGACTCGAGCCCGAGCTTGGGCATCAGCTCGCCTACGGAGTGCTCATCCTCGGAGAGCAGCTCCAGAATCCGGATCCGTGCCGGGTGCCCAAGGGTCTTGAAGAACTCGGCCTTCAGCTTGTCGATCGGTTCTGGCATCGCGTCCTGCCCTTCAGCTTTGGAAGCACCCACCCGAGAGGAACCGGGCAAGTACCTCACAAGGTTCGATCAGTTGACTATACCGGAAACTAGTCATCTTATCTTTGGACCGAAGGGTAGAACGTCGTTAGGTTGATTTCCATGGCTACCAAGGCAAGCGCGGCCCCAGCCGCCGAGCTGGTCGTCGGGGACCGGATCGTGCGCATCTCCCATCCGGACCGGGTCTACTTCCCGGCGCGGGGGGAGACGAAGCTCGACCTGGCCCTCTACTACCTCAGCGTCGGTGACGGGATCGTTCGCGGGCTGGCAGAGCGGCCCACCATGTTGCACCGGTTCCCCGAAGGAGTCGGCGGCGAGAAGGTGCACCAGAAGCGGCTCCCGGGCGGCGCCCCGGCCTGGGTCCAGACCGTCCGGGTGGGCTTCCCGCGATACAACCGGTTCGCGGACGAGTTGTGTGTCACCGAGCTGGCCGCCGTGATCTGGGCGGTGCAGATGTCCACGGTCGAGTTCCACCCGTGGAACTGCCGGCGCGCCGACACCGAACGTCCCGACGAGTGGCGCATCGACCTGGACCCTATGCCGCAGTGCGGTTTCGAGCGGGTTCGCAGCGTGGCCCACCTCGCGCGCGAGGTGCTCCACGAGCTCGGCGCCACCGGTTGGCCAAAGACCTCGGGCGGTTCGGGGATGCACATCTATGTGCGGATCGAGCCGCGGTGGGGTTTCGCGGACGTACGCCGGGCGGCGCTGGCTTTCGCGCGAGAGGTCGAACGCCGGGCGCCGGCGCAGGTGACCACCACGTGGTGGCGCAAGGATCGCGATCCTCGGGCCGTGTTCGTCGACTACAACCAGAACGCCCGGGATCACACGATCGCCAGCGCCTACTCCGTGCGCGGCCTTCCCGAGGCGACGGTGTCAACCCCGATCACCTGGGACGAGGTGCAGGACGTCCTGCCGGCCGACTGCACCATCGCGACCGTCCCGGCGCGGTTCGCCGCCCTGGGTGACCTGCACGCGGGCATCGACGACGCGCCGTACTCGCTGCAGACCCTGCTGGAGTGGGCTGAACGGGACGAACGGGACGGCTCCCGCGATCCCGGTGGTCGCCAGACTCTGTGAGAAGTTGACACAAGTCATACCTTGCCAACCTCCGCTGAGGGCCGCCGCTGGCGTAGTGTCAATATTGCCGACGTGGTTCGTCGGTCGACGAGGCTGTGACCGACACACGTAGGGGGTTGAACCGATGGCTTCCTCTCCGGAATTGGATCCAAGCTTCGGGTTCGACCACCTGATGGAGCTGTTCCAAGAGGTCATCGGCGCGCGAGCCGCGATGAGGGTCGCCCGTCGTGCACCGTTGGGCAGATCGCGTCTGGTGGACGCGCCCAGAGCCCGCCTGTTGCTGGCCCTGGAGGCCTACACCGCCGAGCTGAATGCCCGCAATCTGCCGGTGCCGTACGGCATCCGCGACGAGCTTCGCATCCAGCGCCGGATCCTTGGCAGAGTCGCAGACGCCCCCAGTTAGCAGTCGCCCCCAGCTGCGACCGTGGTATTTCGTTATCTTCTTCGGCTTGGTCAGCCTGTTCGCCGACATGGTCTATGAGGGCGCACGCAGCATCATCGGGCCCTACCTCGGGACCCTCGGGGCCTCGGCGGCAGTGGTCGGAGCCGTTGCCGGTGTGGGGGAGTTCATCGGTTACGGCCTGCGGGTGGCCTCCGGGTACCTGGTCCAGCGCCGCGGGCACTACTGGACGTGGACCATCACCGGGTATGCGCTGACGGTGCTCAGCGTCCCGCTGATCGGCTCCACCAACGTGATCGCCCCGGCACTGCTGCTCTACGGCACCGAGCGGCTGGGCAAGGCGGTTCGTTCCCCGGCCAAGGACACGCTGTTGTCCCACGCCTCCACCCAGACCGGCCGAGGCAGCGCGTTCGGGGTCCACCAGGCGATGGACCAGACCGGCGCCGTGGCGGGGCCTCTGCTGCTGGCGGCGGTCCTGTGGCAACATGCGGGCAACTATCGCCTGGCTTTCGCCGTCCTGATCGTTCCGGGCGTGATCGTGCTGGCATTGCTGTTCTGGCTGCGACATCGCGTCCCGGACCCAGCGGCCTACGAGATCGCGGCGTCGGCGCTATCAGCGCCTCCGGAGACCTCGCACGGCCACGGCGAGCCGGCCGCCCGGGCCGCTCTGCCGCCATTGGTGTGGCAGTACATCGGCGCCGTGGGCCTGCTGTCCCTGGGGATTGCCGCGTTCCCCCTGCTTGCCTACCACGCCCAGACCCAGACTCTGCTCACGGCTGCCCAGGTGCCGTTGCTGTTTGCCCTCGCCATGGCCGTTGACGGCCTGAGCGGTCTGCTGATGGGCCGGTTCTACGACCGGCGCGGACCCCTGGTCCTGCTCGCGGTGCCGGTCGCCGCGGGCATGAGCGCCATCGCCTTCACTGACAACGCGACCCTGGTCTGGGTCGGAGTGGCGATCTGGGGAGTGGTCAACGGCGTCCTGGACTCGACCGTCAAAGCCGTGGTCACCGAGCTCGTCGAACCAGCCGGACGATCCATCGCCTTCGGCTGGCTGGCTCTGGCCCGCGGCCTCGGCCTGCTGCTGGCCGGGGTGGTCCTGGGGCTGGCCTACGACCAGAGCATCACGATGGTCGTGTGGCTGATGGTGGGGATAAACGCGCTGGCACTGGCCGTCCTCTCATGGGTGCTGGCGCGAATGTGAGTATCGCGCCGTTGGGTATCGTGGGGTCGTGGATCACAGAACAGCACATGGGGATGAGGCAGGCCGTCGACACCGGGTGGTGGTGATCGGTTCCGGCTTCGGTGGGTTGTTCACCACGCAGTCGCTCAAGGGTGCCGACGTCGACATCACTGTCATCGCCGAGACGACCCATCACCTGTTCCAGCCGCTGCTCTACCAGTTCGCCACGGGCATCCTGTCCGAGGGGGAGATCGCACCCGCGACCCGTGAGATCCTGCGGCGCCAACGCAATGCACGAGTCCTGCTCGGCGCCGTGACCGACATCAACCTCACCGAGGGGACCGTCACCTCCACGGTGCTGGACCAGACCAGGGTCACGGCCTACGACTCGCTCGTGGTCGCAGCGGGGGCCGGCCAGTCGTACTTCGGCAACGACCAGTTCGCGCGTTTCGCGCCGGGGATGAAGAGCATCGACGACGCCCTTGAGCTGCGCGGGCGTATCTTCGGCAGCTTCGAGATGGCCGAGCTGGTCGAGGACGAGGAACTGCGCGCCCGGCTGCTGACCTTCGTGGTTGTTGGTGCAGGCCCGACCGGCGTGGAGATGGCCGGACAGATCGCCGAGCTGGCGCACCGCACGCTGCGTCGCGAGTTTCGTGGCATCGACCCTCGTCGGGCCCGCGTCATCCTGCTGGATGCGGCTCCCTCGGTGCTGGGCTCTTTCGGCGACCATCTGGGCGCCAAGGCAATGGCCAAGCTGGACCGGATCGGGGTGGAGGTACAGCTGGGAACCAAGGTGGTGGGAGTGGACGGGACCGGGATCGAGGTCGAGGACGCCCAGGGACCTCGCCGTATCGAGTCCGTATGCAAGGTCTGGGCCGCCGGCGTCTCTGCGAGCCCGCTCGGCCGCCAGCTCGCGCAGCAGTCCGGAGCCGGACTGGACCGCGCGGGGCGAGTCGAGGTTGCGCCGGACCTGACGTTGCCAGGCCATCGCGAGGTCTTCGTGGTGGGTGACATGATCGCGCTGGACGGGCTGCCCGGGGTGGCTCAGGTCGCCATCCAGGGCGGTCGTCATGTGGGGCGTCAGATAAGGGCCCGACTGGCCGGGAAACCCGATGGTCAGGCCTTCAAGTACCACGACAAGGGCAGTATGGCGACGATCTCGCGCTTCAGCGCGGTCGCCAGCATCGGCCGGCTCCGGGTCAGCGGGTTCATCGCCTGGCTGATGTGGCTGGTCGTCCACCTCGTCTACCTGATCGGGTTCAAGAACCGGCTCACCACGTTGCTGCACTGGGCGGTGAGCTTCGTGGGACGCGGGCGTTCCGAGCGGACGGTAACCCAGCAGCAGATCTTTGCCCGCCAGGCTTTCGACCAGCTGGGCGAGGAGTTCTCCCCGACACTGTCTGCGCGACCCGGACAAGATCCTGCGTCCTGAGCCGTCGGCGGAGGTCATGGCAAGGTCACGTCGTCGCCGTGCCCGCCGTCCCCTAGTCTGGGCGCATGCCGCTGGACTACAAGATCGCCGAACGTACGCTGGCCAATGGCTTGCGGGTCATCGTCAGTGAGGACCACAGCGTCCCCAACGTCACCGTCAATCTGTGGGTCAATGTGGGCTCACGCCACGAGGTCGGGGGGCGCACCGGTTTCGCGCACCTGTTCGAGCACCTGATGTTCCAGGGTTCGCTCAACGTGGCCTCCGGTGAGCACTTCTCCGCGCTTATGGCGGCGGGTGGGCGCCTGAACGCCACGACCTGGTTCGATCGCACGAACTACTTCGAGACGGTGCCGCGCGGCGCCATGGACCTGGCCCTGTGGATGGAGGCCGACCGGCACGGCCGGCTGCTGGACGCGGTCAACCAGGAGAACCTCGACAACCAGCGCGACGTGGTCAAGGAGGAGAAGCGGCAGCGCTACGACAACATGCCCTATGGCAACGCCTTGATCGACATCTACGCAGCGATCTTCCCCAAGGGCCACCCCTACCACCACGCGACCATCGGTTCCATGGCAGATCTTGACGCGGCGAGCGTGCAGGACGTGCACGAGTTCTTCCGCGCCCACTACGGCCCCAACAACACCGTGCTTGCCCTTGTTGGTGACCTCACCCCGGACGAGGGATTCGCGGCGGCGCAGCGGTATTTCGGCCCGTTGCCGGCCACCGCGGACGCCCGTCGCGATCCGGTCGAGTCGTTGGCCCCGTTGTCCGAGCCGGTTCGTGACGAGCACATCGAGGATGTCCCCTCCGACCATCTGTACATCGCCTTTCGGCTTCCGGTCGACCACACCCCGGAGTTCTTCGCCTCATCCCTGGCGATGGATGTCATCGGTGGCCTGGCGACCTCCCGGCTGAGCCGGCGGCTGGTCCGGCGTGAGCAGAGTGCCAGCGGCGTCTCGGCCCACGCGATGGGCTTCGTGGACGGGATCTCATTGGGGTTCATGATGATTGACGTCGCCGAGGGTGTCAGCGCCGACGCCGTCGAGGCGGCCGCCTGCGAGGAGCTCGTCCGGTTTGCCGAGCAGGGGCCGACCGAGATCGAGATGGAGTCGGCAATGGCCCAGACCGAGCGAAG
This sequence comes from Dermatophilaceae bacterium, assembly GCA_036834825.1. Classification (GTDB taxonomy): domain Bacteria; phylum Actinomycetota; class Actinomycetes; order Actinomycetales; family Dermatophilaceae; genus UBA4719. The sequence goes on from DAITND010000059.1 coordinate 13,539, forward strand.
CTGGCTCTCATCCCTGGCCAGCCAGGAAGAGCGCGCCGACCACATCTGCCATTTCGCGACGCTCCAAGGCGACTCCAGCTACATCAACACCTACCTTGACCGTGTTGGCGAGGTGACGCCAGCCCAGGTGCAGCAGGCCGCCGCCAAGTGGCTCATGCCCGGGTCCCGCGCCGTCGTGGCCTACCTCAAGCAGGACGGAGATACCAAGTGACCTCCCAGGAGAGCGTGCTCGCGCGGCCGCAGGTGAGCCCACCCGAGCCGTGGGCGTTCCCGGAAGCGCAACGGTCCGAGCTCGCAAACGGGCTGGGCGTGGTCAGCTACGACATCCCGGGCCAGTACGTCATCTCGGTGTGCCTTGCGGTGCCGATGCCCCTTGAGCGCGAGC
>DAITND010000060.1:0-13826 GCA_036834825.1 Dermatophilaceae bacterium
GCGATGAAGGGGACGCAGTCGCCACCACACAAAGAAGAGCACGCCAAGGGCCAGCACGGCCACACCCATCCACAAGTTGATGTTGATTCCGGACGCCTTCGCCATGGCCGCATCCGACGCCAGCAACCCTGCGACCGTCAGGTGACGCCGTAGAGGGTGAACAACGCGTCATCCAGCACTCAGCCCCACAGCACGGCGCCAGCAAGCAACTTCAGGCTGGCAAAATCACACTCCAACTGCGAATAGCCCATCCGGGGCCTGAATCAGGCCTTGAGATAACGCAAGCGTCACGAGGACACAGGGTGTCGGTAGAACTCGGCCTCGCTCGGCGGCAATGGGGCTCTGCCCAGTATCAGATCGGCAGCCTTCTCGGCCAGCATCATCACCGGTGCATAGATGTTGCCGTTGGTCACGTACGGCATCACCGAGGCGTCCACGACTTTGAGCCCCTCGAGTCCGTGTACGCCCATGGTCAACGGGTCGACCACAGACATCGCGTCTACGCCCATCCGCAGGGAACAGGATGGGTGCAGAGCCGTCTCTGCGTCCGTGGCCACCCAGTCGAGAATCTCCGCGTCGGTCTTCACCGATGAGCCGGGCGAGATCTCGCCGGCATTGAAGTCGTCCAGGGCGTGCTGAGTCAGGATGTTGCGGGCTACGTGTACCGCCTCGACCCACTCACGGCGGTCCTGGTCGGTCGACAGATAGTTGAACCGCAGGGCCGGGTGCGTCTTCGGGTCCGTGCTCGTGATCTTGACCGATCCGATGGCATCGGAGTACATCGGTCCGACGTGCACCTGGTACCCCTCCCCTCCGTCAGGAGACGATCCGTCATATCGAACTGCAATGGGCAGGAAGTGGAACATAAGGTTCGGGTAGCTGACGTCCTCGTTGCTTCGGACGAAACCGCCGCCCTCGAAGTGGTTGGTCGCGCCCGGGCCCTTGCGCCGGAACAGCCAGTTGGCGCCGATCCAGGGTTTGTACCGGTGTTTCAGGTACTTCTGCATGGTTACCTTCTGCTTGCAGGCGTACTGGATGTACACCTCCAGGTGATCTTGCAGGTTCTCCCCGACCCCCGGCAGGTCGTGCACCACGTTGATTCCGAGCTTGGACAGATCCGCCGCGTTGCCCACCCCAGAGAGCTGCAACAGCTGTGGGGAGTTGATGGCGCCTCCGCACAGAATGACGGTCGTGGCTCTGACCTGTTGGGCGGGACCCCTTCTCCGGCGATACTCGACGCCGACCGCGGTCTTGCCTTCGAAGAGCACCCTGGTCACGAGCGCCCGGGTGATGACATTGAGGTTTGGACGGTTCATCACCGGGTGCAGATAGGCCCTGGCAGCGGACAGCCGGCGCCCCCTGTGGATGTTTCGGTCGAAGCGCGCGAAGCCCTCCTGGCGGTATCCGTTCACGTCATCGGTGCGCGGGTAACCGGCCTGCTCGGCCGCCCTGAAGAAGGCCTCGAAGAGCGGGCTGGTGGCCGGCCCCCGCTCCAGGACGAGGGGTCCGTCATGACCGCGGAACTGATCGCCAGGGTCGGCCGCCAGACAGTTCTCCATGCGATTGAAGTACGGCAGGCAGTGGGCGTAGTCCCAGGACCCCATGCCCTTGTCATCACCCCAGCGTTCGAAGTCCAGCGGGTTGCCCCTCTGGAAAATCATCCCGTTGATACTGCTGGAGCCACCCAGTACCTTGCCGCGGGCGTGGAAGACCTTGCGACCACCCATGTGCGGCTCGGCCTCGGACTTGTACTTCCAGTCGTAGAAGCGACTGCCGATGGGGAAGGGGAGCGCCGCCGGCATGTGGATGAGGACATCCCACAGCGAGTCGCTGCGTCCAGCCTCAAGGACGAGAACCTTGTTGGCCGGATCCGCAGAAAGTCGGTTCGCCAACGCGCAGCCAGCCGAGCCGCCTCCGACGATGACGAAGTCGTTTGGGACGGACGTCATCGCTCAGCTCACGCCAGTTCCGGCAAGCCAGGCCTTGACCTTGTCGGGGTTGGCGTCGATCCACTTCTTGGCAGCCTGGTCGGGTGACATCTTGTCCTTGGCGATGTACTTCGCGACGAGGTTCTGATCGGCGTTGGTCCACCTGAAGTTCTTGACCAGAGTGAAGGCTGGGCTGCCTGAGGTCGCGAACTTGGTGCTGACCACCTTGTTCAGGTTGTACAGCGGGTAGTCGCAGGCCACCTTGGCGACGTCGGCGTCACACCCAAGGGTGTAGGCAGGCAGGTTGACCTTCTTCAGCGGGACCTCGGCGGTGAACCACTGCGGCTCGTAGAAGTACCCGATCAGCGGCTTCTTGCTCTGCTCGGCCTGCCGGAAGCTCTGGATCAGTGCTGCCTCTGAACCGGAGTAGACCACCTTGTAGTTCAGCTTCAGGTTCTTGACCAGTGCGGCGTCGTTGGTGACAAATCCCGGGTCGCCATCGAGCAGTTGGCCCTTGCCGCCGGACTCGCTGGTCTTGAACAGAGCGGCATACTTGTCGAGGTTCTTCCAAGCGAGGATGTCGGGGTGCGCCTTGGCCAGGAACGGCGGAACGTACCAACCGATCTTGCCGATATTGCCGGTCGGGCCGGCGTCCTGGGCCACCTTCTGCTCGGTGATGTACTTCTTGGCCAAGTCGGCGTGACCCCAGTTCTCCAGGACGGCATCGACCTGACCGGAGGCGAAGCCCTGCCACGAGATCTGCTCGTCGAGGTTCTGCAGCTTGACAGTGCATCCGAGCTTGTTGTGCGCCAGGTAGGCGACGACAGCGGCATTGGCTGCGTAGCCCACCCACGCGTTGACTGCGAGGTTGAACGTGCCGCACTTTGCTGCAGAACCTTTGGCGCCGCCGGTTGCGGCATCACTGACCTTGGCCCCGCACGCGCTCAGCGATAGGGATACGGCCGCCAGCACCGCGACGGTCCGGGTGGGTGTGGACATCTTGGTAAGCAATCGGTTCATTTTGTACTGTCTCTTTCCGGTTGAAACTGCGAATTTGTGCAGGCGAGTGGTCTCATCGCCCGGCGCGAGTCATGGGTGGTCATCTCTCGGCCATCAATGGTGCCCGTGGCTCGTAACGTCCCCCCGCCTGGCTGCGGACTGGGTGACCCGGTCGAGCAGGATGCCGAGCATCACGATGGCCAGTCCCGCGGCAAGGCCCTTGCCGAACAGGCTGTTCTGCCGGAAACCGGCCACAACGTCGTATCCCAGAGCGCCGGCGCCGACCAGTCCGCCGACCACGACCATGGAGAGCACGTAGATCAATCCCTGGTTGGTGGCCAGCGCAATCGTGCGCAAGGACATCGGAAGCTGGACCTTGGTGATGATCTGCCACGGGCTCGACCCGGCGGCGGTGGCCGCCTCGATCGTCTCCGCGGGCACGCCCGCTATCCCGTCGGCGATGATCTTGGTCGTGACTGGAGCCGCGAATACGACCGCTGCCACGATTGCGGTGAACCTGCTGGCAGCGAAGAGCGCGACGAACGGCACGAGATAGACGAAGGCGGGCATCGTCTGAGCCGCGTCCAGAGTGGGTCGGATCAACCGGTCGGCCCGACGGCTACGACCCATCAAGACTCCGAGGACCAGGCCGAGCGCCATCACCACCACCGTGGCTACCAGGGTCGCGGCCAGCGTGCTCATGGCGTCTGCCCACAGGCCGGTGGCGACGAGCAGTGCGAGACAGATGGCTGCTCCGACGGCCGCCCGGCGGCTGCCGACAATCACGGCCAGCGCGACGATGACGGCACATACCAGCCACCACGGTGAGTCGGTCAACAGACTCTGGAACGGGTTGAGGGCGCCGTTGGTCAGCCTGTCTTTGAAAGAGTTCGTGGCCCCGCTGAAGTTCAGCTGTACCCAGCTGGCAAGCGCATCGGCCGTCCGTCTGATCGGGCCGCCCAGATCGGGGTTTGCCGGGAACTGCGCCGCCCACAGATACGTGTTGGACATGTACAGGCAGGCCGCGGTGGCCGCCGCCCCGACCACGAGGGCCGGGCGACGAAGCCGGTGAGAGCGGCTTGTGGGTTTACGGCGCGCCAGCTCACCGCGGACACTGGCCGCGGTGGTCACGCGGTCCAGCACGATTGCCAGGATCACGATCGAGAGCCCTGCGTTGAAGGCTGTTCCGACATCCAGGGACTGCAGCGCGGTAAGGACCACCTGCCCGAGCCCCGGCGCGTCGATCAGTGCCGCGATGGTCACCATCGACAACGCCGCCATGATCGTCTGGTTGATCCCGATGACGATCGTGCGTTTGGTCATCGGGAGCATGACCTTGGTCAGCAGTTGGAACCGGGTCGATCCCATCGACTCAGCCGCCTCGAGGGTCTCGCGGGGAACACCGCGGATGCCGTGGGTGGTGATCCGGATGACCGGCGGCGCCGCGTAGATGAGGGTGGCTATGGTCGCTGAGGCTGGGCCGATCAAGAAGACCAGCGTCAGAGGCGCGAGATAGACGAAGGTGGGCATCGTCTGCATGAAATCCAGGAAGGGGGTCATGACCGCGTTGACGCGGTCCGAGAGCCCGGCCCAGATACCCAGCGGGATCCCGATCATAAGCGAGAGCAGCACAGCCGTCGTGGTCAGGGCCAGGGTGTCCATGCTCTCGGTCCACAGTCCCTGCATGCCCAGCACAGTGAAGCCGACGGCGGCCAGGACGGCCACCTTGATGTTGCCGAAGGCCCACGACGCGAACGTCGCGACTGCCACCACTCCGAGCCACCCGATCACCGGAACTGGGCGCCCGAAGGCTGGCTGGGAGATGAGGCTCTGGATGAAGGTCGCCAGGACGTTGATGGCCCCACGAATCTGGTCGAAGAAGTACAGGAACAGGGGGTTGCTGCTGCGCTGGGCGCCCACGGCGTCGTTCAGGCTGTTGAGCCGATCATGCAGCGGGGTGAGATCGGCCTGGGCTAGGGCCATCGTGTCGCGTCCGTGAAAGGCCGCGTAGCCGATCAGCCAGCAGAGCACCACCAGCAGCGCCACGCCCCAGCGTGGAAGACGTATCCGAAGCGATGCGCGGGCTATGGCTGTCATCAGCCAGCCACCACGCGCAGGATCTCGTGGTCGCCTACGACGCCGAGCAGGACCCCGTTGTCCACGACCTTCACCGCGCGGTCGGCTTCGAGCACCAGCCGCACGGCTTCGTGGACCACGACGTCCGGACCAAGCTCCGGACCGTCGAGGAGCTCTCCGGCTCGTGCCGGACGCATGATCCATCGCAGGGTCAGGACGCCCGAGAACGGGATCTCCTTGACGAAGTCGCGGACGTACTCGTCGGCGGGTGCACCAATCAGCTCAGGTCCGGTCCCACCTGGACCATCTGACCGTCGCGCATGATCAGGATGCGGTCGCCGAGCTTGATCGCCTCGGACAGGTCGTGGGTGATGAAGACCATCGTCTTGCCGACCTCGCGGTGCAGCCGGATGATCTCGTCCTGCATCTCCCGCCGGATCAACGGATCCAGAGCCGAGAACGGCTCGTCGAAGAGTAGGACGTCGGGGTCGCCGACCAAGGCCCTGGCCAGACCCACGCGTTGCTGCATGCCACCGGAGAGCTGGTCGGGATAGGAGTGCTCGTTGCCCGAAAGACCCACCAGGTCGATAACCTCGCGGGCCCGCTTGGTCCGTTCGGCCTTTCCGGCTCCTCGGATCTCCAGACCGTAGGCGACGTTGTCGATGACCCGTCGATGTGGCAGCAGGCCGAAGTGCTGGAACACCATGGCGACCTTGTGCCGCCTCAGCTCACGCAGCGACTTCTCGTTGGCGGCGAGGACGTCCTCACCCCGTAGGAGGATCTGGCCGGCGGTCGGCTCGATCAGGCGGGTGAGGCAGCGCACGAGGGACGACTTGCCGGAGCCCGACAGCCCCATCACGACAAATACCTCGCCGGGGGCGACGTCGAAGCTCAGGTCACGCACTGCGGCGACGCAAGAGGTCTGTTCCATCAGCTCGCGAGGCGAGAGCGCGGCCAGCTCCGAGGAACCGGGCACGTCCGCTGCACCGGGGCCGAAGACCTTCCACAGGTTGCGGACGGAGATCACCGGTTCCACGACGGGCGGAGCACTCTGCAGGGTCTCGGTGACCACTTCCTGCTGAAGAACCTGTTCCTGGGTATCGATTGACATGGTGTCTCCTTCTGGGTTCGTAGGCATCGTGTCTGTCGAGATCGTCATCCGCTGAACCATCGCTGCGCCTGGGGGCGGGTGTTCTGCCAGATGTGCTTGGTCTCTCGGTACTCTGCGAGGCCAGCCTGGCCAAGCTCTCGACCGACCCCGGACTGCTTGAAGCCACCCCACTCGGCCTGCGCCACGTAGGGGTGGTAGTCGTTGATCCAGATCGTCCCGTGCCGCAGCCGCCCTGCCACCCGCTGGGCCTTGCCTGCGTCCTGGGTCCAGACCGCACCGGCCAGCCCGTAGCTCGTGTCGTTGGCGAGACGCACGGCGTCGTCCTCATCAGTGAAACGCTCGACCGTCATGACCGGGCCGAACGACTCCTCCTGCACGACGCGCATACCGGTGTGGCATTCGTCGAGCACGGTCGGTAGGTAGAAGAAACCTTTGGCCAGCTCTCCGGCCTCCGCCCTTGAACCACCGCACCGCAGAACTGCACCCTCCGCCAACCCTTCCTTTACATAGCTGGCGACCTTCTCCAGGTGTGCTGCCGAGATGAGCGTGCCGGACTCGGCCGACTCGTCGAAAGGGCCACCGAGGCGGATGAGCTCGGCGCGGCGCACGACTTCGTCCACGAATCGGTCGTGCAGCTGATCCTGCACCAGAAGCCGCGCGCCGGCCGAGCACACCTGACCGGAGTGTAGGAACACGGCGGTGAGGGCAAAGTCGACCGCCGTATCGAAGTCAGCGTCGGCAAAGATCATGTTGGGGTTCTTCCCGCCCAGCTCAAGTGCGACATTCTTGACGCTCAACGCAGCTGCGGACATCACAGACCGTCCGGTCTCCAGGCCGCCGGTGAACGAGACCATGTCGACATCGCGGTGCTCCGCCAGCACCGCGCCGACCTCTGCGCCTGCGCCCAACACGAGGTTGGCGACGCCAGCGGGCAGTCCCACCTCCTGGAGCACGTGCATGAGAAGTATGGCGGTGGAAGGCGTGAGCTCGCTGGGCTTTAGGACGAAGGTGTTACCGGCCAACAGCGCCGGAGCCACCTTCCACGCGGTTTGCATCAGCGGGTAGTTCCAGGGGGTGATCAGCGCGCAGACACCAACCGCCTCGTGCACCACCCGGCTGATCGCGTCATCGCGGCCGGTGTCGATGACACGTCCGGCGTCGGTGCCGGCAATGCCGCCGTAGTAGCGAAAACAGCTGACGACGTCATCGATGTCGTACTCAGCCTCGACCAACCGCTTGCCCGTGTCCAGGGACTCGGCGCGGGCGGCAGCGGCCTTGTCGCGTACCAGCAGATCGGCCACGCGCAGGAGAAGAGCACCCCGCTCACGCTCGCTGGTGCCGGGCCAAGTGCCCTGGTCGAACGCTCCTCGTGCTGCGCGGATCGCCTTGACGGCGTCTGGCCGGGTCCCCTCAGACACCGTCGCTACAAGCGTTCCGTCCGCGGGACACCGGATCTCGCGCAGGCCGCCAGCTTCGGCTTCTAACCACTGACCATTTATGTACAAATTCGACAAGGTCCTGCGTCCTCCTATATAGGGTAGGGAAACGATGATCGGCCTTTGATCATCGCGCACCCAAATGTCCCTGATGGACCAAAATGTCTCTGATCTAGAAGAATCGGTGGCGCGGAGATCAAGTGTAAAGCAATGCTCACAGGCCTCTTTACATAATTGCCGATATCCCCATTCGGGGGGCCTCGCGGCGGCACAAAAACAGCCTTGGGTTCAGTTGTCCGGGGACGACATCAACGACCAACGGATCCTGAGAGAAGCTGATACGAAAGGGCCACTGAGTTGCATCTCCGCTGCTCAGGTGCCCTTTTCGTGCTGTTACCCGATACTCGGATCTAACCAGTAGCCTCTTCCGCGTCAGGCATAATCACTGTTCTCAGCTCTGCGTCGCTGGTCACAAAAACAGATTCGTGGACGTCCCCCAATATCCACTCGAATCCGGGCCCGTTATCACACTATTAGTCAAGCGGGTCACCACCCGCACATCGGTGGCCGGACACCGGCATACCACTGGGGTTCTACAGACCGATATACGACGCCAACGTGACATCTGCACATGCTTGATGAGCAAGCGCACCGGAACTGCATAGAGGCACACGGATGTGTGCGGTGAACCGAGGTCTTGCATCGGCCGGCGAATCAGCAACGGCGACGCGACGAGTCGAGCAGCCGTCGTAACTCACGCGCTGGAGCGTGAACGACGCAGGCAGCTCGCGGCCAAAGACCCAGCGATCCTGGCGAAGGCCAGGGGCGACCACGAGATGGACGACCTGGCCGACTACGCGATGCACGTCCCGATGGAAGCCCTCGACTGATGCGACCGATTCACACAGCCAAGCTCGACATGACGAGGCCGGTCCTGGTCCTGACTCGTGAGCTCGTGCGACCCCGCTGGGGCCGAGTGACGGTCGCACCGATCACGAGCACCATCCGAGGTCTGTCGACCGAAGTGCCGGTCGGACCAGCGAACGGGCTCGAGCACAGCAGCGTCGTCAGCTGTGACGACATCGTCACGGTCCCCGTCTCCGCGCTCGGCCGCCTCCTGTGCTACCTGCTTCCGAACAGGAACCGGAACTCACTCGAGCCATTTTAGCCGCCTTCGATCTCGACTGATTCTCACAACCGTCCGGCGAAACCGTCGTACTGAGCGACTACACGCACAGGCAGCATCCATCGAAAACGGCTGGACACCCACGGCCTTTCAGCGTCAGTCGCGTCCTTCGCACCGCGAGCTCTTCAGCACGTCATCGGGCTGCGATGCACGCGCACTCAACACGCCGACACCTTGGTTGTATCGCGCATAGCCCGGATCCACGGCCCCGGTTCGGTGAGGTATCGAATAACGCGGGCTCTCTATGTCAGGGCAGCTCCTGGCGGTGGGCGTGGATGAAGGCGTCGACAGCATCATGGGCTCCAGCCTTAATGTCTCGGTAGAGATCGTCGTCCTCGCCCAGGAACGGGAGTTCATCGAGCCGGTCGTGATAGTCGGTGTGCGCGTGCCGGATCTGCGCTCGCGCTGCCAGCGCAGCCCGTTCGTCGAGCGCCAGAAGGCGGGTGCGCCCCACCCGGCCGCTACCCACCACAGCAGCGCGCTCGGCAGCCGACCGAGCGATGGTTTCCGCCAAGGCTTCGTGTCTGGCAGCGAAGTGCAGGTACTCGACAATGGCCGCAGCGAGCTCGTCCTGGTAGCGGGCCTCCTGCCGCGCCCGGCTGCGAGCGGCGGCTTCACGCCTCACTGCCCGCGCTGAGGCGGTGTCTGCCTCAGCCCGCTGCGCCCTCTGGATGGCAGCCGCTGGGGCCCACAGCCCCAGCAAGCGACGATGCTGTCGCGTCCGACTACGAGGCGCCCAGGCCAGCCAGAACACACCGGCGGCCTTGACGCTGCGGGTCACGAACGCCTGCCCGGTCGCCAGGAATTCCCAGTCCTGCGGCGGGACCACGACTTCGTGCGCAGGGTTCCACCACCCGTCACGACTCTCGTAGACGTCCAGCTGCAAAGACGCCAGATCCAGACCGGCCTCGCCAGGTAATTCACCCACACGTTCTCCCCTCGGTAATCGAGTGCGCGACTCAGCGTTCGCACCGCCTGCTCGCGCGTGGAACGACCGCTGCGAACATTCACCTGGACCAAGGACGCCGATACCATCCTTGCCAAAGCCGTCCACCCCAAGAAACGCACACACCCAAGACGGTTCAGTGACAGGCCACTAGGGTGAAACTAATGGGGGGTCGGCGGTCATTGCACGAAAGCCTCGCACAATTCCCCGTCGCCGGACCAGTCGAGGTCCCCTCAGGATCGAAGTGCATGAACATGGTCTTCTTCGCTTTGTTCTGTCCACCTCAACCTGCGGAGTCGGCGACGTCAGCGCCGGCGGTGTTAGTGCCGGATGCCCGCTTTCCCGAGTCCACAAGGCCGAGAACGCTGAATAGCTTCTTATACACTTGGTCGGTGAAAAGACCCGCCAAGCCTCCGATGGTGGCGGCAACGATGAGCGTCGGTTGACCCGTGGAAGTGGTCGCAGCCAAGAACCCACTGACGAAAGCCAGGTAGAACACAAGGCCCAGCCCAGCTGCGCTGATTGGCCTGGTCAGGTACCACCAGAAGAAGCCGCGCTCGAGGGTTTCGCGCCCGGTTCGCGCTGAGAACGTCATGGCGAGCACCGAGACGCTCCCCAGGGTCGCTGTCAATAGCACGATCAGCACCATGCTGAACTCGGGCGTGGCATTAAACTGCTGGCCAAGGAAGCTTGCTGAGACCGCCTGCTGCGCTGCTACCGCGCGAGATGCGAACGACCACGCCCACGGGATGACTGCCAGTAACGCAATCCCAAGACTGATGAGGTACACGCCAACCAGTCGGCGACGTGACTTAGCCATCATCTTGTCGATGATCCTCACATCGAGCAACTCGCCTGAACGGGACTGCGTCAGAGGCACCTTCTTGAGTTGGCGCTTGAGAACAGCGATATCGGGATCACCTTTGAATGCGACCTCAAGACTCGTTGTTCCTTTGGTTGATGAAGCTCCATTCGACGCAGACATAACGACCTCCCCAGCCCATTCGACGAGTCCATCAATCATCTCCACCTTCCTCGCCGCCCGGATGGGTGTCAAGAACAGAGACTCAACCTGTTTAACCGGGGGCGTCCGAACATTGTTGACCTTCGCGTGGCGGCGATCCCGTCGCGGTGGAGCTACTGGATACTCACGGTGTGAGCAACCCCTGTGACCCTGTCCCCCCCCGTATGAGCGAGGTCATGGCCGGGGTGGCGGCCATCTTGCCGTGCGATCAACCCGACCTCGGAGACGAGCCTGGTCTTCCGGCATCTGCGCGGCACCAACGTGCCACCGGCAGACTGACCCTGCGTTGCGGCCCGGGGTCAGCAGCATCGGGCCTGCGGGTTGTTCTCCTTGTGCTCGGTCCGGTGCCGCTCGAAGTCCCGGCGCGACATCGGCTCGACGTCTTCGCTGCGAGCGCGCTCGAGGTACTCGTCCCACTTGGCCTCGCCGCTCACCTGCTTGAGATACCAGCGGATCCCGCGCCCCACCTTGAGGGCGGTGGACCTCATCGCGATCTACCGGAGGCAGCCAGCTCGCGCTGGGCGGCTTCGAACTCACGGACGGCTTGCTTCTCCTGCGCGGTGGCGAACAACTCCGCAGGCGCGACGAGGTGCGAGGGCTGGGGCGGGACCTCGGTGGTCGGGAGTCCGCCACTCTTGGCCGCCTTGATCCAGACGGGGATCGCGCTGGCGATCACGGTGAGGGTGAGCAACGCGAAGAGGGCCGCCAGGACACCGTCAACCGTCACGTTCGAGATGACCTGCTGCATCTGGTCCAAGGTCTTCGCAGGCTTGATCAGGGCGCCCTTGTCAAGTGCCGCCTGAAAGACCGAACGCTGCTGGAAGAAGCCGATCTTCACGTCGCCGGAGAACACCTTCTGCCAGCTCGCGGTCATCGTGATGATCAGGTCCCAGGCCAGGGCGATGCCGGGAACCCAGGCGTACCTGGCCTTGCCGTGCTTGAACATCAGGGTCACGCACAAGGTAAGGGCGATTGCCGCGAGCAGCTGGTTGGAGATGCCGAACAGCGGGAACAGCTGGTAGATGCCACCGATCGGGTCATTCACGCCGACGTACAGCATGTAGCCCCACAACGAGACGACCACGGCGCTGGCGGACCAGGAAGCCGGTTTCCAGGAGATGTCGGCGTACTTGGGCCAGACGTTGCCGATCGTGTCCTGCAGCATGAAGCGGCCGACGCGGGTTCCGGCATCGACGGCGGTGAGGATGAACAGCGCCTCGAACATGATCGCGAAGTGGTACCAGAACGCAGCGAGGCCTCCGCCGAACGCCTTGGTGAAGATCAGCGAGATCCCGAAGGCGAGGGTGGGCGCGCCACCGGTGCGGGAGATCAGGGTGATCTCGTGAATGGAGTGTGCCGCGGCGGTGAGGTCGGCCGGGCTAATCGTGAAGCCGAGGGTGCGGATGAACTCCGCGGCGGCGCCTGGTTGGCCGCCCGTGGCGGCGGCCGGGCTGTTGATGGCGAAGTAGATCCCCTGGTTGATGACGGAGGCAGCGATCAGGGCGCTGATCGCGACGAACGACTCCGTCAGCATGCCGCCGTAGCCGATCATCCGGACATGGCTCTCCTTGTTGATCATCTTGGGGGTGGTGCCCGAGGCGATCAGGGCATGGAACCCGGACAAGGCGCCGCAGGCGATCGTGATGAACACGAACGGGAACAGCTTTCCGGCGAACACGGGGCCGTTGCCATTGAGTGCGAAGCTCGTGACTGCCTGGTTCTCGAGCACGGGCCTGGCGATGACCAGGCCGACCGCCAGGAGCACGATGACGCCGACCTTCATGAAGGTGGACAGGTAGTCACGCGGGGCCAGCAGCATCCACACGGGCAGGATCGAAGCCAAGAAACCGTAGACGACCAGAGCCAGGACCAGTTTGTTCGGGGAAAGGGTCAGCGCGTTGGCCAGGCCCATCTGCTGGACGTAGTTGCCGCCGAGGATCGCCAGCACCAGCAGAACGACACCGATCGCGGTGACCTCCATGACGCGACCGGGTCGCAGGTAGCGCAGGTAGTAACCCATGAAGAGCGCGATCGGGATGGTGAGCCCGATCGAGAAGACGCCCCAGGGCGACGCGGCGAGGGCGTTGACCACGACGAGCGCGAGCACCGCGAGGATGATGATCATGATCGAGAACACGGCGATCAGCGCGGCGATACCGCCGACGGTGCCGATTTCCTCACGCACCATCTGGCCGAGGCTCTTGCCGTTGCGACGCATCGAAAAGAACAGCACCACCATGTCCTGCACCGCGCCCGCGAAGATGACGCCGACGATGATCCAGATCGTGCCCGGCAGGTAGCCCATCTGCGCGGCCAGAACCGGGCCGACGAGCGGTCCAGCGCCAGCGATCGCCGCGAAGTGGTGCCCGAACAGCACCCGCCGGTCGGTCACGTCGAAGTCGACGCCGTTCTGGAGGCGTTCAGCCGGGGTCGCACGGGTGTTATCGACACCGAGCACCCGGTAGGCGATGAAACGGGAGTAGAACCGATAGGCGATGGCGTACGACGACAGCGCGGCGAACAGGATCCACAGGGCGGAGACATTCTCGCCCCGGGACAGGGCCAACACCGTCCAGCAGACCGCGCCGATAACGGCGACGGCCCCCCAGCCCACCATTGACTTGGCCGTGATCTTCCGCCCTGTTTGATATGGAGACGTGACCGTTGACATGGCATCCTCCTGGTGGCGCTTTCTTGTTGGCATTGAAATCTACGCCCCTCGCCGCAAGATGTGTCAAGACCGGGGCATTGCGCGCAGACAGTACCTTCCGCCCCACTTGCTTTCCCCGCCGCAACCCAGTTCCTTTCCAACAAGAGGATCGCGGTTACCAGGGTCTCCAGGAAGCAGGGCCCCGGCATTGTTTACCGGGCCGTTATCTGACCAGTGACAGGACTCGGTCTGGGTCTCTGCTGATCCGCCGGCAGGCGGCGGCAATGTTGGTGGCTCCGTGTAGGCGGTGGAGGCTGACGGCGAGGTTACGGAACGTGGCCATCACCTGTGGGCCGTGACCGGTCCGGACCTGGGAGTGATCCTCGGCGAAAGTCACGTCACGAATCCAGTGAAGCCGGTTGTCGGGTAGCGCCGGCGCATTGCTGCGCCGGCGCCCCCTCAGAACCGTG
>DAITND010000061.1:0-13748 GCA_036834825.1 Dermatophilaceae bacterium
CCCAAGGGGTCACGCCCACCCCCGTAAACCCCCGTAGAACACCAGCCACCTAGGGCGTGTCTCCAATGTTGAGCCTGTACAGGCTCAATGCTGCGGTAATGATTCGGATGGCGTTGCTCAGCGATGAGATGTGGGCTCGGGTCGAGCCGCTTCTGTCGCCTGTGAAAGGCGCTATGGGCAGGCCGATGCGCGAGCATCGGGACCTGGTCGAGGGCGCGATCTACCGCTACGGTCAATCATGGCTCGCAGCACTCCGGTTCATGCAGCTCGAGCGGATTGCCGAATCCGCCCAGCCGTCGACCGTCGAGGTCGGCGGCCGTCAGATGTGGGAAAACTCCCTGAGAGTTTCCTATGAGGGCTTGTCGGCGAGCCCGAGAATCTCCACGGCTTCCGCCCGCATCTCCACCTTGCGGATCTTGCCGGTCACGGTCATCGGGAACCCGTCCACGACATGGACGTAGCGTGGCACCTTGTAGTGCGCGAGCTTGCCGTTGCAGAAGGCCCGGACACCCTGCGCTGTCAACGGCTCTGCGCCCGGACGCATCACGACCCAGGCCATCAGCTCCTCGCCGTACTTCTGGTCCGGGACGCCGATGACCTGGACATCGACGATGTCAGGGTGGCTGTACTGGAACTCCTCGACCTCGCGCGGGTAGACGTTCTCACCGCCCCGGATCACCATGTCCTTGATCCGGCCGACGATCGACAGATAGCCGCCGTCGTCCATGATGGCCAGGTCGCCGGTATGCATCCAGCGCGCCACGTCAATGGCCTCGGCGGTCTTGTCCGGCTCCTGCCAGTACCCGAGCATCACGCTCGGGCCGCGCGTGCAGAGCTCACCGGGCTCACCCCGAACCACGGTTCGGCAGGTGAACGGGTCGACGACCTTGACCTCAAGGTGCGGCATGACCCGGCCAACGGTCTCGGTCCTTCGCTCGAGGTCGTCGTCGATCCTGGTCATGGTCGAGACCGGAGAGGTCTCGGTCATGCCGTAGGCGATGGCGACCTCGGACATGTTCATCTCGGCCACCACCCGCTTCATCACCTCGACGGGACACGGTGAGCCGGCCATGATCCCGGTGCGCAGCGAGGACAGGTCATAGGTCGCGAAGTTCTCGAGGCCCAGCTCCGCGATGAACATCGTGGGCACGCCATACAAGCTGGTGCAGCGTTCCTGCTCAACGGCTTTGAGCGTGGCTGCAGGGTCAAAGGCCGGAGCGGGGATCACCATGCAGGCGCCGTGGCTGGTGGCCGCCAGGTTGCCCATCACCATGCCGAAGCAGTGGTAGAAGGGCACGGGCAGGCAGATCCGGTCATGCTCGGTGTAGCCCACGAGCTCGCCGACGAAGAAGCCGTTGTTCAGGATGTTGTGATGGCTCAGCGTGGCGCCCTTGGGGAACCCCGCCGTGCCGGAGGTGTACTGGATGTTGATCGCGTCGTCGGAGCTCAGCGTCGCCATGCGCTCGTCCAGCTCATCCAGTTGGTCCACGGTGGCGGACGAACCCGCCGCAACCAGCTGGTCCCAGCTGTCCTCGCCGATGTAGACGACGTCGCGAAGGTCGTGGCACCCGGGCCGCACCTCGTCGATCATGGCCCGGTAGTCGGACGTCTTGTGCCGGACCGCACTGACGAGCATGCGCATACCCGACTGCCCCACGACATAGGCGAGCTCATGGCTGCGATAGGCCGGGTTGACGTTGACCAGCACCGCGCCGGCCTTGGCCGTGGCGTCCTGCAGCAGGGTCCACTCGGGACAGTTGGGCGCCCAGATGCCGATCCGGTCGCCGGCGTCGATACCGCCGGCCAACAGGCCAAGAGCCAGCGCCGTGACGCCAGCATCGAGCTCGGCGTACGTCCAGCGGCGACCACTGGGCACGTCGACCAGCGCTTCGGCGTCGGGCAGACGCGAGACGGTTCGTGCCAGGTTGTCGCCGATCGTGTCACCCAGCAGGGGCGTGTCGGAGGTTCCTGAGCTGTAGGACAAGAACGCTTGGGCCTTCACAGTTCCTCCGCAGTAAGAGATGTGGTCTTTGATCAGCCCCCGCATTTTCCGGACGGCTGCCCCGGGATCAGCCCTTCAGACCGGGCAGGTCGTCCTCCCAGAACTCCTGGGCACTGGCCCGCGACCCCTCATCGCTGCCGACGCCGTGGACGTCGTCCTCACGCCCACGCAACTCGACCCGGCGGATCTTGCCACTGACGGTCTTGGGCAGCTCGGCGAACTCGATGCGCCGGATCCTCTTGTACGCCGCGAGGTGCTCACGCGCATAGCTGAGGATCGACGCCGCCGTTGCGGCCGACGGCTCGTGTCCGGCGGCGAGGGCGACGTATGCCTTGGGCACCGCTAGGCGCGTGGCGTCCGGAGAGGGAACGACCGCCGCTTCGGCCACAGCCGGGTGCTCGATCAACACGCTCTCGAGCTCGAACGGGCTGATCCGGTAGTCGGACGCCTTGAAGACGTCGTCCGTGCGGCCCACGTACGTGATGTAGCCGTCGCCGTCCCGGCTCGCGACGTCGCCGGTGTGATAGGCGTCGCCGCGCATGGCCTCGGCGTTGCGCTCCTGGTCACCCTGGTAGCCGACCATGAGACCGACCGGGCGCCCCATCGGGCCGTCCAGGCGCAGGCACAGCTCACCCTCCTCACCCTCGGCTCCGGTCACCGGGCCGAGCAGCACGACGTCGTACCCGGGCAGCGGCCGTCCCATCGACCCTGGTTTCAACGTTGACCCTGGTGGGTTTCCGACCTGGGCCGTCGTCTCGGTCTGGCCGAAGCCGTCACGGATCGTCAGGCCCCATGCCTTGCGCACCTGCTCGATCACCTCAGGGTTGAGTGGCTCGCCCGCGCCCACCACCTCACGCAGCGGGATGCGCCCGCGGAAGGCGGCGAGGTCGGACTGGACGAGCATCCGCCACACGGTCGGAGGAGCGCAGAACGTGGTGGCTCCACAGCGTTCCATGGTCTCCAGTAGAGGTGTTGCGGCGAAACGAGTCTGGTTGACCACGAGCACGGTGGCCTCGGCGTTCCAGGGGGCGAAGACGTTGCTCCACGCGTGCTTTGCCCAGCCCGGCGAGCTGATGTTGAGATGCACGTCGCCCGGTTGCATGCCCACCCAGTACATCGTCGACAGGTGGCCGATGGGATACGAAACGTGGGTGTGCTCGACGAGCTTGGGTTTTGCCGTGGTGCCGCTGGTGAAGTACAGCAGCAGGGCCTCGTCGGCGCGGGTGGGCTCCTCGGCCTCGAACCCGCCCGGGTGCTGAAGACTGGCGCCGTACGAGAGCCAGCCCTCGACGTCGTCGCCGACCGCGATCCGCGTCCAACTACCCTGCACGTCGCTGAACTTGGCCGCGTCGTCGCTACGGGTCACGACGTGGGCGACGTGGCCCCGCTCGATCCGGTCGCTCAGGTCGACCGGCGACAGCAGCGTCGAGGCCGGGATGACCACCGCGCCGAGTTTGCAGCAGGCCAGGAGCATCTCCCACAGCTCGACCTGGTTAGCGAGCATCAGCAGTAACCGGTCACCCCGGTTGACCCCCGTCGCGCGCAGCCAGCTCGCCAGCCGGTTCGACCGGCTCGCCATCTGCTCGTAGGTGACCTTCGTGTCCTTACCGTCCTCGTCCACGACCCACAGCGCCGTCCGCGGTCCGGTCTCGGCAGTTGCCGCCACGACATCGAACCAGTCAAGGGCCCAGTTGAAGTGCTCCGGTCGCGGTGGCTGGTACTGCTGCAGTGCACCGTCGTGATCGCTGCGATACTGCAGCAGCAGATCGCGGGCCGACCGGAACGTGTCATGGGCGTGGGCGTCGTGCTGTCGGGTCATGCTCGCGACCTTGGCTCGTGGCCCAGGCTGTTGGAAGTTGACCGGGCATTGGGGTCTGGCACGGTGTGGCAAGCGGCTCGACAGATCGTCGTCGCCGTGGTGGTGTCGGTCATGAGAGTCACTCCTTGATGGGCATGCCCGGTGGGCTGCGGTCGTTGCGGCGCACGGTTTGTCGACCCTGCGCCGCAACGCGCCACCAGCTGGGTCAGAGCGCGATGTTGACGGCCTTGATTTGCGTGTAGAGGTCGATCGCCCCTTCGCCGAGTTCGCGGCCCCACCCGGACTGCTTGTAACCGCCGAACGGAAGAGCCGTGTCAAAGGCGTTGTGGCAGTTGATCCACACGCTCCCCGCCCTGACTTCGGCGGCCGTTCGGTGCGCCTTGGAGATGTCGCGCGTCCAGATGCTCGAGGCAAGCCCGAACGGGGTGTCGTTGGCAGCCTGTCGCACGCCCTGCGCCGCGCTGAACGGTGTGGCAACAGCGACGGGTCCGAAGATCTCCTCTCGGTAGACGCTGAAGCTCGGGTCCACGTCGACCAACAACGTCGGCTCGACGTAGAAGCCCCGGTCGCCATGACGGTGACCACCGCACATGGCACGCGCGCCGTCCTCGAGACCGGCGTCGATATAACCGGTGACCTTCTGCAGTTGCTCATCGGAGATCAGCGGTCCGATCTCGGTGGTCGGGTCCATCCCGGGGCCGATCTTGCTGGTGCGGGCCACCTCTGCGACGCCCTGCGTGAACTCCTCGAAGATGCTGTCCTCGATGAGCAGCCGTGAGCCCGCGGTGCAGGCCTGCCCGTGGTTGAACAGGAACCCGCTGGCCACGCCTGGGATCGCGATGTCCAGGTCCGCATCGGCAAACACGATCTGAGGGCTCTTGCCGCCGAGCTCGAGGGAGACCTTCTTGAGGTTGCCCGTCGCTGCCGAGACGACCTTCCGGCCGACCTCGGTCGAACCGGTGAAGGCGATCTTGTCGACATCGTCGTGAGCGGCCAGTGCAGCACCCGCGTCACCGTATCCGGTGACCACGTTGAACACGCCCGGGGGAACGTCCAACTCGGCCATCACCTCAGCGAGCAACAACGCAGACAAAGGTGTCTGCTCGGCCGGCTTCAGCACCACGGTGTTGCCGCAGGCGAGCGCCGCGGGGACCTTGAAGGCCGCCATCAGCAACGGGAAGTTCCACGGGACGATCTGCCCACACACCCCGACCGGCTCACGCAACGTGTAGGCGTGCCACTGCGCGCCCGGAATCCACGGGACCGAGACCGGGATGGTGCGACCCTCGATCTTCGTGGCCCACCCGGCGTAGTAGAAGAAGAGCTCGGCCGTCCACGCCACGTCGACCGCCTGGGCCACCCCAGCGGACTTGCCGTTGTCGAGCGACTCGAGCTGGGCGAACTCCTCGGCGCGTTCAAGGATGCGCTCGCCGATCCGCCAGAGGAGGCGTTGCTTCTGGGCCGGAGTGGTCAGACGCCATGGACCGTCGTCAAAGGCCTTCCGGGCCGCAGCGACAGCACGGTCGACGTCCTCGCTTTGCCCGTATGCCGCCGTCGCGAGAACCTCGCCGGTCGAAGGGTCCAGCGTCTCGAAGACACGGCCGGATGCCGCGTCGACCCATTCACCGCCGATGTAGAGCTTCTTCGGCTGGGACAGGAACTCCTGGACCGTGGGCAGTATTGCCGTGGTCGACGAGTCAGTGATCAGAGTGGTCATCGTGCGCCTCCAGTTGGTGTTGCTTGGTGAAGCCTGGCTTCAGTCGAGGCCGGGAGTTTCTTAGTCACAGCAGATGTTGGGGTGCCTTCGCTCGGCCCTCGCGGAAACGTTGGAGTCGGAACGGGTTCAAGTCATAGCTACTGCCCCCACTTGTCACGAGGTCCGCGACGATCCTGCCGACGACAGGTGCGATCCCAAATCCGTGACCACTCATCCCTGTAGCAACCACCAGGCCGGATGGCTGATCCACCGCGTCAAGGACGGGCAGCGCGTCAGGCGTGCCGTCGATCGTTCCAGCCCATGCCATCGTGACGTCGCACCGAAGCTCGGGAATTGCCGGGACAGAGTCTCGAGAGAATGAGCCACGTCGGAGTAGCCTGCGACATTTTCGGACAACCCACCGTTCCTCCTCGATGTTGTTGTGATGTGGGCCAAATTAGGCCTGACAACAGCGGAGGAATGTTCAAGAACTGGACAGTCAGTAACTGGTGATACGCAGCGCACGCATCCGTGCGTACAGGGTGGTACGGCTCACCCCGAGTTCCTTGGAAGCCTTCGTCTTGTTGCCGTCACAGCCCACGAGCGCACGGATGATCGCTTCTCG
The DNA here is from genome assembly GCA_036834825.1 of Dermatophilaceae bacterium. GTDB lineage: Bacteria > Actinomycetota > Actinomycetes > Actinomycetales > Dermatophilaceae > UBA4719. The sequence goes on from DAITND010000061.1 coordinate 6,143, forward strand.
TTCAGCACGTTCACGGCCCGCGAGTTGTCTCTCGCGTGTGGTGGACCGATATGTCTCCGGAAGATCGGAGAGGACAACGTCACCTGTGGTCCGGCGCTGGGCCACGTGGGTCATCACGGCCTTGAGCTCATGTAGGTTCCCTGGCCATTTCTGGGCGGACAGCGCTTCAATCACGCTGGGTGTCAGACGCACCCGCGAGGCCGGGTTCACGTCTCGGATGGCCCGGGTCGCAAGCTCGTGCATCTCCGTACCGCGACTGCTCAGCGGCTGCAGGTCCACCCGCTGGATACATGTGCTTGCCAGCGTTATCGCGAGTCCGGCCAGCTCTTCACGCAGCCCGGAGGTGAAGATCAACTCTGGACGTCGAGACGTGGCCAGACTGTCGATCAGCAGGGTGAGCAGCGGGTCGGAGAGAAGGTTGATTCCTTCAACGCAGAGCGTTCCGGTCCTTGCCCGCATCATCGTCTCGAACTCGCTGGCCCATGCGGTGTCCCCGGCGAGGACAGCGGTCGCGGCGCTGAGGAACATGATCGGCGCCTGCAGGGCCATCTCACGGGCCGTCGAGCTCCGGCCGGTCCCGGGACCGCCCGAGATCAGCAGCGGCAACCCTATCGATTTCGGCTGCCAAGCCGGACAGGCGCCGACGACGCTGCCTGCTCTCGACGTTGCAGAGTCGATGTGGAACAAGGTTCCGCCACCAGCACCGAAGACGCGCGCGGCTTGAATCCTCACCATCTCGCCAGAAGTGAGCTGGAGCTGGGTGGCCACCTCGGGCCGGCCCTGCAAGTCACCCATCAGCATGCGCAGCAACGCGTAGTCACTGGGTTCCAACAGATCCAGCGCCGCCCTGTTGGTAAGAACCACGTTCTCTCCAATGCCAGCCAGGGCTTTGTGACGCCTGTTGGAAGCGGCCTGAAATGCAGCGAACAGATGGCGTTCAGAGGACTTGGTTCCGTCCAGGAGTCGCTGTTCGATGTCGTCGACGGCACGAACGATCAGCGGCGCAAGCAACGGGTTGGCAGCACTCGTCTGGCCGGTGAGGTCCAGAACCCCTTCGATCCGTTTGGTCAGCGGATGCCGGATCGGGTGTCCGTAGCAGCTGAATTGCTTGAGCGCCTCCACGAAATGCTCCGCGCCATGGATGTTGAGTCCCTTGCGCAGCTCCAACACGGTACCCAGTGCGTTGGTACCGACCGACTCCTCCAGGAAGTTCGAGCCGGTTCGTACGCCGATATCGTCGAGGACCTTCTCGACGCGGGTGTCGTCGAACCATCGATGCACAATGCGGCCTTCCCGATCCGCCAGCAAGATGCAGTAGCTGGTGTCTGAAAGGTGCGCCTCCAACGCCTCCAACACAGGCGAGGCAGCCACCATAAGTGGGCTGCGCGGGTCGAAGTCCGTGGCGCCCAGGCCGTCGAGTGGAGCATCTGGTTCGAGTCCGCTAAGGCGTACACGCTTCCACGACAGGGCGATCTCGGGTCGTAGACCGCCGAGATCTTCCAGGTGCTCGGAGCGGTGAGATGCCTTCGGAACGCCACGGCTATACACGTTGACTACCTCACCGATCTCGACCGACGCAGATCGGACAGCAGTGCCCGCGCCGATCGACCCCGATTACCGAAGTGGTAAGCGAGCGCACCAAAAGGTTCGGGCCGCAGCGCAACCGAGGGTGAAGGCGCCCGGGCCTCGTCCAGCATGCTGGCCATCTCGGTTTCTCTCCTCCTCTCCGGCGGTCAGTAGACGCCGCACATGCCGTGGATCGGGACGTCTTCGAGCAACGATTCAGCGAGCAACGAGTCGCCCTGAGCAGTTTCCCGCGGATCGTCGAGCACAGGTTCTCGGTTCCATCTCGAACACCAGTTTTGGGAGCGATGGGTCGCGCCGGTGGCGAAGTGATGTGGGTCACAGTAATCGCACTCAGAGCCATATTGGAAGAGGGAGGAGGCACGGAAGTTCAGCCTAATTGGAGTTGGGAGGTTTCTGCTCCTGTCGCCAGAAGACAGCCACCGCCGCCGGACTCAGAGCCCGGCCCAAGGCCGGGCTCCCGAGCGGGACGCCGACCCACGACGAGCCACGCCTCGATCGAAGAGACTGCGTTCCGGCTGTTCCGGGAGCACAGGTTCGAGGCGACGACCGTCCAGACGATCGACAGTCAGTGTGGCATCGGTCGTCGCACGCTGTTTCGGTACTTCGAGTGCATGACCGGCTTGGCCAGGCGATGTCCGAACTGCGCTCTGTCGTACCTGTCGCAGCGACCACTTCAGTGAGTGGGATCCGCCTGGTCACTCACGCGCCTACGCTCGGTGTGCGGGGGGTCGCCTCTGGTTCCGAACGTCCAAGAATTGAACACATCAGTCCCCGCACTGGGCGCCAGTATGGTGTAACTCACATCTCAGACAAGGAGCGGGCATGAAAACGAAGGCAGCTGTCGTCTACGAGGTCGGTAAACCCATTGAGATCGAGGAGCTCGAGCTGGACGGACCGCGTGACGGCGAGGTGCTGATCCGCTATACGCATGCCGGGCTCTGTCACTCGGACGTGCACATCGCCCACGGCGACCTCGAGGCACGTCTCCCCATGGTCCTCGGCCACGAAGGCGCTGGCATCATCGAAGAGGTCGGCCCGGGAGTCACCCGCGTCAAGCCCGGAGACCACGTCGTTTGTTCGTTCATCCCCAACTGTGGAACCTGTCGCTACTGCGCGTCCGGTCAGCAGTCCATCTGCGACATGGGTGCCACCATTCTCGAGGGTTACCTCCCCGGCGAGCGCTTCCCCATCACCGGGCCAAGGGGCCAGTACGGCGCGATGTGCATGCTCGGCACGTTCAGCCAGTATGGCGTGATCCATCAGAACTCTGCGGTTAAGGTCGACGATGATCTCCCCCTGGACAAGGCCGTCCTGGTCGGGTGTGGCGTGCCCACCGGATGGGGCGCCGCGGTCAACACCGCGAACGTCAAGGCCGGGCAAACGGTCGCGGTGTACGGCGTCGGCGGTATCGGGATCAATGCCGTACAAGGTGCCCGGTACGCCGGGGCGAAGTACGTGATCGCGATCGACCCGCTCGAGAACAAGCGTGAAAAGGCCATGGAACTCGGCGCCACGCACGCCTTCGCCACCGCCGAAGAAGCCCAAGCGGCCATCACCGACATGACCCGCGGGCAGGGCGCCGACGCAGCGATCCTGACGCCGGGCCTTATGACATCCGAGATCGTGGCCAGCGGCTTCAACGCCATTGGCAAGGGCGGCACCGTCGTGGTTACCGGCCTGAACAAGCTCATGGAACAGACCATCGAGCTGCCCGGATCGATCCTGACCCTGTTCCGCAAGACCGTGAAGGGCAGTCTCTTCGGCGACTGCAACCCGACCGTGGACATCCCGAAGATTCTCGGGTTGTACCAAAGCGGTGATCTCAAGCTCGACGAGATCATCACCCGCACGTACACCCTCGAGCAGATCAACGAAGGTTACGAGGACCTGCTCGCCGGCAAGAACATTCGTGGAGTGCTCATTCATGAGCACCCGTGATCGCGAATGACCACTGTGGCTGACGACCCGGGCGCCCAGGCGCCCGGGTTGTCAGTTCCTGCCGCCACACCGACACCCGTCATCGGCCGGGACCGTGAGGTGGAGCTTCTCGAGGCCGCCCTCGGAAGCGGGGCCCACGTCCTGCTCGAAGGCCCACCGGGAACGGGCAAGTCCACATTGTTACGGAAGGTGGCGGCCGGGCGACATACCTCGTTTGTACTCGTCGAGGGAAACGCCGAGCTGACACCCGCTCGGCTGGTCGGGCAGTTCGACCCCGCACTGGTCCTTGCCCGCGGCTACAAGCCGGACATCTTCGTGGACGGGCCACTCGTCGAGGCGCTGCGGACCGGCGGCTTGCTGTACGTCGAGGAACTGAACCGGGTGCCTGAAGAGACACTCAATGTTCTACTCACCGTCATGTCGGAAGGTGAGCTGAACGTTCCCCGTCTTGGCCGGATCGTCGCAGTGGAAGGATTCCGCCTGGTCGCCGCGATGAACCCGTTCGACGCTGTTGGCACGGCTCGCATCTCAGCGGCCGTTTACGACCGCACATGCCGGATCACGATGGACTACCAGACAGCGGAGGCGGAGCGCCAGATCGTCCGCCTGCGTTCGGTCGCGTGTGACGATACCTGGCGCGCGTCAGCCGTCGATCTGGTGCGGGCCACACGATCGCATCCGGATATCAGGGTGGGTTCGTCGGTGCGCGGCGCGATCGACCTCGTCGGACTCAGTGCGGAACTCGCCCGGTTGCGGAACGTGCCGCCGAACGACTGGCACGTCGGGCTGGACGCAGCCCTCGTTGCACTGTCCGGCCGTATCCGCCTGCAGGAGTCCTGCACGCGTTCACCCGAGGAAGTCATTCGCGAGCTCTACCGCGACGCCTTCGGTTCGCCGGCAGATGACGCCAGCGAGGACGGTGGTCACTCGGGGGAAGTCTGAGCCCGCCCGACGGGGCGGGCTCAGACACGAACAAGCGCCATGACGCCAAGAGCGGGCGCCCGAAGGGCAGAACCACGAGTCGGGCCGAACTCTCCCGGCATCCGCACTTCTTGGAGGTGTCGCCCCAAGTCGGCGCACTTGACGACATTGCACTTCGTGAAGCATTGGCCGATGACCCCGATGCCGCGCTGGCGCTGCTTGCGGACATGATGACCGCCACGGACGAACGCCTGCGGGCCGCCGCCCAAAGGATCGCTTCGAGGCTGGTGCTTGACCGGTCCCGTGTGGGGCGCTCAACACGGAGAGGGACCAGCCGCCCCCGATCCGTCCCCGCGTCGCGGGGTGGAGACCTCGACATCGACACGTCGATGGATGCCATCGCCGCTGCCTACGCCGAAAGTCGCACTCCTTCGCTGGATGAGCTTGTCTCCCGGGACTGGGGGCAACCGGACCTGGCGCTTTGTCTTGTGGTCGACAACTCGGGATCCATGAACGGCACCAGGCTCGCCGCGGCGGCGGTAACCGCGGCTGCTTGCGTGCTGCGAGCACCGGCAGAACACGCTGTTCTGGCATTCGCCCGCGAGGTACAGGTGATCAAGTCCTTGTCCAGTCAGGCGAAGCCCACAACCACGGTGGACCGCGTGTTGCGGCTACGTGGTCATGGCGTCACTGGTCTAGCCTCCGCCCTGCAAGCCGCCAGCGAACAGTTGGTCTCCGCACGAGCCGAGCGCAGGGTTGTAGTCCTACTGTCCGACTGTCGCGCTACGGACGAGGACGATCCCGTACCAGTCGCGAGTCGCATTCCCGAACTGCTGATCCTGGCTCCGGCGGACGACTGCGAAGAAGCGGCACGACTCGCGCTCGCGAGTGGGGGCCGCTATGTCGCGTTGTCGGGCGCTGTCAGCGCGCCTGGACTTCTCGACGAACTGCTGGGATGACAGCCGAATGCTTCCTGTGCTCCCTCGGGAGTCGTGGGCCCGCGGTGGCCACGTGGCGCGGGTACGGGCAAATCGAGCCCCAGGCACGTACGGAGCCTCCGACCCAAAATCGGAAGGTCGGCGGTTCGACCCCGCCCCTGGCCACCACACATACGCAGGTCAGACCGCCTCTGGCCTGCGGCTTTGTCTCTCCGGTGGCGCGCGTCCCACTCCTTTGACCGACCGTGAGCGGCCGTGACTTCGCCCGGATGGCCAGGAATTATCGCACGAGTTATCGCACGGAACGTCGATCCGAAACTCTTGCCACGTAATGTCCACCCCAGCGGCAACTTCGGATACCGCTCTACGGAATCGGACAACACGTTGTCCACCCCGAGCCGGCGCAACACGTCCCCGGCGTAGATATCCGCCCCCACAAACATCCACGGCCGCCGCCAGATCGGCACAACCGCGCGCACCCTGCGCCTAGGCGCCACGGTGGGTGTCTGCGCCCAGGTCGACCGCGCCTGATTCAGCCATACCGCCTCGGTGACACCCACGGCATAGAGCGGCCGCCCGATCGCGACCAGCGCTTGGTCCACGGTGCGGATGTCCGTGACCCACCGCCGAATCCCGCGCGCTCGCAGGATGGTGATGTCGACGGCCCAGTTCTCCTCCGCGTTTGCAGCGACCAAATCCGGCACGAGCATGCCGATCGCTTCAAGATCCGGGTTCTTTGTACCGCGTACCCTAACCACATCGAGGTCAGCCGGGTGCGTACACCAGTCCGTCGCACCAACCAGCTTCTGCGGACAACTTGACCAATCGCCTCGGTCAACGAGGGCACCAGGCTGACAATGCGATCAACCATGGCCGGAACCAGGAGCTGGCTTCCGTGATCGTCGACATACCTGGTCATCGATACCGCCTCACCGAGATTCCACCACGCGTTACGTAAGTTGAAGAGAAGTGCGCCAGCGGTGATTCACACGTCTCCGGACGGTAGAGCGCCTCGTCCCTCAAGATCGCTGCGCGAATCTCGCGATAAGCGAGGTGGCCTCGTCTGTCCGCACGGCCCGTGCGATGGTCGCGGACTCGTCCAGGGCGCTGTCAGACCTGGTCGACTCCCACGACGACCGAATGAGTCGCTTGGCCTCGCCCAGTGCCGACGTGGCAGCGTGCGCGACCTGGGTGACGACCTCGCCGGCCCGTCCAAGAACGTCCTCGTCCTCAACCACCTGCGCGACCAGGCCCCACGCCATGGCCTCATCTGCGGTTATTGTCCGCCCGGTCAGCGCCAGCTCGAGAGCTCGCTGCTGCCCAATCGCCCGGGGCAGCAGATAGGAGACCCCGCAGTCGGGGGTCAAGCCCACTGCGGAGTACGCCATCAGGAACTTGGTGGACCGGGCGGCGATCACCACGTCGCAGTTGAGCACAACGGCCAGCCCCGCACCCGCGACGGCACCGTGGACAGCAGCCACGACCGGACCAGGCAGCTCCGACAGCCTACGCAGCCCAGCCTGGAACGTGCTGGCCAGCTCGTAGACATACGACGCACGGTCGGGGGCGGTAAGCATCGATGAGACATCCCCGCCGGCACAGAACCGTTTGCCCTTGCCGTCGATCAGAACGGCACGGGGCCCATCAGTCGCGACTTGAGTAACAACGTCCCCGAAAAGGCGGGCGCAATCCAGGTCGACTGCGTTGGACGCCTCGGGCCTGTTCAACGTGATGTACGCGACCCCGTCACGAAGCTCGTACAGAACCGTATGGTCGGACATGGCCATCCCCTTCAAGTTCCAACGCGCATCGGTGACGAGGATGTCCCGAGTTCCGTGGAACTTCGGTAGCGGCCCGATGATCATCAGGCTACGTTCACGGTCTCATCATGACGGTCGGCACCGACAGTCTGCTCGGCGACATGCCGCTGCAGGGCGGCCCGTAGCACTGGCAGGTGCATGTGGCCGTTGACGCGGCGGAACTGCTTGCCGGCCTCGACCAGGCCGGCGGCGCACCAGCGCAGGGCCATGTCTCCGCTCTGCCAGTTCTTCACATTGGTCGAGTGGTTGCGACAAATCGAGATCATCGACTCGATGCAGTTGGTGCTCCGTAGGGTGCGGGCCAGGGTAGGTGGCACACCCAGGCGCAGCACCGTCAGCGTCTCGCTCAGGCCCTCGCGCAGGCTGCCCGCGGCACCGGGGTGGGTGTGCTCCAATTCCCTT
>DAITND010000062.1:0-13719 GCA_036834825.1 Dermatophilaceae bacterium
GGCCTGGCCTGGCGCGAGATCATCCCCTGGTGGCTGGTCGCGATCCTGGTCAGCCGCGAGGTCTTCGGAACAGCGCTGCTGATGGTCGTGCGCCATTACGGATACCGGGCGCTGCCGGTACATTTCATCGGCAAAGCTGCCACGTTCAACCTCCTTTTCGCGTTTCCCCTGATCCTGCTCGGACATGGCGACAGCGTGCTCGCCACCGTCGCATTACCGTGCGGTTGGGCATTCGTCTGGTGGGGCACCGTCCTGTACTGGGTGGCTGGGGTCATGTATGCCGTGCAGACCAGAGACGTCGTCCGCATAGCCAGGGCGGCCGGCGGATGAGCGGCCAGAGTGACCGGCAGATGAGCACCGGACCGGGCGGCCGGCCCAACGACTCGATGACGCTGATCACCGAGATGATGCAGCGCCCGCTCGACCCCGGTTACGCGGCCGCAGCCGAGCGTCGTCAGAAGTCCGGCCTGCCAGCGGCCACAGGTCTCCGCAGCCCCCTCCTGATCATCGTCGCCGTCCTGATCGGGGCTCTGCTGGGGGCCTCTGCGCTGGCCTTGCGAGCGCCGACCACGGCCACGATCAAGATCAAGCGTGACCTTGTGGCTCGGATCGAAGACAGACGCGCACACGCTGATGCCCAGACCCGCCTCATCGACACCTTGCGCAACCAGATCAACACCGCACAAACGGCGGCGTTAACCGCGCAGAGTCAGACCGGGCTCGCCACTGACCTCTCCAAGCTCGAGCTCGCGGCCGGGACCGTCCCTGTCACCGGCCCAGGGCTGGTGCTCACCGTCGACGACGCGCCCGCACAGCCCGCTCCCATCGCACCTGACGCCAACCCACGGGCCGTTACCGGGCCCGACCAGGGGAAGGTGATCGCGAGAGACCTGCAGATCATCGTCAACGGTCTGTGGGACGCCGGTGCAGAAGCGATCTCAATCAACGGACACAGGCTCACGTCTCGTGCCGCCATCCGCTCTGCCGGTGCGGCGATCCTGGTGGACTATCGACCACTTACCAGGCCCTATGTCATCACCGCGATCGGTGACCCCGGCAGCCTGGGCGTGGAGTTTGCTGACAACAGCGGTGGCAGCTACCTGCAGTCACTCAAGAGCAACTACCAGATTCGGGGCGACATCCAGAATCTCAATTCAGTCGTGGTCCCAGGGGAGCCGACACTGTCGCTGCAGAAGGCCCAGCCTGTGCAGACGGCAGTCCCAAGCCCAACGGCCACCGGAGCGCCGGCGACCCCTGGGGGAGCCGCCACGACAAAGCCCTCGCAACCGCAAACCCACCGAACGACGGAGACCTCACCGTGATTCCTGTCCTTGGACTCTTCGTAGGTCTGGCCGCCGGCCTCTTCCTGCATCCTGCAGTGCCGCTGGCCCTGCAGCCGTACCTGCCCATCGCCGTGATCGCCGCCCTCGACGCAGTCTTCGGCGGGGTCCGCGCTGTGCTGGACGGCATCTTCGACGACAAGGTGTTCGTCGTCTCGTTCCTGTCAAACGTGGTCGTGGCCGCCTTCATCGTCTTCCTCGGGGACCAGCTCGGCGTGGGCTCTCAGCTGTCAACCGGCGTCGTCGTCGTCCTCGGTATCAGGATCTTCTCGAACGTGGCATCCATCCGCCGACACGTCTTCCGCGCATGACCCAGACCAACCCCCCGCCCACCCCATCTGCCTGGAAGCGGCTGAGGCTGGCGGCGCGTCCGCGGACCACCAAGGCCAATGCGCTGGCGGCCCTTCTGGCCATCCTTCTGGGCTTCGCCGTGGCGACTCAGGTCCGTCAGAACCAGTCGCTGGGTCTGGAGTCGCTGCGCCAGAGCGACCTGGTGACCATCCTGGACAACGCGACCCTGCTCTCCTCGCGGCTGGACCAGAACGCGCGTGACCTCCAGGCAACCCGCGACCAGCTCGTCAGCGGCAGCACAAGTGGTGCCGCTGCGGTCAAGGCGGCTCAGGAACGACTCGACGCACTGGGCATCCTGGCGGGTACCGCCCGTGCGCACGGCCCTGGCATACGGATGACGATCGCCGACCCCCGTGCCAAGGTGACTGCCCCTGTGCTGCTGGACGCCATCCAGGAGCTGCGCGATGCAGGAGCCGAAGCCATCCAGGTCAACAACGTCCGGATTGTTGCCAGTTCCCATTTCGACCAGGGAGCCTCCGGGATCGAGATCGATGGCAGGAGCGTCCTCCCGCCCTACATGCTGACGGCGATTGGCGACCCCGCCACGATTGACTCGGCGATGGAGATACCCGGCGGTCTGGCCGAGAACGTACGCCAGCTCGGCGCAACCATCTCAATCGCCCAAGAGCAAGAGCTGACGGTGGGTGCGTTGCACCCGCTGAGCCAGCCTCGATACGCTCGCCCCGTGCCGCCGTCCGCTCCCACGACGCCGTAGCAGTGGTTGCCAGCAGTATGTGTTGAAGGCGATTGTTGAAAGCGATTGTGTTGTCGCCATAGTTCACCAAGAGGTTTCACCTTTCTAGCCAAGGAGCACCATGAGCGAGCTGGAGTACCCGCAGGACTTGCGTTACACCGCCGAGCACGAATGGGTGCGGGTCGGGTCTGCCGACGTGGCCCGCGTCGGCATCACCTCCTTCGCGCAGGACGCTCTCGGCGACGTCGTCTACGTGAGCCTGCCCGCCGTTGGCGACTCACTGAACGCTGGTGACTCCTGCGGCGAGGTCGAGTCGACCAAGTCGGTCAGTGACCTCTACGCACCGGTCTCAGGCGAGATTGTGGCCGTCAACGCGACACTGGACTCAGCCCCCGAGCTGGTCAATACCGATCCCTACGGTGAGGGATGGATGTATGACGTGAAGCTCACCGAGGCGGGTGCAGCAGACTCTCTTCTGGACGTCGCGGCGTACCGCGCACTTCTGGCCTGACCAGCGAAGACCTGGTGCATCCGGGCCAGGGCCTCTCGACCGGGCCTTGATGCACGATGGTTCTCACAAGCCCGTGCGAGATCCTCGACCTTTGATCTAGGTTGGTGTCTCCGCGAGTCGAAAACCCTACGGAAGCAGGCGCACAAGTCATGACGGACAACGAACCCGAGCTGGAACAGGGGGGACCGAACGACCCCACCACAATGCGCCTGCCCGGTATCGGAGTTCCGGTCGAGCCGCTGACCGAGGCCGATGCCGAGGCCGACGCCACTTTGTCGGCACAGGACCAGGCCACGGTTGACGCGTTGCGTCACGGCACTGCACTGCTGGTGGTCCTTCGCGGGCCGAACGCCGGTGCACGCTTCCTGCTCGACTCGGACGAGGTGAGCACGGGCCGTCACCCCAACAGTGACATTTTCCTCGACGACGTCACGGTGTCGCGTAAGCATGCGACCTTCCGGCGCGAAGGTGATGTGTTCCTGGTGCATGACGTCGGTTCCCTGAACGGCACCTACGTCAACCGGGAACGGATCGACGAGGTCGCCCTGAAGACTCGCGACGAGGTCCAGATCGGCAAGTTCCGGCTCGTGTTCTATGCCGGTGCCGCCCAGTAGCCCGCCGCCGGTGAGCCGGACACCCGCGGACGGCTCATTATCGATCGGGGCGGTGCTCGCCCTGCTCGCACCCGACTTCACGGACCTCAGCATCTCCAAGATTCGGTTCCTGGAGGCAGAGGGACTACTCGCGCCCGAACGCACTGGGTCTGGTTATCGGAGATACTCGCTCAACGACCTCGAACGACTGCGATACATCCTGACGGCTCAGCGTGACCGCTTCTGGCCGCTCAAGGTGATTCGTGAGGCCTTGGACAAGCTCGAGCGTGGACTGGAGCCAGCACCCCACGACGCGCCATCTTCGCGTCCTCAGGTGCCGACTGCGGCTGGCGATCCCGATCTGCCCACGGCCTTGGATCTGGGCCGCCGCGGTGACCTCCGGCTGACCGATGTCGAGCTGCGGGACGCTGCCGGCCTGGACAAGCCCACCTTCGAAGCCTTGTCCACGTACGGTCTGCTGCGGCCCGACCCCGACGGGCACTACGGAGACGCGGCGCTCGCGGTTGCCCGTGCGGCCGGTGCCCTGGCGGCATACGGCATCGAACCCCGCCACCTTCGCCCCTTCCGCACCGCCGCCGACCGTGAGATCGGCTTGGTTCAACAGATCGTGTCCCCCATCCGCAGTCGAGGCCGAGGCGCTGGCGGCACAGTTCCTGTCGATCCGACTCCACAGATCCTCGCCGAGTGCATCGCTTTGCACACAGCTCTGGTCAAGGCGGGTCTAGCCGCTGACTAAGCGAGTACCGTTGATTGGGTGAAAGAACTGGACGTCCTGGGAGTCCGCGTCGAGATGCCGACCAATCAACCGATCGTCCTGTTGCGCGAACGGGGCGGTGAACGCTACCTGCCTATCTGGATCGGTGCGGCCGAAGCCACGGCCATTGCCTACGCCCAACAGGGCGTTGTGCCGCCGCGCCCGATGACCCATGATCTGCTCAAGAACGTCATCGAGGAGCTCGGGCACGAGCTCGTCGAGGTCCGGATCGTCGCACTCAAGGACAGCATCTTCCATGCCACCCTGGTCTTTGACGGGGCTGTAGAGGTCAGTGCCCGGTCCTCCGATGCGATAGCTCTGGCACTTCGCACCGGCACCTCGATCCTGGTCGAGGACAGTCTCCTGGACGAGGCCGGTGTGGCTATCGCAGCCGAGGAGGACGACGAGGTCGAGCGTTTTCGGGAGTTCCTGGATCACGTATCGGCAGAGGACTTCGACAGCCCCGGCGATCCCGGTCAGACCGAGACCTGGCCTCCCGGACAAGAGTAACCCTCTAGTGCACATTGAGAGTCGAAGCGACGAAGGTGCGACACGCCAGCCGCCATGCGTGGTGATTGACGCTCGCCCGCCCTCCGCCGTACCGTCAGAACAAATAACGAAGCTGTAGTTCGCAAGGAGGCAAGCGTGCACTCCACCGGAGAAGCGCGGCACGACCCTGGTTCTGCCCCAGTCGCGGCGCAGGGTCTGTTGTTCACCGACGACCTTCCCGAACTGCGTGAGGATACCGGCTACCGCGGTCCCACCGCCTGCAGCGCCGCAGGTATCACCTACCGGCAGCTCGACTACTGGGCCCGTACCGGTTTGGTCGAGCCCTCCGTTCGCAGTGCCACCGGCTCCGGGACCCAACGTCTCTACGGGTTTCGCGACATCTTGGTCCTCAAGGTGGTCAAGCGGCTGCTGGACAGCGGGGTCTCTCTGCAGCAGATTCGGGTCGCCATCAGCCATCTTCGGGAGCGCGGTGTCGAGGATCTCTCCCGGATCACCCTGATGAGCGATGGCGCCAGCGTCTACCAATGCACCTCGGCCGAGGAAATCATCGACCTGGTACAGGGCGGTCAGGGCGTTTTTGGCATTGCCGTGGGTCACGTCTGGCGCGAGGTCGAGGGCGTGCTCGCCTCCCTTCCCAGTGAGCGCGCCGAGGACGAGGCCCCCACTGCTCATCCTGGCGATGAGCTCACCAATCGCAGGCAGGCACGCAAGATCGGCTGAGCCTGACAACCACTTCTTGTCGGCTTTCACCGCGAGACATCGCGACGACATCAAGAGGGCTCGCCGGTGTTATGGTGGCGTCGCTGATTAACCCGTGCGGGAGAGTCCCGTGCCGTGCAGTCTCCCTGTAGGAGGCCATGGTGATGGGGCGCCGAAGGGGCAAACCTCCCCGGAACCTCTCAGGCCCCAGGACCGCAACGGGCAGGCAACTTGAAGCCACCTTCGGGCGACAGGTGGGGAGGCAATGACCGCTCGGTAGATACGTGCCGCCCGCGTGAGGAGCCTCAGGTGACCATCGATTCCACCCCTACTGTTGAGCCGGACTTCGTTTCCCGGCATATCGGCCCCGACCACGGCGATGTCGCGGCAATGCTCAAGGTTGTCGGCCAGCCCAGCCTGGAGGCGATGCTGGACACGGCCATGCCGGGAGTCATTCGCAGCGAACGCGCCCTGCGCCTCGATGCGGCACCCACCGAGGAAGCCGTCATTGGGGAGCTTCGGGCCCTGGCCTCTCGCAACACGGTGCTGACCCAGATGATCGGCCTGGGGTACTACGGCACCGTCACGCCGGCCGTGATTAAGCGCAACGTGTTCGAGAGTCCTGCCTGGTACACCGCGTACACCCCGTACCAGCCTGAGATCTCCCAGGGCCGGCTGGAAGCCTTGCTCACCTTTCAGACGGTCATCGCCGACCTCACCGGTCTGAAGATCGCCAACGCCTCGCTGCTGGATGAGAGCACCGCCGCCGCGGAGGCCATGGCCGTCATGCGCCGCGCGAGCAAGGCCGCCGCTGACGCTGTCCTTGTCGTTGACCAACACACGTTTCCCCAGTCCGTCGCCGTCATCCAGACCCGCGCCAAGCCTTTGGGTCTGACTGTCATCGTCGCCGACCTGAACGCGGTGACTACGGCCGAGGCGCTGACCACGGCTGCCGGCGGCAAGGCCGTCTTCGGCGTCATCGTGCAGTACCCGGGCGCCGATGGTGAGCTGCGTGACTGGTCGGCACTGGCGGCCGCCGCACACGAGCTAGGTGCTCTGGTGACCGCCGCAGCCGACCTTCTTGCCCTGGTCTTGGTCACGCCTCCGGGGGAGTGGGGCGCCGACGTCGCCGTCGGGAGCAGCCAGCGCTTCGGTGTGCCCATGGGCTTTGGTGGTCCACACGCCGGCTTCATGTCCGTTCGGGAAGGCCTCGAGCGCACGATGCCGGGCCGTCTTGTGGGAGTCAGCATTGACGCAGACGGTCACCCGGCATACCGCCTGGCACTACAGACCCGTGAGCAGCACATCCGCCGCGAGAAGGCCACCTCCAACATCTGCACCGCCCAGGTGCTTCTGGCCGTCATGGCCTCCATGTATGCCGTGTACCACGGACCCGCAGGTTTGTCCCGAATCGCGCGGCGAGTTCATGGTCATGCCGCGGCGCTGGCCACTGGTCTACGCGGGGGCGGGATCGAGGTCGAGACTGAGCACTTCTTCGACACCATCACGGCCCGGGTGCCGGGCCGGGCCAGAGAAGTCGTCGCCGAGGCTGCCGCCCGTGGGGTCAATATCTGGCAGGCTGATGCCGATCGCGTCTCGATCAGCACCGACGAGACCACCGACATCTTGGACCTGTCAGCGGTGCTGGCCGCGTTCGGTGTGCCGGAGCTGTCGACCCTGACCACCGTCGAGAGCCTCACCTGGCCCCCGAGGCTGATTCGTGAGTCGGGCTTTCTGACCCATACGGTGTTCCACAACCACCACAGCGAGACGGCGATGCTGCGCTACCTGCGCAAGCTCTCCGATCGGGACTACGCGCTCGACCGGGGCATGATTCCGCTGGGATCCTGCACCATGAAGCTGAACGCCACCACCGAGATGGAGGCGGTGTCCTGGCCTGAGTTCGCAGGACTGCACCCCTTTGCCCCGACGTCCCAGACCGAAGGAATCCGGTCAGTGATCAAGGATCTCGAGGCTTGGCTGTGCGAGATCACCGGTTACGACGCCGTAACGCTCCAGCCGAACGCCGGCTCACAGGGTGAGCTGACCGGTCTGCTGGCTATCCACGCGTACCACGAGTCTCGCGGCGAGGCGGCTCGCAACATCTGCCTGATCCCGGCTTCCGCGCACGGCACCAACGCGGCCAGCGCGACAATGGCCGGCCTCAAGGTCGTCGTGGTCAAGACTGCCGCGACCGGCGAGGTCGACATGGAAGACCTGCGGGCCAAGGTCACGGCTCATCGGGAGAACCTCGCGGCGATCATGGTCACCTACCCCTCGACCCACGGTGTCTTCGAGGACACGATCACCGAGCTGTGCGAACTGGTGCACGACGCGGGTGGTCAGGTCTACATCGACGGAGCCAACCTCAACGCGCTGATCGGCCTCGCACAACTGGGCAAGTTCGGCGGCGACGTGTCGCACCTGAACCTGCACAAGACGTTCGCCATCCCACACGGTGGCGGCGGCCCCGGAGTCGGTCCGGTGGCCGTGCGCAGTCACCTCGCGCCATATCTTCCGAGCCACCCACTCGCCCCTGAAGCCGGCCCGCACACGGGCGTGGGCCCGGTCTCGGGCGCCCCGTATGGTTCGGCGAGCATCCTGCCGATTTCCTGGGCCTATGTTCGGCTCATGGGCGGCGCCGGACTGACCCGTGCCGCGCAGGTCGCCGTCTTGTCGGCCAACTACATCGCAGCCCGACTGCGTGAGCACTACCCGGTGCTCTACTCCGGGAACGAGGGAATCGTGGCCCACGAGTGCATTCTCGACCTGAGAGGGATCACCCACGACACCGGCGTATCTGTCGACGATGTGGCCAAGCGTCTCATCGACTATGGCTTCCACTCACCGACCATGTCGTTCCCTGTCGCCGGCACCCTCATGGTGGAACCGACCGAGAGCGAGGATCTCATCGAGCTCGACCGCTTCTGCGATGCCATGATCGCCATCCGCGGCGAGATCGAGCAGGTTGCCCGCGGCGAGGTCTCGGCGGCGGACAGCGTGCTGCACCATGCCCCGCACACGGCGGCCTGCCTCGTCGAACAGTGGGACCACCCCTACGATCGCAAGCTGGCGGCCTTCCCCGCGGGTGTCGACAAGCTCTCGAAGTACTGGCCACCCGTACGGCGTCTCGAGGAAGCCTTCGGCGACCGCAACCTCATCTGCTCCTGTCCGCCCCCTGAGGCGTTCGAGGACTGAGCCGGGCGGGCCGCGGCGGTTCAGACAGCCGGACAGTCGTGGTCCTCGGTGCGGATGCGTGAACCTGCCTGCTGCTTGAGCACATGCAGCTGGTGGGGAATGCGCGTCCGCAGCTCCGTGACGTGACTGACGATGCCGACCGCCCTGCCTCCCTCGCGCAGGGTGTCAAGGACAGCCATCACCTGTTCGAGGCTCTCCTCATCCAACGAGCCGAAGCCCTCATCGACGAAGAGCGTCTGCAGGTCGAAACCGCCTGCCTCAGCCCGCACCGCGTCGCCCATTCCCAGCGCCAACGCCAGGGAAGCCATGAACGACTCGCCCCCCGACAGCGAGGACGTCTCCCGCGACTGCCCGGTCCAGGCATCCCTGACCAGTAGGCCGAGACCGCTGCGGGCTCCCTTTGCGGCCCGGGCGTCCGTGTACTCCAGGGTGTAGCGGCCGTCACTCATCGTCGTTAGGCGTTCGTTGGCCAGGGTCGCGATCTCCGCCAGCCGAGCGGCCAGGACGTAGGAGGACAGCCGCATCCTCAGCGCGTTGTCCGCACTGGTACCGGCGAGACAGTCAGCCAGCTCCAGAACCAACCGGGCTTCCTCCTGCGCTGGGCCAAGGTCAGCCAACGCTGCCAGGACACTGCGGGCGAGGGCATGCAGCTCTCGCTGGGCCTGTTCTGACAAGGTGTGCCGCCGGCTGGCATTGGTCAGCGATTCTGCCGCCCGCAGATGTGTCTCTGTCAACGCGTCCACGTCGGGGGTCGGCACCTTGAGGGCAGCCCTGACATCAGCCTGGGCCAACAAAGCGGTTGCCTGCGCGCGTTGCTCTTCAGCAGTCCGCAAGAGGGCCGTGAGCTCGCCGACACTCGCAGGCGATAGCAGGGCAACTTGAGCCTGTTCCATGCTCTCGAGACCATTGGCCTGCAGCGCTGTTGAGAGCCGCAGGCATGCCTCACGCGCGTTGGCTCTCTGGGTGACGAGCTCATGGAGCCCGGTGGCCAGTGACCGAAGGTCATCAAGAGTCTGACGGTGCCGCGAGATGACCGCGGCGACCGCGGCGAGCTCGCCGGTATAGCAGGGGCAAGCCTGGGCATGGTTGGCGAGCAGCGTCGTGACCTCGGCGCCAGCGGTCTTGGACTGCTCACGGGTCGAGGCCGCCAGCGCGAGAGACGACGCTCTGGCGGCGACCGCGCCCTCGAAGAGCCCCCGGAGCCGCTCCACATCCATCGCCAGGGCCGCCATCTGAACCTGCGCCTCGGGCTGTGCCGACGCAGCCCGCTGAGCATCAGCGATGAAGGCGGCACTGGCAGCCAGAACATCGACCACAGCTGATGCCCCCATCATCAGCTCTTCTCCAGATCCTCCAGAATGTGCCGCAAGTTCAACGGCCCTGGCGTCTCGGCGTGCATGCTCGGCCGAGACTGCCGACCTGAGCAGGCTGAGGGCCTCGGTGGCGCGAGTTTGGTCGGCCTCCGCAGACTGAATATCCGCCGGACCGACGGCATCGGTTGTCACCGCCGGAGCGGGGTGAGCGCAGGATCCGCAGACCGGGCAGGGGTCGCCGGCCTTGAGTCCGGTTGCCAGCTCAGCTGCTAGCCCAGCGAGCCTTCGCTCACGCAGGTCCAGAAGCCGCTCTCGCATGTCCAGCAGGAGTCCTCCAGCCGAGTCACACTGCCGTTGGAGCGTCTCGAGCTCGCCAACTGAGCGCTCCTGATCATCGAGAAGCTGCCGAGTCCTGGCCAGGCTCTTGTGACGCGCTTCGAGGGCGGGAATCTCCGCCAGTGCAGCTCGACCCGCGTCTCGGCACTCTTCGGCGCCCGCTCGACGCACCTCGGTCTGGGTGCGTTGGAGGGCGAGCGCATCGGACTGCTCATCGGCAACCAGCGCAGCCTGAGTGTGCCGAGCCGATTCCTCTGCCAACGCGTGCGCCCGGCGGTCTTGGGCAACGACCTGCTGTAGCGCATCGCTGTGAGCAGCCATCTGGTCGATCAGCGAACGCACCGATGCGACGTCACCGTCGTGCTCATCACCGTCGTGTTCAAAAGGGTCGTGCTCAACCATGAGCGCCAGCGGCTCGCGAAGCCGGGCGACCACGTTCAGCGCTGCATCGCAAGTCAGGTCGGCACTGCGGACTGCCGCGACGAAACCGCTAACGGCACCTGCGCGCTCCGAAAGCTCAACGCGGTGCGCGGCATCCAGATAGGCCCCTCGTTGCTCGTCCAACGCGCAGAGCCGAGCTCGAGCCTCATGCGCCGTCTCCTGATAACGCAGGACCGCGGCGCCTTCCTGGACGGCGGCCTGCGTCCGAACGACCACGGAACCGGCGACCTCAACACCGGCCAAAGCAGCGCTGGCGCGCTCCTGGACTGCCGCAGTGAGCGCTCGCAGCACTGAGTCCACGTTCGGCGAGGCGCCGGCCTGGGGCACCGCGTCGGCCTCAGGATGAAACAGCTCCGACCAGTCCGGAGCGATGATGTCGTCGCCTTCGTCCAGACGCGCGATCACGTCGTCCACCCGCAACAGGTCGGTCGAGAGCGTGCCACGTGCGGCGCCGACGGCTGCAGTCGTCTGACGACGGCGTGCGGCCAGCCACGTCTCGACATCAGTGAACCGCTGAGTGTCGAACAACTTCTCCAGCACCGAACGACGCTCATCAGGGCTCGCTCGCAGAAAGGCCGCAAAGTCTCCCTGGGGCAGAAGCACGACCTTGATGAACTGCTCCAAGCCCATGCCGAGGATCTCCTTGAGCACCATGGCGACCTCGTCGTTGCGCGTCCCGAGATTCACCCAGCCCGCGCCCACCAGCTCCTCGAGGACCACCCTCGCCGGAACGGTGGTCTCCCCGATGCCACGCTTCTTCGGTCGAGAGAAGTCCGGCGACCGGCAGACCCGCAGACGGCGCCCGCCGGCCGTGAAGTCCAGGGTCACCTCGGGGATGGCCCCCTCGGGAGCATGGTCGCTTCGCAGGCTGGCCCGCGCGCCGGTTCGGGCGCCGGGAACGGCGGCATACAGGGCGAAACAGATGGCGTCCAGGATGCTTGTCTTGCCAGCGCCGGTGGGGCCGTGGATCAGGAACAGACCCGAAGACGCTAGGGCGTCGAGATCAACCTCCTCTGAACCGGGAAAAGGACCAAAAGCAGTGATTGCCAAGCGATGCAGCCTCACGCGGCATTGCCTGTGCCGGAAGCTCGTCCCTCGTCATCGCGGGCCACACGCGAACGCTCGACGGCGGTGGCCAGCAGAGCACGCTCCTGCTCGGAGACCGCCGTCCCACCGCGAACGTGGGTGAGAAAGTCACAACACAAATCGAGATCGCCGCGCTGGCGCAGCATGGCTGTGCTGGTGCGTGGAATCGCCTCGGCGCCAGCCGGTTCGAACGCCAGTACTAAGGTGTCGGGGAACCGTCGCCGTAACCGCTCCATCGCGCCCGTCGGCCGCACGGTGTCGGTCAGCGTGATCTGGCAGTAGGCAGACTCGGCGCCGCGGTGCCGCGGATCGCGCAGGAGTTCCTCGAGGTCACCGCGCAAGATGGCAAGCGACTTGGTGAACGGAGCGGGGATGGACCGGGTCTTCAGGGCCCCCGCCGAGACGTCCACAAGGACTGAGCCCTTGTGATGGCCGGCCTCACTGAATGACAGCGCAATCGGCGAGCCCGAGTATCGAACGGTCTCGGAGATGCGCTGTGGACCGTGCAGGTGGCCCAGTGCCACGTAGTCCGCCTCCGCGAACACCTCCGGGTGGACCGCGCAAACCCCGCCGACACTGATGTCCCGCTCGGACTCGCTGGTAGCCCCGCCGGTGACGAAGGCATGAGCCATCACCACTGCGCAGCCAGGTCGGGAGAGCGCCTGGGCGCGAACCCGGTCCATAGCCGCCCTCAGCACCGCCGCGTGGGTGCGTTCCAGCGCGCCCATCACATCGGCCGCCACAGACGGCTCGAGATAGGGCAACGGGTAGACGTCGACGTCCTTGATCATCACCGGCATCCCCACCGAGTCAAGACTGGTCCGGATGTGAAGCCCCGCCCGGGCCAGAAGGTCCGAAGCGAAGCCAAGACGGATCGCCGAGTCATGGTTACCGCTGGACAGGACGACGACAGCGCCCGCGTCGATAAGCCGGGTGACCGCGGCCGAGAGCAGTTCCACCGTGTCGGGGGCGGGCAGTGCACGGTCATAGACGTCACCCGACACGAGCACCGCGTCGACTCCCTCTGATTTGACCACGTCGACCAGGTGGTCCAGATAGCGGGCTTGGGCATCGAGCAGCCCCACCCGGTGGAATGACCGCCCCAGGTGCCAGTCAGAGGTATGTATGAAGCGCACCTCCGAAGGCTACGACCGACCGCTGACAGGACTGTGGATTCAGTGGTGGTGATCACCTCGTTTGTGCGCCGGGGAGTCTCGCCCAACAGGGGCGGACGGAACAGTAGAGGTTGCGCCCGCGCGATGAAAAGGTGGACGTGACGCCGTTCGCTTTCCAGCCGGAGTGAACGCGGGCACGATCCCTTCCGTCAGGAGAGCTCATCGTGGGCAGCTGTCAACCTGGCAGACGCAGCCCCACAGCAACCGGATGCGGGCCGGAACAGCAAACCGGGCCCTTCAGTGCCTGGTCGTTGATTCTGGCAGAGTAGGGGAATGGCTTCTGACGCGCATCGAACCGTGACCATCACCCGCACGTCGGCCGGCCGCTACACCGCGGTCAACGGTCGCGGCGGCACCCTCGACTTCGGCACGGGCGACGTGGACGACTTCACGCCCGTCGAGCTGTTACTCGCAGCCATCGGCGGATGCACTGCGGTCGACGTCGACGTCTTCACGACGCGCCGGGCCGAGCCGGAGTCGTTCGTGGTGCAGGTCGACGGGGACAAGATGCGCGACGAGGGCGGCAACCGAATGGAAGAGCTGTCAGTGACCTTCCGGTTGAAGTTCCCCGACGGCGAGGGCGGGGACGCCGCACGGGCGCTCCTGCCCGAGGCCGTGCAGCGGTCGCACGACCGCCTCTGCACCGTGAGCCGGACCGTACAGCTCGGCACTGCTGTCACAACGCGAATCGAGCCCT
>DAITND010000063.1:0-13485 GCA_036834825.1 Dermatophilaceae bacterium
CCTCGGGGTCGTCACCGTTGACGTGGAAGATCGGCGCCTGGATCATCCGCGCCACATCCGTGGAGTAGACCGAGGAGCGTGATGCTGACGGCGAGGTGGTGAATCCGACCTGGTTGTTGATGACGACGTGAATCGTGCCGCCGGTGCGGTAGCCGCGCAGCTGGGAGAGGTTGAGCGTCTCGGCAACGACCCCCTGACCCGCGAACGCGGCATCACCGTGCAGCAGCAACGGCAGGACGGTGAACGCCTCGCCTTTGAGGTCGAGCCTGTCCTGCTTGGCGCGCACAATGCCCTCGAGAACCGGGTTGACGGCCTCCAGGTGTGAGGGGTTCGCGGCAAGGTAGACCTTGGTCTTGGCCCCGTCCTCGGAGACGAACATGCCCTCGGTGCCGAGGTGGTACTTCACGTCGCCCGAGCCCTGGACCGACTTGGGGTCCTGGGTGCCCTCGAACTCACGGAAGATCTGGCTGTAGGACTTGCCCGCGATGTTGGCCAGCACGTTGAGGCGGCCACGGTGCGACGTACCGATGCAGACCTCGTCCATGCCCTCGCCGGCGGCCCGGCACAGGATCCGGTCGAGCAGGGCAATCACCGACTCGCCACCCTCGAGGCTGAAGCGCTTCTGTCCCACGAACTTGGTCTGCAGGAACGTCTCGAAGGCCTCGGCGGAGTTGAGCCGCCTCAGGATCCGCAGCTGCTCGTCGGCCGAGGTCTTGGCGTGGGGTGTCTCGACCTTGGCCTGGATCCACCTGCGCTGCTCGGGGTCCTGGATGTGCATGTACTCCACGCCCACGGTCCGGCAGTAGGCGTCGCGCAGGATGCCCAGGATCTTGCGCAGCTTGATCAGCGGTGCCCCGCCGAAGCCGCCGGTGGCGAAGTCGCGCTCTAGGTCCCACAGAGTCAGGCCATGGGTGGAGACATCGAGGTCGGGGTGATGTCGCTGGCGGTACTCCAGCGGGTCGGTGTCGGCCATGAGGTGGCCGCGCACGCGGTAGGCGTGGATGAGCTCCTGCACGCGAGCCGTCTTGTTGATGTCCTCGTCGTGGCTGGCCGTGATGTCCTGAACCCAGGCGATCGGCTCGTAGGGGATCCGCAACGACTCGAAGATCTCGCCGTAGAAGTTGTACTCGCCCAGGAGAAGCTGGTGCAGGACCCGCAGAAACTCACCGGACACCGCACCCTGGATGATGCGGTGGTCGTAGGTCGAGGTGATCGTGATGATCTTGCTGACCGCGTTGCGGTTCAGTGTCTCCTGGCTGGCACCCTGCCACTCGGCTGGGTACTCCAGGGCACCGACGCCGATGATGGCGCCCTGGCCGGACATCAGACGGGGCACGGAGTGGACGGTGCCGATGCCGCCGGGGTTGGTCAGGCTGATCGTGGTCCCCTGGAAGTCCTCGACCGTGAGCTTGTTGGTGCGCGCCTTGCGGACCACGTCCTCGTATGCCGTCCAGAAATGCGCGAAGTCCATCGCCTCGCTCGCCTTGATGGCGGGCACGAGCAGGGTACGGGTGCCATCCGGCTTGGCCATGTCGATCGCCAGGCCGAGGTTCATGTGGGCAGGGGTGATCAGGGCCGGCTTGCCGTTCTTCTCGACGAAGCCTCGGTTCATCTGCGGCATCAGGGCCAGGGCCTTGATGAGCGCGAAACCGATCAGGTGGGTGTAGCTGACCTTGCCACCGCGGCTGCGGTGCAGATGGTTGTTGATGACCACCCGATTGTCGATGAGGAGCTTGGCCGGGATGGCGCGCACGCTCGTCGCGGTCGGCACGCTCAGGCTGGCTTCCATGTTGGTCACGGTGCGGGCGGCGGCTCCCCGCAACGGCTGCACGTCGTCGTCGGTGAGCGGGCCGGTGGGCTTGACCGGGGGGATGTCACGCGGCTTGGGGGCAGTCTTGGCCGCTGGCTTCTTGGCGGGTGCCGGCGGGCTGGGTGCAGGGCCCGCAACCGGCGCAGCAGGGGTGACGAAGGGCTGGGGTTCCACGCTCCGCGGGGCCGTTGGTGCACCGTTGCCGCTGCCCTTGCTCTTGGCACCATCGCTGGGCTGGTAGTCGGCGAAGAACTCCCACCAGGCCTGGTCCACCGAGTTCTTGTCTGCCAGATACTGCTGGTAGAGCTCATCCACGAGCCACTCGTTCGGGCCGAAGTCCGCCATGGGGTTGTTGCTGGGTGGCTGGGCAGGCACAGCTAATACGCCTCTTTCGTAGCGTCGACAATGGTGGGAAACACGCGATGGCGAGAGTCAGACGTGATGCCCAGCCTAACGCTCAGGGCGCCCCGCGCATTCCAGATCAGCGCCTTGTGGTCAGGGCCACACAGCCTGCTCACATGACTATCGCGTGGGTGCGACGAGATCGGCGAAGGCGACGATGTTGTCCTCATAACCGCCCGACTGGCTGTTGAATGATCCACCACAGGTGATCACCCGCAGTCCAGCGTGGTCGATGTTGCCGTACACCAGCTTGGTGGGAAACCGGTCTTTGCGGAACTGGGCAACCCGCGTGACGCGGAACACCGGCTTGCTGCCGTCTGCTCGGGTGATGCTGACCTCGTCGCCGTTCTTCAGATTGTGCAATCTGAAGAAGACCCCTGGCCCGTTCCAGTCGACATGGCCCGCGATGATCGCCGGACCCAGCTCGCCCGGGGTCGGCCCACCGGTGTACCAACCGGCTGGGAAGCCTCCCGGAGGGACTTGCATCGATCCGTCAGCGCGCAGGCCGAGGGCCATCAAGGCGGAGTCCACGCCGATCGAGGCGATCTGCAGGCGGACCGGCGAGGACCTAGCCAGGTACGAGGCCTTGACGGCCCGCGACGATCTGGAACTGGGCACGGGCGGGGTTGATCCCCGAACCCGGCTTGTCGACGAAACCGGCGGTGCCACCGCGGCACCGCTTTGACCCGAACATGCGGTGGTACCGATGGTGATGGTGGCGAGCAGCGCCGCCGCCGTCACCATCGGTGTGCAGCGGGCCAGGGGTGGGCGGCTGCTCACGAAGTGGTGCCGCACGAGGCCGCGGTTCCTCAGGCGTCTACGCGACGACGCCTACGTACAGCCACGACCCTGGCTGCGCCGACCCCAGCGAGCAGCAGCGCGCCGGCCAACAGGCCCCGCGTGTCATTGCCGCCACCGCTGGTGCTGCCGTCACCGGTGCGAACCGGCCCGGTCGGGACCTGTGTGACCTGGGCGGTTGGCTTGGCGGCCGACGACACGGGCATCGCCCTGCAGGACGAGTTGGTGATGGTGTTCGAGTCCAGCGTGACTTCGCCGGTCCGGGCCAGTGCCCGGCCTACGACGGTCGCGCCGGTTCGCAGGTGGATGTCGGTCAAGGCCAGGATGTTGCCGCTGAAGTTGGCGGTGGTTTCCAGGGTCGCTGAGCTCCTGACCAGCCAGAAGACGTTGCAGGGCGAGGCGCCTCTGATCAGCTTGACCTGGCTGCCTGCGCCGGCGTCGAGCGTGGCGGCGGACTGGAAGACGAAGATGGCGTTCGGGTGATTGGCGGCGTCCAACGTCAGGGTCTTGTGGATCGCGAATACCCCCGAGCTGTAGACGCCGGGCACCAGCTTCGAACCGCCCAGTTCGTTGGGGATCGCCGTGGCCGGCTTCTGGCCGGCGACGTTGTCAAAGGCGGTCTTCAGGGCGGCCTGGGCCTGAAGCGCAACATTGTCGGCCGCGTGGGAGGCGCCGTGCAGAACCAGTGGCGGCATACCGGTGATGCTTGAGCCGGGGGTCAACCCGATGTCCCCGTTGAGGGTGGTCGCCCCGGTGTTGGTGATGGTCTTGCCGGCCAGGACCACGAAGCTGTCCGCCTTGCCCAGCGGCACCGGCGCTGACGCCGCCTGGGCGCTTGCCGGGATCGCGGCAAGCAGGCCGAGGGCCGCAACCGCCGCGATACCCAAACGCAGGTTTGGCAGGTGCAGCTTGTTTGGTGGGAAGGCCATTTCCGATCCTTTGCTGGTCCAGCCTCTGGCAAGAGCCACAGAGGCGAGACTGTATCCCCGATGAAGCCCCATCCCTATTCGCGGGGAAGATACGACCCACTCGGGCCGTCGACCCAGCTGCGGGGTGACCGCGACTTGGTCGGGGCCCGGAACCGGCCCTTGCAGACGACCCCACGCTGGGTCGGGCCGGGTCAGGTCACGTCGCGGCGGATCGTCAGCAGCGAGCCGATGCCGGCCAGGACCGCGGCGTAGGCCACCAGAACCAGCGCACCGGCCCACCACGACAACAGTTCGACATTGCTGTTGGTATTGAGCGCTCCGACCATTGCCGATGTCGCTTCACTGGGCAGGTACGGGACGATCGGTTTGCCCCAGCTGACGAAACCCAGCAAGACCCCCGCCAGCGGAAACACGATCCAGGCCGCGCCGACGGCGATGAGGATCGCGGCCACCTGGTTCGGGATCAGGATTCCTGCGCCCAGCCCGATGAGGCTCCACAACCCCAGGACCAGCAGGCTCAGGGCCAGAGTGCGGCTGATCGTGCCAACCTCGGGGAAGAGGGAGTAACCCTTGATGGCGATGGTGGTGCCGCCGACCCCGACGGAGCCGAGCAGGAACACCAGCCCGTAGAACACGCCGATACCCAGCAGCGAGGTCACCTTGGCAACCATGACCCGCACCCGCTTGGGTGTGGCCAGGAAGGTGCTGGTGATCGTCATGTGGCGGTACTCCGAGCCGATCGACATGACCCCGACGGTCAGCGTGAGCAGGTAGGCGATGCTCAGCCCCGCGGTGTAGACGGTTGTGACCATGGTGGGGTCGTCCAGGCCGGGATACCGCGGGCCGCCCGGACCGCCGGGACCCTGGGTTCTGGAGCCGGGCACCAGCAGCGCGAAGACCGCCGCGAGCGCGCCGCCGGAAAGGAAGACACCGGTCGCCAGGCCCCACCACATCCGGGTGGTGAAGAACTTGCGCAACTCCGCCGTGATCGCGCCGCCCATCAGGCGCCACCTTCGGTGTTGCGGTTGACTTCGGCGCTGGTGAGCTCGAAGAAGAGCTTCTCGAGGTCGTTCTCGTTGGCTCGCAGCTCGTGGATCGGCAGTCCGGCGCGCAGGGCGATATCGCCGATACGGACGAGGTCCCGCCCGATCACCTGGATGCTGCCGTCGGCCGCTGTGGCCTGCAGACCGGCCGTGGTCAGTGCCGCGATCAGCTGTTGCGGCTCGCTGGTGCGGACGGTCGAGACGTGCTCGGTCGGCAGGTCGCTGATGGCTCCCTGCCGGATGAGCTTGCCGTTGGCGATGATGACGACGTCGTCGACGGTCTGTTCCACCTCGGCGAGCATGTGGCTGGAGATCAGGATTGTCTTGCCCTGACCGCTCAGATGGCGCAGCAGCATCCGAAGCCAACGGATGCCTTCGGGGTCCAGGCCGTTGGCGGGTTCGTCCAGCAGGAGCACCTGGGGGTCGCCGAGCAGTGCGCCCGCCAGCGCCAGCCGTTGGCGCATCCCCATGGAATAGCCGCCGGCCCGCTGGCGCGCTGCAGCGGGGATGCCGACCAGCTCGAGCATCTCGTCGACGCGCTTGGTGTCGACGTGGGCCGTATCGGCCATCACCCGAAGGTGGTCACGTCCGGAGCGGCCCGGATGGAAGTTGGTGGCCTCGAGTGCCGCGCCGACGACGTGCTGCGGCGTCCGGAGGTGGCCGTACGCCTGGCCGCCGATCGTCGCGCTGCCGCTGGTCGGTCGGACCAGGCCCAGCAACATCCGCAACGTCGTGGTCTTTCCGGCTCCGTTCGGTCCCAAAAAGCCGGTGATCCGGCCAGGCTCGACGCAGAAGCTGAGGTTGTCGACCGCCGTCAGTGAGCCGAACTTCTTGGTGAGGTCGGCCACCTCGACGCGCATCTGCGGTTTCGAGTCATCCGTCATGAGTCCACCCCGAGCGCTTCATGTGGACAGCCAATCATGGCTACCTCTGGTGAGCACCGGTGGATCGCCCGGCGATTAGTGCTTTCGGGCAAACCGCCGCAAGAAACCGGCTGGAGCATACCTGCGGTAGAGCAGTGTGCCGACGGCCGCGACGAGCACCACGGCGGCGCCGAGCATCAGCAGACCAGATTGCCCGCCAGAGGTCGAGGCAGCCGCGGTGTTGGCGGCACCGGACACGGCCGGTGAGGACGTCGGTGGGGCTGAGGTCGGGGCCGCGGACGCGGTCGTGGTCTGGGTGGGGGTCGAGGTCGCCGTCGGGATCGCGGTCGCGGCGATGTCGCTGATCCTGGTGATGACGCTGGCATTGCAGGTCACCGCGGATCCGCCTACGTTCCCGCTGCCGTTGCACTGGCTGATCTTGATCGGGATCGCGCCGCTGACCTTGGACTGGGGGTCGACCGTGCAGTGCACCTTGCCGCCTCCACCGTTGCCGGAGCCGTTGCACTGGGTGAGCATGCCACCGGTGACATGGGAGGGGGCGCAGTTCACCACGCCTCCGCCGCCTGTGCCTGAGCCCACGCACTGGTTGACCGTCGGGGCCGCCAGGGGCTGTGCATTGGGGGTGTCCCTGCCGATGTTGTTGACGACGTTGACATAGCACTTGATCGCGTGCGACGCATCGTTGTCCGAGGTGTTGCACTGCTTGATGTCGGTCACGAGGCTGACCGAGTCGGCCGTGAACGTGCCGTTGGGGGTGGAGCAGGGGCCGAGCGTGCACAGTCGCGTCACGGTCGTGCGGGAGTAGGTGGTCGTGCCACTGATCGTGTTGACCACGGTCACGGTGCACTTCATCGCCGTCGTCGCGCCCGCAGCCCCCGGCCCGTGGCCGTTGCACTGCTCGACCGCCATCGTGGCGGCACTGGCCGTGGTCGGCACAGCCATCCCCGCAATGGAGAACCCGCCGGCCAACAACATCAGGGCCATCACCATGGCGCGCCACCTCGGTCCCGACACCGAGCTCGGTGTCGGGATGCTCGGTGCCGGAATCGTGTCGGTTCTCATGTAGCCAGCCTTGGGAGAAGAGATATCAAGCCCAACTGGATACCGGGCACGAGTGGAGTCAGGGGCACACGGTAGCCGCTCAGGGGCACCGGGCGAATTCCCCGCCCTAGGATGGAGGCACTATGACGGAGTGGTTGCTGGTTCTTGCCGGCGTCGGGTTGACCATCGGGACCGCCGTCTTCGTCGTCGCGGAGTTCGCGTTCGTGGCCCTGGACAAGACGACCGTCCAGCAGGCCATCGACGCGGGGGACACCGCAGCCAGGCCGGTCCTTGCCTCCTTGGCTCAGCTCTCAACGCAGCTGTCCGCCTCCCAGGTCGGCATCACCTTGACCACCCTGGTTCTCGGCTACCTCGCCCAGCCCTCGCTTGGCAGGTTGCTGCGCAGCCCCATGAGCGCCGTGGGCGTCCCGGGGTCGGCGGTCCAGCCCACCGCCACAGCCATCGCCCTGGTCATTGCGACCCTGTTCTCGATGCTGTTCGGCGAGCTGCTGCCGCAGTTCCTCGGTATCTCCGCGCCACTTCGAAGTGCCAAGCTCGTCGCCGTGCCGGTGCGCGTCTTCTCGGTGGTCACCAAGCCGCTCATCATCGTGCTCAACGGCTCGGCGAACTTGGTGCTCAAGGCATTTGGCATCACCCCACGCGAGGGACTCTCCGCTGCCCGAACCCCTCAGGAACTCGCGTCGCTGCTGCGTCGTTCGGCCGAGGCGGGCACCTTGGACGAGGGCACGGCGCGGCTGGTGACCCGATCGCTGGGTTTTGGAGACCGCACCGCGGCCGACGTCATGACGCCTCGGGTTCGCTGCACCTCCATCGAACGAACCGCAGCCTCGGAGGACGTGGTGAGGCTGGCCAGAACCACCGGTCATTCGCGCTTCCCCGTCACCGGCGATGACTGGGACGACGTGGACGGTGTGGTCCATGTCAAGCGTGCCATCGCCGTTCCTCACGAACGCCGCCGCGACGTGCCGGTCTCGGCGCTCATGGTCGACGCGCTGATGGTGCCAGAGACGATCCGGCTCGACCCGCTGCTCCTGATGTTGCGCGGAGCCAAGCACCAGATCGCCGTGGTCGTCGACGAGTATGGCGGGACGTCAGGCATCGTGACCCTCGAGGACGTTATCGAGGAGATCGTCGGTGAGGTGAGCGACGAGCACGATCGAACCCGCACCACCGGACGGATCAGCACCGACGGGTCCTGGACGGTGCCTGGTCTCTGGCGGCCCGACGAGGTGCGCGACCGGCTGGGCGCGCCGGTTCCGGACGGGCCGGCATACGAGACGATCGGCGGCTATGTCATGGCATGTCTTGGGCGGGTGCCGGTGGTCGGCGACGAGGTCTTCGTGACCGGCTGGAGCCTGCAGGTCCACGTCATGGACGGCCGTCGCGTCGATCGGCTTCGGCTCACCCCACTGCCGCAGGGGTCTGGCGAGGACGGCGATGACCGGTCGAGCCAGCGATTGGGTGGAGGCGAGCCCGGATGAGTCACGCGGCCGCGCTATGGCTCTCGCTGTTCCTGCTCCTGGGCAACGCGTTCTTCGTCGGCGCCGAGTTCGCAGTGATGACCGCCCGGCGCTCGCGGCTCGAGCCGCTGGCGCAGGCCGGAAGCAAACGCGCCAAGGTCAGTCTGCAGGCCCTCGAGCAGGTGGCGTCCCTGCTGGCCACCGCTCAGCTGGGGATCACGCTTTGTTCGGTGGGGCTGGGAGCCGTGGCCGAGCAGGCGCTGCACGAGATGATTTCGCCGACGTTGCTCCGGCTTGGCCTCTCAGACTCGCTCAGCCGCATCATCGCGCTGTTGGTCGCCTTGCTGATCGTGGCCTACCTGCACGTCGTGATCGGTGAGATGGTCCCCAAGAACCTCGCCATCGCCGGTCCCCAGCAGGCGGCCCTGCTGCTGGCGCCCGCGTTGCTGTTCGTCAGCAGAGCACTAAGGCCCGTGATTCGGCTGATGGTGGGTCTGTCGAAGGCAATGGTCCGGGCTCTGGGTATCGAGCCCAAAGACGAGCTGACCTCGGCCTTCACCGCCGATGAGGTCCAGCTCATTGTTGCCGAGAGTCATCGTGAGGGCCTGATCGAGTTCGAACGCCATGGTCTTGCGCGGCGGGCCCTGGAGTTCAGCGACCGGGTTGCCGGGGACGTCGCAGTGCCGCTCAGTGCGCTGGTGACTCTGTCGTTCGGCGCGACCCCGGACGAAGTCGAGCGGCTGGTGGCCAAGTGCGGCTTCTCCCGCTTCGTCATCACCGATGCGGCGGGCGAGGTCGTCGGCTACCTGCACCTGAAGGACATCCTGTATGCCGATGAAGCTCAGCGCAGGGCGCCGGTGCCCCTCAAACGGGTGCGGAGCCTGGCCACCGTGCGCTCCGGCGATGAGGTCGAGGACGTGCTGGCGACGATGCAGCACACCGGAGCCCACCTGGCCCGGGTCGTGGACCCCGAGGGCAATGTCAGTGGCGTGGTGTTCCTGGAGGACGTGCTGGAGGAGCTGGTCGGCGAGGTGACGGACTCCAGCCGGCGCTGACCCCGGCCCCCGCGGTGGTCGGGGAGTATGAGGCGGGCGCCGGACCCAGGCCGGTCAGCTGCTGGGCCAGGGGCAGGAGCTTCTCCGACTCCGTCTTGAGCAGGAACGCGTCGATGGAGGGTTCATTGTCGGCGCGGGCCTGGAGCGCGGCATGGGCCGTGAACATGATGATCTTCGCCTGCGGAGCCCGCTCTCTGAGCAACGGCGCGGCGGCGAGGCCGGGCAGCGGTCCGGCCAGGCCGTGATCCAGCACGATGATCCCCGGTTCGGATGTGGGTGGCGCCTCGAGGGCCTCTTCGGCGGACTCCGTGACGTGAAGGAGGCCGAAACGAGGATCCATGCCAAAGATGGCTTCTATGAGGAACTGGACGTCAGGGTCGTCCTCGATGACGACGAGGATCTTCGCCGAGTTCGGCGACTTCGGCGAGTCGACACCGTCCTTGTCCACATCCCGGGAATCGACACTGCTCATCGGACTCGCCTCGTTCGGTCTCGCTGGGTTCATCTGGGGAGTTTCACTGTGTTCTCACAGTAGTGACAACATGTTGGTCAGCTGCTGAGCCAGGGGGAGTAATTCACCGGTTTCGGTCTTGAGCAAGAACGCGTCTACGGCCGGCTGATTGACAACTCGGGCCTGGAGGTCGGGGTGGGCAGTGAAAAGGATGATCTTCGCCCCTGGAGCCGCCGCTTTCAACTGCGGCACGGCTTCGAGGCCCCTCAGCTCCCCTGCAAGACGGTCATCAAGGACGATGATCTCCGGTTCCTTGGTTCGTGCAAGCTCAACGGCCTGCTCGGCCGAGTCGGCCAGCCCGGCCACCGAGAAGCGGGGATCCATGGAGAAGATGGTCGCGATCAGGGACTGGATGTCCGGGTCGTCCTCGACGATGACGACGGATTTCATCGGCGTTACCTTTCCTCTGTCGGGCGCGTCCCAGGGTTCTTGGGCAGCAAGAGCATGAAACACGAGCCGTGGGGAACGTTGGGCTGGAAGGTAGCCCGACCGCCGTTGGCCTCGGCCAGTCCGCGCACGATCGACAGCCCCAGGCCGGTGCCCTTCTTTCCCCTCGTGCTCGGGATGTCAGCCCTGGCGAACTTGCCGAACAACTTGGTCGCGAACTCGTGCGGCACGCCCGGCCCATGATCGACGACCCTGATCTCGACCATGTCCTCCAGCTGGCTCGCCTCGATCCGCACCGGCGGCTCGCCGTACTTCAAGGCGTTTTGCAGGTAGTTGTCGATCATCCGTCCCAGGTGGGAAGGATCGACCCAGACCACCAGATCCGGTGAACAGGACACCGACACGCCCGCGGTGTCCCTGCCGCTGGCCACGAGGCATTGGCTGATGGCCTCCGACAACACGATCAGCTCCGGCTGGGTGCTCAACACACCGCCCTCGATGCTCGACAAAGTCAGTAGGTCGTTGACGAGATAGGTCAACTTGTGGGATTGACGGTCAACCGTGGTGACGAACTGTAGCCGCTTCTCCTCACTGAGCGTTGCCCAGTTCTTCGACAGGAGCGAGGAGAAGCCAACCATCGACGCCAGCGGCGAGCGCAGGTCGTGGGCGGCGGTGGCGATGAAGCTCCGCATGGCCTCGTTGACCTCCCGCAGCTCGATGTTGGTCATGTCGACCTTGTTCCGCTCGACTGCAAGGTCGTCCAGCATGTTGATGAGGGCCTTCTGGGTGGATTCGAGTCGGGTCTTCTCGGTCTCGAGATCCTCCAGGATGTTCAGCATGGCGCGTTGGTTGTCGCCCTGTCTCTTCTGCTCTTCTCCCGCGTCGCTCAGAATGTTGAGGATTGCCTGCGTGTAGCCCGCCTCGTCGGCTGCCTCCAGTGCCTGGGCTGCGTGGGTGTGCTGTTGAGTAGTCGTCTCAGCGGTGGTCACCTGGCTCACCTCCATCGGCCTGGCCATACTCCTTGAGATACTCGACTTCCCTCTTGAGCTCGATCATCTTGAGTTCACGTCCGACGGTCAACCGCTGGAACCGCTCGAGCTCTGCCAGCCGGTCCAGCTCCCTGGCTTGCTGCCCGACGAGCTCCCTCTGGGCGGCCACCTGTCTGGTCACGTCGCGGGCGGCGGCGAAGACGCCGACCACGTTTCCCCGCTCGTCGCGCAAGACCGAGGCGTTGTACAGAACCTCGGTGAGCGTCTTGTGCCCGTCGCGGCCGCGCAGGGTCAGCGGGTAGTCCACGGCCATTCCTTCGGTGAACACCTGTTGGTAGATCTCTTCTGCCTTCTTCGGGTCGGTGAAGTAGTCGGAGAAGGAGGTGCCGATGAGCTTGTCGCGGGGGACCCCGGTGAGCTTGACTGTGGCCTCGTTGGCGTCGGTGATCTTGCCTTCGGGGCTGATCGCGACAAATGAGTCCAGGCTCGCCTCGATCATGGACCGGGCGAGTTCGAACGTACGTTTCTGTTCGCTCAGGTCGCGCGCGATCGTCGATGCGCCGACGATCTGGCCGTGGATGTCGTGTATGGGAGAGACCGTGAGCGAGACGGGTATCACCGTTCCGTCTTTTCGGACCCGGGGGCTTTCCAGGCGCACCACAGGCTGGCCGGCCTTGAGCTTGGCCAGGGAGTCGGGGATCTCGTTGTCGTAACCGGCGGGCATGATGATGCCGGCGGACTTGCCGATGACCTCGTCGCTTGGGTAGCCGAATAGCCTCTCGGCGGCCGGGTTCCAGGTGGCGACAACGCCATCGAGTGTGTTGCTGATGATGGCATCGTCAGAGTGCTCGACGATCGCCGCCAAACGTTGGGCGGCCTGCAGCGCCTGCATCTGCTCGGTCACGTCGCGGGAGATCACGGATGCGCCGACGACCGTCCCGTCCGTATCGAGGATCGGTGAGACGGTGAGCGAGGCCGGGAACACCGTCCCGTCCTTTCGGACACGCATGGTCTCAAAGTGTTCGACAGGCTGACCGGCCCTGACCCTGCTCAGGATGTTCCTGATCTCGTCGGGTCGATCCTTGGGAGTCACTGCCTGGGTGGACCTGCCGATGATCTCGTCGCTGGCGTAGCCGTACAACCTCTCGGCGGCCGGGTTCCAGCTCGTGATGATGGCGTCCAGGGTGCTGCTGATGATGGCATCGTCGGAGTGTTCGACGATCGAGGCCATGCGTTGGGCGGCCCTGACCGCCTCCCTGTGCTCGGTCACGTCGCGGGCGTTCACCGATGCGCCTACGATCGCGTCGTTCTCGTCGCGGATCGGTGAGACGGTCAGCGAGACCGTGACCGCTGTTGCGTCTTTTCGGATACGGACCGTCTCAACGTGGTCGACAGACTCTCCGCCCCGGATCCTGGCCAGGATGGAGCTGGTCTCCTCGATTCGATCCTTGGGACTGAGGAGATCGACGGACTTGCCCATCATCTCCTGGCGGGAGTAGCCGTAGATCCTCTCGGCGGCCGGGTTCCAGGTCGTGACAACCCCTTCGGGCGTCTGGCTGAATATGGCATCGTCGGAATGCTCGACAGTGGCAGCCAGGCGGCGACGATCCCATTCCGCCTTGCGGTAGTTGGTCACGTCGCGCATTGCTGCGAGCACCAAGGCGCCGCCCCCGCCGTCCATGGGGGACAAGACGATATCGACCGGGAACTCGGTGCCATCGGCTCGCCGTCCGCTCAGCCTCACGTCGGTCCCCGTGGGTCGAGTCCTGGGCGCCGGGTTGTTGGCCTGCCGGTGCGCCGGGTGTACCTGCCGGGCAGACCCTGGAACCAGCGTCTCCAGGGATGCGCCGATGAGGTCGTCGCGCTGATAGCCGAACATCGATTCCGTCTGGTGATTGAGGAACCGGATCACCCCGGACGTGTCCACCCCCACCAGGGCATCAGGGACCGCCTCCAGCAGGCTTTCGAACCCCATCGTCTGCGGGGCCATCTGGTTTCCCTTCGAGTCTTGGCGAAACTCGAAAAACTGGCAGCAAACTCAGAACTTCTGCCAAGAACTTTACGCCGGAATCTGTTGCCACGGCAGGGGTGCATAATACTGGTGCCCCCGGCAGGATTCGAACCTGCGCTTCCGCCTCCGGAGGGCGGCGCTCTA
>DAITND010000064.1:0-12900 GCA_036834825.1 Dermatophilaceae bacterium
GCCGCCAGGTGGACTCGCCGTTGTCGTCGACCACCCGGTCGAGGGGGAGACGGTTGGCGGCAACCACGAGATCGAACTTCGGCCCAGCCACGCTCACAGACATCGCCTCCTGTCGCAAGGGTCAGGGGACAGCCTACGGACCCGGTCTCGCCCCGGCCATGTCTGGGAAAGGAAACGAGGCAGCATCGAGCCGGCATCCTTCAGATTCAGGGCGCTGCTCGACCTCGACCTCACGTCCCCCAGTCGCCCGCAGCCGGCGCGCAGGAGGTCCGAACAGGGTCCGCGGTTCCGCTCTCGGCCATGTCGGTCGACCGCCAGGTCTCGACCCGGCGACCACATCGCAGGTGTCACGCCCATGAGCAAGCAGTCCCAAGAATCTCCAGACTGTCCCCCGCCTTCGACCAATTCGAGAGGGAGCCGAACACCGCAGACTTCGCTGGTCACAGTCCTGACCACGGCCCACACCTGCGTCAGAGCCCCTGGACCGGTTGCCATTCAAGGCGACGCCAACATCAGGCGAGGCCAGCGGCCCGCAACGCCAGCCACAGCCGGCTAGCCACGTCTGGATCGTTCAGGTCCGCGCTCATAACCCGGCTTGCCGTACCGATCCGATGCCGAAGCGTGTTGCGGTGAATGCCGAGATCCCGGGCGGCGTCCTCCCACCGACCACGGTGGCGCAGATAGACCACGACAGAACGGACGAGATCAGCGCGCGTGTAGTCGACAATCGGCCCCAGGTCGACCATCTCGCCGTCGAGAATGCCACGGTCACGCTCAGCCAGGTCTCGCAGTTGGCCAGGCTGCACCACGGTCAGCCCCTGTTGCACGAGCCCTGAATGCCGTACGACCTCTGCCAGGGGCGCGAGTTCCGAGACGACGCCGCGGGCTCCGGGGGCCTGCGAGATGACGAACCGGCGTACGCCGTTCAGGACCGCGGGCACATCGCTGTCCCGCAGCAGCACCCACAGGTCGTCGGACCCGCCAATCGCCAACACCTGACTGCGGCGCGGCGGCAACGCCTGCTCAACAGCGTCCTGCAGGTCGTCCCCGCGCCCCTCGCCAAGGCCCACCACGGCCAGAATCCGCACCGAGGAGGGAAGGGCCTCCAGACCCAGGTCACCAGAGAGCGAACGTGCGGCATCGACATACCCAGTCGTCACCAGCCTGGCCACACAGGCGCGCGAATTGCGCGGGCCGGCGATGCCTCGGCGGTACTGCTCACTTTGCAGGGCCAGCAGTGAGCACGCAGTCAGGACGAACTGCTGGTCATGCGCCCGCATCGGACGCGGGCATCCGGTGGCCACATATCCGGTCAGGCGGCCGCGACTGCTCAGCGGTTGGAGGACGACGTCCTCCCCCTCGATGGGGAAAGTGGCCGAGGAGTGCGGGCCGGCTGTGCGAAGGTGGCCCATCTCCTCCGCGGCCTGTCGAGCCGATGCGCTGCGATCCCGAGGCCACACCTCCAGGACCTGGCCGTCCGGGGTGAGATGTGCGGCCCAGCCCTCCACCGCAGCCGCCAGGGTGCGCACCACGGCCGGCACCGGCGAGGGACCCGCAGCCGCGCGAACCAGATCGCGATGGGCGCCCAGCGCTGAGCTGAGCTCCTCATGGCCGGCCTGGGACAACAGCTTCCAGTAGGTGCGCGCAATCATCAGGAAGGGCGTGGGTGCAGGCACGACCAGCAGCATCAGGCCGGCGGCCTCGCAGGCACGCAGCAGGGTTCGGGGCACGTCACCGTGGATCGGGCCGAGCCCAAGACCGAGGCCCGCGACGCCGTGGCGAGCCAGGCGCGCAGCGTAGGCGCGTGCCTGGGCCTCGTGGCCGGTCAGACCCATGCCCGTGGTCAACATCAGTTCCCCACCCTGCAGGTATGGCGTGGGATCGGTGAGCTCACTGACATGGACCCCACTGACCTCGACGTCAGGGATGGGCAGGTCGGTGACCGGCACCAGATCCGGGCCCAGTGCCCTGCACAGTGCCGCAAGCGTGGGCACGGCTCATCCTCCAAAATTGTGCAGTATGTCGAAAGCCTTCACAGACAGCAGCAAATCATACGAAGTTCTCGAGAGCCGCAAGACCTAACGTCCATGGTGAGCCCCGGATACGCCGGGAGCGCTCCGAAAGGACGTCATGACCGCTCTTGACACCGCGCCTGTCAGCCCGACCTCGTCGTTCCTTGACCAGCCGGAGCAGTGCCGCAGGCTCGTCACCGACCTCCCCGGCCCGTTGTCCCGGGCACTACAGAAACGCCGCGACGAAGCGCTCCCCCACGGACTTGGCTCGACCCTGCCCGTCTTCGTGGCACGGGCCGGTGGTGGCGTCATCGTCGACGTCGACGGCAACCACCTCATCGATCTGGCCTCCGGCATCGCGGTCACCAGCGTCGGCGCCAGCGCTCCAGAGGTCGTGTCGCGGGTGCAGGAGCAGGTCGCCCGCTTCACTCACACCTGCTTCCTGGTGACCGAGTACGACGGCTACGTGGACGTGGCCGAGCACCTCAACCGACTCACCCCCGGCACACACGCGAAACGCACCGTGTTGTTCTCCACGGGCGCTGAGGCCGTTGAGAACGCCGTCAAGATCGCTCGTGTAGCGACCGGCCGCACCGACGTGGTGGTCTTCGAGCACGCCTTCCACGGGCGCAGCCTGCTCACGATGGCCATGACTGCCAAGGAGATCCCCTACAAGGTCGGGTTCGGCCCCTTTCCCGGCGAGGTGCATCGGGCGCCCTACGCCTATCCGTTGCGCTGGCCCGGCGGCGCGGATAGCTGCGCGATCGAGGCGATCGAGGCGCTGGAGGGGTTGCTCGGACGGGTCGGGGCCGACAACGTCGCGGCCATCGTCATCGAGCCGCTGCAGGGCGAGGGTGGCTTCGTCGTGCCCGCCCCGGGCTTCCTGCCCGCGGTCGCCGCGCTCGCTGCGCGTCACGGCGTCATCCTGGTGGTCGACGAGGTCCAGACAGGGCTAGGCCGTACCGGCGATATGTTCGCCAGCGACCATGAGGGAATCGTGCCGGACCTGATATGCACTGCCAAGGCCCTCGGCGGCGGCCTCCCCCTCGCGGCCGTGACCGGTCGGGCCGTGCTCATGGACGCGGTCCCGGCCGGTGGTCTGGGAGGCACGTATGCCGGCAACCCCCTCGCGTGCGCCGCCGCCCTGGGCGTGTTCGAGACGCTCGAGAACCACGACCTGCTCGCTAAGGCCCGCCGGATCGAGGACGTGATCCGCCAGAGGCTGGAGACACTGGCCCAAGAGGTCGGCGCCATCGCGGAGGTCCGGGGTCGTGGGGCCATGATGGCGATCGAGCTAGTCAAGACGGGCACCCTCGAGCCTGCTCCGGAGCTGGCCAAAACCATTGCCGCACAATGTCATTCGCAGGGTGTTGTGCTTCTTGTGTGCGGGACGTTCGGCAACGTGATCCGTCTGCTCCCCCCGCTCGTCATTGGCGAGGACCTGTTGGTCGAGGGACTGGACATCCTCGCCGAGGCGCTGCGGAGCCAGGCGTGAGCGGGCCGGTTGGCGCCGCCCCGGGGGTCGCGATCACGGTCGACATCGGCCATGATCCACGCACCGGTGCAGCACACCCCGGGCTGCCGCACACCACTGCCGACGAGCTGGCACGCGTGGTCGCCGCCGCCGCTGGTTCGGCACCGCTGGTGAGCTCTACCGCACCCTCGGAACGCGCGAGGTGGCTACGGTCCATCGCCACATCGTTGGAGGGGCACGCCGGCGAGCTGGTGGCGCTGGCCGACTCCGAGACCGCCCTCGGCAAGGATCGGCTGAGCGGCGAGCTCGCCAAAGCGGCTGCCTCCCTGCGGTTCTATGGAGCCGTCGCCGTCGACGGTGCCTACGTTCAGGCCACCATCGACACCACTAGCACCCCGACACCCCTTGACCTGCGTCGGATGCGCCTGCCTGTAGGACCGGTCGCCGTCTTCGGCGCCAGCAACTTCCCGTTCGGTTTCGGTGTGCTGGGACACGACACCGCCTCAGCGATCGCCGCCGGCTGCCCGGTCGTGGTCAAGGCTCACCCCGCCCACCCCCGGCTCAGTGTGCGACTCGGGGAGATCGCCTCGACTGCACTGGTTGAATCCGCTGCTCCTGCAGGCGTTTTCGCTGTCGTGGTGGGCTTTGACGCGGGCCTGGCGCTGGTGGACGCAGCTCCCATCGCGGCTGTGGCTTTCACCGGGTCCCAAACCGGCGGGATGGCGCTGGTCCAGCGAGCGGGCCAGCGAGCCAACCCGATCCCGGTGTTCGCCGAGATGGGAACCGTCAACCCTGTCATCGTGACCCCCGCCGCGGCACACACACGCATCAGCGAGGTCACCCAGGGATTCGCGCAGTCCTTCACGATGGGCACCGGTCAGTTCTGCACCAAGCCGGGCCTTTTGCTCGCCCCGGCCGGCACCGACGCCGCCCACCATGTAGCCGCGGCACTGCGGGAGCTGCCCGCCGGATGGCTGCTCACCGAGGCCATAGCGTCCACCTTTCGCCGAGACCGCTCCTGCCTTACGGCGGCCGGGGCCAGAGTCGCCGGGGAAGGAAAGAGCCCCCCGTCCGGGTTCGCAGCGGTGCCAACGATATTCACCGCCCAGGCGAAGGACCTCACACCGGGGTCCCCACTGCTGGAGGAGTGCTTCGGGCCAGCCGCCGTGGTCATCGAGTATGCCGACCTCGACGAGCTGCGCGGCGTGCTGGGGCGACTTCAGCCCAGTCTGGCGGCAACCATAGCTTCCGGGGGGTCTGACGATGCAGATCTGCCGTGGCTGGTCCAGCTGCTGGCCTCTCGGGCCGGCCGTGTGGTTGTCGACGGCTGGCCGACCGGCGTCGCAAACACCTGGGCGCAGCACCACGGCGGTCCCTGGCCGGCCACCAGCAGGCCCGACGCGACCAGCGTGGGCGCGAGCGCTTTGGATCGGTTCACCCGGCCGGTCACATTTCAGGGCGTCGCAGATGAGGCGCTGCCACCGGCGTTGCGCAGTGACAACCCCTGGACGGTGCCCCGACGGGTCAACGGTCAGCCGGTTCCGTTGACCTACGAGAATGCAGACAGCCAGAGCCTGCCCCCCACGGCAGGATCGTGATGGCCGGCCCCCTTGACGGCGTCCTGGTCGCGGACTTCAGCCGTGTGCTTGCCGGGCCGTTGTGCACCGTGAACCTTGCCGACCTCGGGGCCACCGTGGTCAAGGTCGAACGACCAGGCACCGGCGACGACACCCGCGCCTGGGGCCCGCCCTGGTCCTCGAGCGGCTCGACGTACTTCGAGAGCGTCAACCGCTCCAAGCTCAGTGTCACCTTCGATCTGAGAACACCGGCCGATCGCGCACTTGCCCTGGAGCTGGCCTCTCGCGCAGACGTGCTCGTGGAGAACCACCGCCCCGGAGCGCTGAAACGTCTCGGTCTGGGCTACGAACAGGTCCAGGCCGTCAACCCGGGCATCATCTACTGCTCGATCACCGGTTTCGGCGCCGCCGCAGGCGCCGAACTGCTCGGGTACGACTTCGTGGTGCAAGCGATGGGCGGGCTCATGAGCATCACCGGCGAACCTGAGCGCCAGCCGACCAAAGCCGGTGTCGCACTGGTGGACGTTCTGTGCGGCAAGGACGCCACCATCGGGGTGCTCGCCGCACTGGCTGCGCGCGGACAGTCCGGGCACGGGTGCCGAGTGGAGGTCAATCTGCTCTCCAGCCTGTTGGGCGCGCTCGTCAACCAGGCCCAGGGCTACCTCGAGACAGGTGAGGCACCCCAGCGCATGGGCAACCGCCACCCCTCCATCGCTCCATACGAGACCCTGCGCTGTCGTGACGGTCTGCTCGCTGTGGCCTGCGGCAACGACGGCCAGTTCGTCAGGTTCGCTGCGGTGATCGGCGCGCCAGAGCTGAGCAACGACAAACGCTTCCGCACCAACAGTGCCCGAGTTGCCCATCGCGGCGAGCTCGTCGCAGCCCTCGAGTCGTGCCTGGTGGGCCAGGATGCGGCCACTTGGGCGGAACGGCTCACTGAAGCCCAAGTCCCCGCAGGCAAAGTCGGCACCATCGCCGACGGCTTCGCTCTTGCCGAACGGCTCGGTCTGGCGCCCACCGTCGAGGTCGGTCCCAGTCATACCCGTCAGGTACGCCAGTCCGTCACGTTCGACCCCGACCTGGTCACCAGCCCCACCCCGCCACCTGGCCTGGGGGCGGACACGGACGCAGTACGGGTATGGCTGGCCGACCGGTCCGGCAACCCGCTATCCACCAACCACCCAACCGAAGAGGTGCACTCATGAGCCCAAGACCACCCACGGCGCGCGTCAAGCTGGATCCGTTGGACCTGGCCGGAGTCGACGACCTGCTCACCGCCGACGAGAAGGCCGTTCGGGCCTCCGTGCGTCAGGTGTGCGCGGCTTCGGTCGACCCCTACATCGCCGAATGGTTCGAGTCCGGTGACTTGCCCGGCATCCGGGACCTCGCCAAGGAGCTGGGCAAGCTCGGGCTGCTCGGCATGCATCTGCAGGGCT
Source organism: Dermatophilaceae bacterium (assembly GCA_036834825.1). Lineage (GTDB taxonomy): Bacteria > Actinomycetota > Actinomycetes > Actinomycetales > Dermatophilaceae > UBA4719. The sequence goes on from DAITND010000064.1 coordinate 6,500, forward strand.
ACGGCTGCGCCGGCATGTCGGCGGTGGACTATGGTCTGGCCTGCCTGGAGCTGGAGGCCTCCGACTCCGGCATACGTTCGCTGGTCAGTGTCCAGGGATCCCTGGCGATGTTCGCGATCTGGGAGCACGGCACCGTTGACCAGAAGCAGGAGTGGCTGCCTGCGATGGCTGCCGGTGAGGCCATCGGGTGCTTCGGTCTTACCGAGCCCGACCACGGCTCCGACCCGGCCGAGATGGCCACGAGGGCCCGTCGTGACGGGGACGGGCCCACCGCGGACTGGATCCTGAACGGGTCCAAGATGTGGATCACCAACGGTTCCGTGGCCGATGTGGCCGTCATCTGGGCCCAGACCGAGGACGGCATCCGCGGGTTCGTGGTGCCCACGGACACTGCCGGATTCTCCGCGACGTTGATCAAGCACAAGATGTCACTGCGGGCGTCTGTTACCAGTGAGCTGGTCCTGGACGGGGTACGTCTGCCTCACGACGCGGTGTTTCCCGAGGCGCGCGGCCTCATCGGCCCGTTGTCCTGCCTGAACGAGGCGCGCTACGGCATCCTTTGGGGCGCGATGGGCGCCGCCCGCAGCTCGTTCCAGGCCGCATTGGAGTACGCGGGTCAACGCGAGCAGTTCGGCCGTCCGATCAGCGGATTCCAGCTCACCCAGGCCAAGCTCGCGGGGATGGCCGTCGATCTCACCACTGGCACGTTGCTTGCCCTTCACCTCGGGCGTCGCAAGGACGCTGTGGGCCTGCGCCCCGAGCAGGTCAGCATCGGCAAGCTCAACAACGTCAACAAGGCGTTGGAGATCTGCCGCACCGCGCGAACCATCTTGGGCGCCAACGGGATCTCCCTGGAGTATCCCGTGATCCGGCACATGGCCAACCTCGAGTCAGTCCTGACCTACGAGGGCACTCCCGAGATGCACACCCTGGTCATCGGCCAGGCACTGACCGGTCAGGGCGCCTTCCGCTGAGCCACCGCTCTACGCTCGCGGGCCTTCGGCCATCGTGATGCGACTGTAGAGCTTCGGACGACGGTCGGCGACCACATCGTTGACCGCTGAGGTCGACTTGTCGCGCGCGTCGCTGAGATCGCATCGCGCGAGCAGGGTCTGTGGTCCCTTGCCGGCTTCGGCCAGGGTGAGCGGATAGCCGTCCGGGCCTACTATGGTCGACCCACCGACCCAGTCCGTGCCCCGCTCTGGACCGACCCGATCACAGACGGCAACAAAGACCCGGTCGACGGATGCGGTCGCCTGGGCCCGGACGACCTCTATCGGACGCTCGCCTTTGGGCAATGTCGCGGCCGGCCAGTTCGTGGGCACGCAGAGCAGGTCCGCCCCGGCCAGGGCCGCGATACGGGTCCACTCCGGGAACTCGAGGTCGTAGCAGATGAGGATCCCGATACGACCACGGTCGGTGTCCACCACAGCGGGAGGCTGCTCCCCTGGGGTGAACCACCGACGCTCGTCGGCCCACAGGTGGGCCTTGCGGTAGACCTCTCGCACTCCGGCCCGGTCGATGAGGAAGGCGCTGTTGTACACCTCGTCGTCCGCGCCGAGCTCAGCGAAACCTCCCACAATGACCAGATCATGCTCGGCCGCCAGCACGGTGATGGCATGCAGTGACGGCCCGTCGAAGCGTTCTGCCAGACCTCGCACCTCCTGGGCAGAATCGAATGCGTAGCCGGTGGTGACCAGTTCCGGAAGCACCACCACCTCGGCGCCGTTCCCGACCGCGCCCAGGACAGCGACCTCGACCTTGCACAGGTTGGTCGAGACCTCCCCGAACACCGGCCCCAGCTGACACACCGCGACGGTGACGACCGGGGCGGGCCCCGTGGATCTATCGGCACCCGCCCCGTCTACGACAGGCTCGCTCACTCAGCGTCAGCGACGATGGATCCCACTCGATCGCCCAGCGACGGGTCCCGTCGGGTGAGGTAGACGGCATACAGGATCGCGGCGACCAGGATGATCACTGCGGCGTAGGGGAACCAGTTGTACGGGGCGGGCTGTCCGGGCTCGGCCAGGTAGAAGAGCGGTATCACGATGGCCACCGCACCCAGGGCGGGAAGCAGCACGTGCTTGGTCACGTTGAACTCGGCGGGCCGGAACTTCTTGTAGTAGAACGGCAGGGCGATGTTGGAGGCCAGGTAGACCAACAGGACCAGGATGGTCCCCATCGTGGATGCCTCGACGAAGAAACTCACGGGGTCCATCGAGTCGGTGTGGCCGCCCAGGATGTGGCCGGCACCCCAACCGCCAATGATCAGCAGTGCCATGGCAACGAAGGTGAAGATCGCGTTGGTGGGGGTGCGACGATCAGGGTGGACCCGGCCCATGAAGGACGGCAGCAAACCCTCACGACCGGCGTTGAACACCAACCGCGCCTGCGAGTTCGTTCCCGCGATGAGGGCGCCCAACGTCGATGTGAGGCCGGCGAGGTAGGCGGCGAAGGCCAGGATGCCCAGGGTTCCCTGGGCAACCCCGATGAACGGGATCTCCGAGGCGCTGAGCTTGGCGATGTTGTACCCGAAACCCGTCACAGTGGCGTAGGCGAACAGGACGTAGCTGACGGACATGATGGCCACGGAGGTGAAGACCGCACGACCTACGTTGCGCCGGGGGTTGTCGGTCTCCTCGGCTAGCGCGGCGGAGTTCTCCCAGCCGATGAACAGGTAGATCGCCAGCGGGAACCCTGCGGCCAGACCGCTCAAGCCACCCGTGATGTGGCTGGGCTGGAACGGCGCCAGGGACAGGTGCGCATGGTGAGAGATGATGGCCCACGCCGAGACGACGACCAGGACCAGCATCTCGAAACCGAAGAACACTCCGGCCAGCCGGGTCGAGACGGCGACGCCGCGGACCATCATGACCACCGAGACTGCGGTGAGCACAAGCGTCCAGACGATCCACGGGACGTCCCAGCCCAGGTAGTGCTTGAGAGTGATCGCCAGGAACCCTCCCGAGACCGCGATGACCGAGGCCATGGCGATGATGTAGCCCAGTCCGGCGAGCAGAGCGGTTGTGACCGCGCTGGTCGGACCGAACGTCTTGCCCACAAAGGTGATGAAGCCACCGGCGGAGGGCTGGGCCCGGGAGAACTGTGCAAGCGTGTTGCCGAGCAGGGCGACGGCGATGCCGGCAGCGATGATGGTCAGGGGCGAGGCAACACCAGCGGTCTCGGCCAGGAAGGCGAACCCGAAGAAGAAGCTCATCGCCGGCCCGATGTTCGCCATGGTCGCGGCGGCGATGTCCACCATACCCAGGGCTCCGGACCGCAACCTTTCGGGTTCGTTCGTCGGGAGCACGGGAGACTTCGACTCCACGTACAGCGGCCTCGCGTCATTCGGGCTCATGTCAACTCCATAGTGCCGTCTATCGGTCACGTTGGTTTCGCCCTGGGGCGAGTGAATGGGTCGGGGCTAGACCGCCGCTCCGAGGCGGTGCAGACGACTAGCCCTACACCGATTGCTGCGTAAATTAGTTCATACCGATCCATTAGTCAATGGTCCGTGAGCAGGCTGTTACCGGAGGGGACTACGAGCCGCCCCTGGAAGGCCAGCAGCGCGCATGCAGCTTGACGGCCTCGACCACCACATCGATCGACCTGCTCTCCAGACCGGTCAGCAACTGGGCGTGAGCTCGGTTCTGTTGCCTGGCAACCTCAAGCGGCGGCTTGGGTAGCAGGAGACACAGCTTGCCCAGCAGATCGGTTTGACGCTCCCGGGCACGCCAACCACCCAGGACCGTGGCGAGGGCGAGGTGGAAGTGCGCGTCCGCAAGGGCGTACGAGTCAGGGTTGTCCAGCTCGGCTTCGGTTGACCGGACATGCTCACCCAAGTCCGCCAGCTCGGTCAGGTCGAGCTCACCACAGGCCAGTGCCGCCAACCCGCACTCGAGCACCCTCTGGAACTCGACCAGCTGCCCGGCCTGCTGATCGTCCCGCATTGCAGCCGCCACCGCGTCCCAGCGCTGGGCAACGAACGTCCCGCCAGCCCGTCCCCGGCGCCGTTCAAGCAGACCACCCTGGCCCATAGTCTCCAGCGCCCGGCGGACCGTGATCTCGCTGACCCCAAGCGCCTGCGAGATCACGCCAGCGTCGGTGAGTCGGTCTCCCGGCGAGAGGTCCCCAAGGCGAACCTCCAGTGCGATTCTGGAACGGACCAGCTCAGCGCCGGACAAGGCACCGAAGACGCCACGCCTGTTCGACCCGGTCTGTCGCTTCGGCACCAGAAGGCGCGACGGCTCGCCCACCACGTATGAACCGAACTTGCCGGCATGCCGAGCCACGCGCACACCTTACGCCGCAGCACCAGGAAGCTGCATCTTGGAGATGGCCCTCTTGCCGGTGAAATTCGGATCGCAAACGGGCCCAAGTTCCTCCAAGCGTATGGGGATTCTCGTCTCCAGGATGCAGCGATGTCACCGCGGCTGGCACGACACCGGGTGCCCCGCCAAGACGACCACCACTGACACGGAGCGTGGCAGTGGCACGCCGGTGATGCACCCCGACAACTGACCGAGAGGCAGTGAGACACCAGTGAGGTTGACCCTGAGCGCGGGTCCACCGTTCGGGGTCAACCTGCGTACCTGGATCGCAGGGATCACGGACAGATCCCGGGACTCGACCCGAATCTCAGCTGCTGCCGCTTCATTCGCCGGAGACTGTTGGAACCGGCACGGGTGGCCCGCCCCAGGTACCGTTTCGCCGCCGCAACGCCTCGACCATCGCTGCACGACCGCCCCGCATGAAGTCTGGCCAGTCACGGTTGTCCAGGAACTGCTGATAGAAGCCCGTCGCACGGACCTTCCAGTAGGGGACCGGCTCGAGCAGCTCGACGTCGAGTGAAGTCCTGAGCCGGGCGAGGTTCTCACGGGCCAGCTGGACCTGCTGGGAGCTACGCACCTGCCTGGCAATGTGCATGATGCTGGCCAACTGGCGCTGCCAGCCACTCTCGTCCTCTCCTGCGAAGCTTGGTGGGTAGAAGACGTTGAGCGCCACAACGGCATCTACCGGTGGCTCGATGTTGAGGATCGGGTGCACGGGGAAGATATCCACGATCCCTCCGTCGCACCAGGACCCGCCATCCAGAGGCACCGGCTGCATGAACAGCGGGAGCGAGACCGCCATCCGGATCGCGCGGGCCACCGGCAGATCCGGGTATGTCCGCGGCCCGAGATACTCCAGCCGGTTGGACTCGATGTTCCAGATCGGCGCGTAAGCCGGCGTTTGCAGTTGGCCCAGCGTGAGGTCGCCCAGATGCCGCCGGTAGTACTGCTCCAGCTTGTCTCCCCGAAGGATCCCGGCCCAACCCCGCCCCAACGACGCAAGCGCCCCCGCCATGCCGCGCCAGGAAACGTCGATGTACTCCCCGGACTCAAGGCCCATGGTGAGCTCGGCAGCCTCCTGGCTGGAGAGCCCGGCCGCCAGCGGAAAGCCGAACAACGCCCCGCCAGAGCACAGCGAGTAGACGCTGATCGATCCACCTGCCTCTTCCAGCGCGCGGACCACGCCGATAATGGTCGCGAGCGCCCCGCTGCCGCCGGTCGCGACAAGACCGAGTCGTCCCGACCCAGGGCCGGGAAGGTGAGGTTCGGCCGGGGGAAAGCTCACCGAAGCCTTCGGCCGACGCTCGAACGGCAGGCTTACGACGGCCCGGCGGACCTCGTTGACGAAACCCGCGTCCCGCACCAGCCGACCTGCCAGGTCCGTGGCCCCGACCAGCAGGTTGAAGTACTGGCGCACCTGGAAGACGTCCAGCAGCGCGTCGAGCGGCGTACTGCCGGTCCTTTCGTTGTCGGCCGGCTCAGGGGTGGTGAACGGTCCGCGCTGCTGGGACATGTGACTCCTTCGAACCTGACCTGATTCTCCAGCCTTGCCGTCCCGAGTCGTCTCCGTCAGGCTTGATCGACCTTGACGTGGCGCGGCGCGTCTGGGCACCTCAGACGGGTGTACCAGGACGCCCCGCCATGTCGAGATCGGACGGGCCGGCGGTCGTTCACTTCTTCTTGGCGCCCGACTTGCTCAGCGAGCGGTCCGCGCTGCGCACGACGTTGCGCAGGAAGTCGTACTGTGTCGTGACGAGCCTGTCGGCCATCTCCAGCGCGGCGTCGATGACGGCCTCACGGCGGGACGGGTGGTCACCGATCGCGGGAAGCACGTCGTCGACGGTGTCGAGGAACTTCCGCACCGCCTTGAGGGCGGCAAGCTGGCCGCCCTCAACGGACTTGAGCACTTCTTCGGACAGGTCCGCCGTCCTGGCAAGGGCCTTTTGCAGCTCGGCTGTGGGACTCCCCTTGGCTCCCGCGCTGGGGCCAGCCGCCGCAACCTTCGTGGTCTTCTTGGCTCCCGCGCTGGGGCCAGCCGCCGCAACCTTCGTGGTCTTCTTGGCTCCC
>DAITND010000065.1:0-12750 GCA_036834825.1 Dermatophilaceae bacterium
GCTCGAAGGTGCCCAGGGGCCCCACCGGCGGGATGTTCTGCTCGTAGAAGACCGGTTGACCGTCCTGACCGCTGCGGTTGCCGTACGCCGCCACCACACCGAAACCGTGGGTGTAGACCGTGTGGTCGTTGACCCAGTTCCGTTGGGAGGCTGGCAACCCGGCCAGATCCAGCTCGCGCACCGCGACCACGGTGTCTCGCAGAGCGCCGTTGATCATGTAACGGTCCACGTTGAGGACATCGGGGAACTGGTAGTAGGTCTTGACCGCCTGCAGCTGTTTGAACGTCGGGGACACCACACTCGGGTCGACCAGGCGGATGCCCGGGATGGTGGCGGTGTCGTTGGCCAGCTGCCCCTTGCTGGGCGTGGTCGAGGCCTGGTACTGGGTGACCTGCGCTCCATCCAGTCCGAAGGCCATCCTGGTGGCCTTGATGTTGCGATCGATGAAGGGGGCCTCAAGGGACTTCTCGGACGGCCCAACCTTGAACTGCTGGACCATCGCCGGATAGATGCCTCCGACGACGATCGCACAGACCGCCAGTAGCCCGACCCCAACGACCGGTAGGCGCCACGAGTGAGTCCAGATCGTCGCGACGAACAACCCGGCACACATGACACCGGCGACCGCCAGGATCGCCTTGGTGGGCAGGACAGCGTGTTGGTCGGTGTAGGTCAGTCCGGTGATGAGGCGAGAGTCCTTCGTGGTCAGTGAGTAACGGTCAAGCCACCAGCTTGCCGAACGGACCAGGACAAGCCCCGCCAGCAGCAGTGAGAGGTGTATGCGCGCCGCGCTGGTGGTCCGCTCACCCTTGGTCTGAAGCTGTAGGCCCCCGTACACGTAGTGCGTGACGGCTGCGGCCAGCAAGCCAAGGATCAGGGTCATGGTGAAGAACCCGACGATGAACCGAAGCCAGGGCAGGGTGAAGACAAAGAACCCGATGTCAAGGCCGAACTCGGCGTCCTTGGACCCGAAGGGCACCCGGTTGACCCACAGCAGGAAGGTCTGCCATTGGCTGGCGCCGGCCGACCCGGCAAAGATGCCGAGAACCACGGGGGCGGCGATGGTTGCCAGCTTGCGCAGTGGCTCGAGAAGCTCGCGGTAGTGGTCAAGGTTCTGCTGCTCTTCGGAGACCGGTGGATAGACCGGACGCGTGCGGTAACCGATCAGCAGGCTGGAAGCGACGACGGCGGCGGTGAGCAGACCACACACCACAAAGAGCCCGATCTTGGTCCACAGCTCAACCCAGAAGACCTTGGTGAAGCCGACACTGTCGTACCAGAGCACATCGGTCCACAGCTGCGCCGCAAGGGTGACGACCAGGATGAGGATGCCCAGGATGACCAGAGTCGGGACGAGCGGACCTCTGCGGCGCAGCGAGAACTGCGGCATGGAGGGCCTTGCGGCGCCACCTCCCATGCGACCGGATCCGAACCCGCCGGAACCGCCCCGGGGTCCACCAGATCCCCCGTCGCCCGAACCGCCAAACCAGTTACCTTGACTCAAGACATCGCCCGATCTCACCGTTGCCGCGCAGGAATTGCGCGACCTCCTGGGTAGTCCAACTTACCCACTCACGGTCCGGTTCCCGTCAAGACATGACGATGCGGCAACATTGAGCTGTGACCAGCGCCTTCCAGCCGATCTTCAGTCCCCTTGTGACGTCCGCCCTCGAGACCGAACGCCATGTTGCCGCAGCCGGCTGGGACCAGCCGCCCCGACTGTTCGCCCTGGTCAGGACCGCCGGGCTACTCGACCGGGAGCCGCGCCTGCAAACCCAGCTCGGTCAGGGCGAGGAAGAGGGGCTCACCGCGATCGAGCAGGAGGGCCTGCCCAACACCTCATCCCTGGAGTCCCTCCTTGCCCAGCTCGCCTGGCCGCAGGAGGTCGACGGTGTGGCATTGGCTGTCGAACGGCTGGTGGTGCCGCCGGAGGCCGAGCGCGACCTGCCCGAGAACCCCGACCAGGCGGCCGAGGCCCTGGCCGCCCACCCTGACCGCAAAGACGTTCGACTGCTCGTGGCGGTGCTGCGCGACGGCGAGTCCGCCTGTCTGCTGCGCCAACGCGATCACGACACCGATGACAAGGTCGCCTCCGGACCCGACATCGCGCCCGGTCTGGTGCAAGCGCTCAGCGCCACGTTGCAGGACTGACCGACGCTAGATGGACCAGCGGCACCACGGCCAACAAGCCGGTATACCCGTGTGCGTGCTTGTTGGTGCCTACCTGCAGGTCGGCAGCGACGCCCCGCGCTTGGCTGCGATTAGCTCGACGGCATCGCGCGACTGGTTGAACGTCGCGACCTTGACGACCCTCAGCCCGTCGGGGATGTGGCCCATGACCTCGTTGCAGTTGTCCGCCGGAGCAAGGAACCACATGGCTCCGCCCCTCTTGGCACCCACCAGCTTCTGCTGGATTCCACCGATCGGCCCGACGTTGCCTGCAGAGTCGATCGTCCCGGTGCCGGCGATGTTGGCGCCTCCGGTGAGAGAGCCGGGCGTGAGCTTGTCGTAGACAGCGAGGGAGAACATCAGCCCCGCGGACGGTCCGCCGACATCGCCAGCGTTGATGCTGACCTTGGTCGGGAAGACGAACTCAGTTCGCAGAAGGATTCCCACCACCGCATGGCCCGCTACGTTGGCGGTCTTGACGGTGAGCACCTGTTCCTTGCCTTTCCTGCGCACCTTGAACACGGCGCTCTCGCCCGGCTTGTGCGCGCGGATGGCCGCACGGACCGAGTCAGGGTTAGTGATCGTCTTGCCGTCGATCGAAACCACGACGTCATCGGCCAGCAGGACCCCCTGGGCCGGCGAGTCCTTCGTCAGAGAACCGATGGAGACGACTTCAGGAACCGTCTGGCCCAGCGCCCGCAGGGCGACGGCAATCGCCTCCTGCTGCGAGTCGGCCATCTCGGCTGCGCCCTCGTGGTCAACCTGTTTGCTTGTCACACCCTTGGGGAACAGTTCATCCTCGGGCACCACCGTGTTGGTGTGGTCGAGCTGGGCGCTGAGCCACTCCCAGCCATTGACCGGGTTCGTCGGGCCGCCCAGCACCGCGACCGTGGTGAAGTCCAGAGCTCCGGTTGTGGGGTAGGTCGACCTGCCCGCGACCGTGATCAGCGGCGAGCCGCTGGGACCCTTACCCAAAGTGTTGGTGACCGGACCGGGCTGGAGGATGGCATATGGCAGATGGACCATGCCCATGACGGCGCCCAGGGCGATCCCGACGAACATCGCGATGAGCCCCATACTCGCCCGCCTGCCCAGACCCGTGCCCGGTTGTCTGGCAGTGACCACTGGTGGGCCTTCGGTGTCGATCACGGCGTACCCACCCATTCATCGCTGCCGTCATCAAAGACCTGGTGCTTCCAGATCGGGACCGTGGCTTTCACGGCGTCGATCAGCTCACGGCATACGTCCAGCGCAGCGCCACGGTGCACTGCACTGACGGCGACAACGACCGCGATATCTCCGATCTCGAGGTGACCGACACGGTGCACCACCGCGACGCGAATGACCTCTCCTGCGGTGGCCACACGCTCGGCGAGCTCCCGCAGCACCTGCGGGGCGCTCGGGTGGGACGTGTAGTCCAACGCCTCGACGCTGCGGCTGTGGTCACGCTCGCGCACGACGCCGATGAAGGTGGCAATCCCTCCGGCTCGAGGGTGCCGAACAGCATCGAGCACCTCATCGACAGACAGCGGGGACTCGCGGATGTCCGCGAGCACGGCCTCCGCGCCGACTCCGGTCCCGCCGAGGCCGCTGATGGTTCGGCTCATGTTCCAACTCCCTTGCGACGACGTCGTCGCATGATGGCGGCGGTGCCCACAAGTGCCACTGCTGCACTCGCTGCGCCAAGCGCCGCGTCCTTACGGTCAAGCCTGCGAGCGGCCATGCCATGGTGGCCTCTGATGCTCTCGATGAGCACACCCAGGCAGGTCACATTGTCGTATGCCGGTTGCCAACCTGCCTCTCCCAGCGTCGCAGACGAGATGGCCCACGGGTAAACCGCGTAGGCCAGATCGCTTGCCGGAAACGGCAGTATGCCCACTCGGTGCAGCCGCTGGCCAATCCCCAAGGCCATGCTCTCACTGAGCTCGACCCGAAGCATCCCGCTGGCCGACTCGACCTCCGCCTGCGTCATCCAGCCCTGCGACCCCACCGTGACCACAGGCCCAAGACCCAGTTCGACGGTGGTGACCAGCGCGTTCGCAAGATCCTCCACATGACAGAACTGCCACGCCGGGGAACCTCCTTTGACCGTCAGCAGACGGGGCGCCTCGAAGTGCCGGGTAATGATGGTGTCAATGCCGGTACCGACCAGGGCTGCCGGACGCACCACGGTGATGGCCAGGCCGGGGTGGACCTCGCCTGCAGCCCGCAGGATCTGCTCAACAGCCAATAGGTCACCAACCATTCCCTCATCAGGGTCGGCAGCCAGGGGTGCGTCTTCGGGCAACGGCACGGCGTTTGCCGGTGACGCGCCATAGGTCATGGCGCTCGTGACGACGACCAGGCGCGCGACGCCAGCGGCCGCAGCCGAGATCACCACAGTCTGGATCTGGCGTATAGCCCATTCGCGGCGGGTCCGAGCACTCATTTTGAGGTCAGCCGACAGGTTCGTGCTGGCCGCCACGTGGACGAGGGTGTCGACACCGCGCAGACACCCGGCCAGCTCGGGAGAGTCCAGGTCAGCCAATCGCCAGTGCACCCCGTCGGCACTCCCACGCTCGGTACCAAGCCCTACCACGGTGCCAATGGCACTCCCAGCAGCGGAACGCGCCAGCAGCGCACGCGCGATGCGATCGCCCACCGGTGTCGCCGCACCGGTTACTGCGACGGTCATCGTTGTTCGCCGGGAACGAATCCGTACCCTGGGGGAACTCACTGGGACCTCCTCATGTTTACCTATTGAGAGATCATCTTCTCAGGAGATCAAGGAGTCCCGCGTGTCTGATCATCCCCAACAAGGGCCAGCCAACCCCGACGAGCCGGATGAGCCGGACTTCGCGGCGCTGCTCGCCTCGATCCTTGGCTCAGCTGACAACCCCGAGGTGGCCAAGGCGCTGGCTGCCATGGGCATCGACAAGATGGACCCCGGCACCATGGCCATCATCGGAGCCCAGCTCAAGTCCATGCTCTCCGGCGACCACACTGAGCCGTTCAATGTCGAGCTCGCCACCGACGTCGCTCGCAAGTCCGTTGCTGCAGAAGGTGACTCGACCGTTGGTGATGTCGCTCGCCGCGAGATCGAGCAGGCCGTAGAAGTCGCCCACCTCTGGATCGACGCCGTGACCGACCTGCCGGCCCCCGCCGGCGCCGTCCACGCCTGGAGCCGTGCCGAGTGGGTCGACCAGACGATGCCCATGTGGCGTGAGCTCGTAGAGCCGGTCGCTGCCGGGGTGAGCACGGCCGTGGTGGCCGCCATGCGCTCTCAGATGGGTCAGCTCGGGTCGGGCGAAGAGCCCACCGCGATACCAGGGCTGCCTGCAGGCCTGGATCCCAGCGCACTCATGGGCCAGGTGGAACCGATGCTGGCGCAGATGAGCGGGACGATGTTCGGCGTTCAGGTGGGTCAGGCCGTGGGCGCGCTCGCCGGGTCCCTGGTCAGCGGGACCGATGTCGGGCTCCCGCTCGTGCCCGGCCACGGCGTCGCACTGCTGCCGGCCAACATCGCGACCTTCGCAGAGGGGCTCGAGGTCGAACTCAGCGAGGTGCGCCTGTATCTCGCGGTACGCGAAGCCGCACGCGTGCGGCTGTTCGCTGAGGTCGCCTGGCTCGGTCCACAGCTCGTTGCCGCCGTCCAGGCCTACGCCCGCGACATCAGCATCGACACCGAGGGAATCGAGTCAGCCCTTCAGTCGATAGACCCGTCCGACCCCGACGCCATGCAGTCGGCGTTGACCAACTCGTTGTTCACCCCCGAGCCCAGCCCGGCGCAGCGACTGGCGTTGATCCAGCTCGAGACGTACCTCGCTCTGGTGGAGGGCTGGGTGACTGTCGTCGCCGACCGCGCCACCAGCAAGCACCTACCCCACCCGGCTGCCTTGAATGAGGCGGTCAGGCGGCAACGCGCCACCGCCGGCCCTGCCGGGCAGATATTCAGCCAGCTGGTCGGCCTTGAGCTACACCCCCGCCGGTTTCGCGACGCGGCCAACCTCTGGGCGGCGCTGGAGTCAAGGGGCGGCGCCACGGCGCGCGACAGTGCCTGGGAACACCCCGACGTGGCTCCCACCGCGGCCGACCTTGACGACCCGCTCGGGTATGTGGACCGGTTCTTGTCCAGGGGGACCCAGGACGAGATGGACGCGGCGCTGGACGCCATGCTCTCCGAAGGTGGCTCGGGCAACGAAGGTGAATCAGGCAAACCCTAGTCAGGCTCCGGCGCCGTCATCGCTCAAGTCGTCAGTGAGGTCATCGGGCCACCGGAGACCGGCCGTGGCCGCGACGCCCTCCAGATAGCCTCGCGCCCGCTCCGTGCGCGGGTAGGACTCCAGCAGTGACCAGAACTCACCACCGTGGCCGGGCTGAAGCAGATGCGTCAGCTCGTGCAGGATCACGTAGTCGAGCACCCACGAAGGCATTCCCTTGACCCGCGCCGAGATGCGGATCGTCCCGTCGGCCGGTGTGCAGGACCCCCACCGGGAGTTCTGGTTGGTGACCCAGGTGATGCTGACCGGCTTGGCCAGGCCGCCCAGAAATCGCCGGGACAGGTCAGCGGCGCGCACCAAAAGCTGCTCGTCGCTGGGCCGGCGACGTTTGTCCCCGGCAGCCAGTCTGAGGATCATCGCGTCGACCCACGTTCGCTCCTCGTCAGCGGAGAACCGCGCCGGGATGAGCACGATCGTCCGGCCGCCCTCGCGATAGGCACTGACCGTCCGGCGTCTCTGCCGGCTGCGCCTGACCTCGATCTCATCCGTGTCCACCTAGAGAATCTAGGCCAAGAGTCTGACAAATCACATCGTTTCGCGCTCAAGAGTTGGGTTATGCCGACATGAAGACTCGGGCGCGCAGACACCCGGACCCGTCCCAGCCGAAGGCCTCAGGTCGTCATCCGGGGGCATTTCGCCCCTTCGCCTAGCTCGTCCCGCCCATGGGGCGAAAATGGACCAGCCGAACTTGAGCACAAGAAACACGCTCCAATGCACTCAGTTGTGCTCAGCCTGGTCTAGGGTGACACGAGTCCGGTGCCGCACACAGCGGTTGGAACGAAACAGGAGACATCGACAAATGGCAGAGTCTGTAGAGACCGGCGAAACGTACACGGGCGACTTCTACTGCGTGAAGTGCAAGGAGAAGCGAGACGCCACTGGCAAGGTCGTCGAGACGAACGGCCGCCGCATGGCCAAGGGCAAGTGCCCCGTCTGTGGCACGAACCTCAACCGTATTCTCGGCAAGGCCTGACTAGCCACCGAACCTCGCAAGGGGCGGCACCAAAGCATCATGCTTCGGTGCCGCCCCTTCTCATGTCATGCCTGGGTGCCGCCCCTTTCTACGACAGCGTTGACTCACAACGCTCGTAGAGCGCCCCTTTCCGGGTGGTCCGGTCTCATAGGCCACAAGAAGTGGCTGGCTGGTTCCCGCCTCAACAGGCAGCACCGACAGCTGCGCGCCGCCAGATACCCCGTCAGCGGGCAGGTCCGGCCTGCCTTATGCCCAACGAAGATCTGCTGCAGGTTGGCGTGTCGCTCAGGTCAGCACCGGAGCAAAGGCGTGAACACGCTGGACCTGGAGGTCGGGGGCTTCGGGGCGGTGCGAGGCAGACCACCTTCGGCGCGGCTTCGCATTCACCTGCCAACCCTGATCTTGTCCTGCGGTCCGCGGTGGGGGCGGTCCACGCCGGACGAGGGCAAGCCATGGCTGCGACGCGGCACACCGGTGGTGGTACAGACTCACCGGGCACAGGTCGGCCCGCTGATCAACGGGGGCTCGGAGCCATGGCTTTCCTGGCTGGATCTGCACCGCTGCGACAGGGATGCTGCCTGGCCCACGTTGTTTTCCCAGCTCTGTGCCGGCCGCTGCGTCCCGGCGCATCAGTCAATCCCGAAAGCACGTTGACCGCCATGACCATCGGGGTCGCGGCAATGAGCGCGCACACGCGCCTGATTGGCAGCCGGTGCCGGGTGATCTCTGCCTCGAGCTCTCACTGCCGTGGCCGGTGATCCTCAGCCGGCATGGGTTTTCGCCATCCACTTTGCTAGTGCACAGCTTGGCACGCGACAATGGCCGGGTGAGCGAACTCCCCCGCAGGGCAGCGATGCGCACGGTCAAGCTCGCGGCGTTGCCGCTGGGGCTCGCCGGCCGCACCGCGATGGGGCTGGGCAGGCGAGTCGGCGGAAGGTCAGCCGAGCTCGTGGCCGCGGAGGTCCAGGCTCGCACCGCTGATCAGCTCTTCAAAGTCTTGGGCGAGCTGAAAGGTGGGGCGATGAAGTTCGGCCAGGCACTGTCAATCTTCGAGGCAGCCATGCCCGAGGATCTTGCCGGGCCATACCGCGCAACGTTGACCAAGCTGCAGGATGCCGCGCCGCCGATGCCCGCCTCGATCGTCCACGCCGTGCTGATCGCAGAGCTAGGGCCGCGCTGGAGGCAGAAGTTTCTCTCGTTCGACGACAAACCTGCAGCCGCGGCGTCGATCGGCCAGGTGCACCGTGCCGTTTGGAAGGACGGCCGTCACGTGGCCGTCAAGCTGCAGTACCCCGGTGCCGGCCAGGCACTCATCAGCGATCTCAACCAGGTGTCACGGGTGGCTCGCCTTGCCGCAGTCTGGATCCCGGGACTGGACATCAAACCGATCCTCGATGAGCTGAAAAGCCGGGTGGCCGAGGAGCTGGACTACGGACTGGAGGCCAAGTCCCAGAAGGCTTTTGCTGCGGCCTTCGCTGGCGACCCTGAGTTCGCCATCCCTGACGTGGTCCACCACAAGGGCAACGTGATCGTCAGCGAATGGCTCGACGGGACCCCCTTGTCGACGATCATCGCGACTGGTTCCCAGAAGGATCGCGACGCCGCTGCCACCCGTTACCTGGAGTTTCTGCTGGCGGGGCCCCAAAGGGCCGGTTTGCTGCATGCCGACCCACATCCCGGGAACTTTCGGATGCTGCCCGACGGCCGGCTCGGGATCCTCGACTTCGGCGCGGTCAACCGGTTACCTGATGGCCTCCCGGTCGAGATGGGTCAGCTCCTGACATTGGCCTTGATGGGCGACGCCAAAGGCTCTCTGGAAGGCCTGCGCCGCCAAGGGTTCGTCAAGGACTCGATCGACATCGACGCCGACGCGCTGCTGGCTTTCCTCGGGCCATTCATGGAACCGCTGCGGACCGACACCTTCACGTTCTCACGAGCATGGTTGCGCTCAATGACGTTGCACCTCAACGATCCACGCCGCCCCGACTTCATGATGGGCTTCAAGCTGAACCTGCCACCGTCATACCTCTTGATCCACCGGGTATGGCTCGGCGGCATCGGCGTGCTCTGCCAGATCCAGGGAGAGGTGCCCGGCCGTGCCATCCTGGACGGCTGGCTGCCCGGCGCCGACCTCCCTCCCTTCGACCTTCTGCTTTCCCAAACCTGACCAAAGTCGCGGCTCCGCCGCCCTTCAAAATGCGGTGCGGCGGTTCATCGCCAAGGCTGGCGACGGTGCGGGCGAGGTCACCTCACCACCAGGCGGAGTCGAGCTTGCCCTCGATACTGCGAAGGTTCTCACGACTGCAAAGGTCGCAGGTCCAGACCTGGCGACCCTTCTCGACGCCGAACGCCCAGGTAAGGCGAGCCGCGGACTCGTCCTCCGGTATACGTCCACACGTCGCGCAGACCGTCAGCGCCGCCCCCTGGTTCATCGCTCCAGTCTCCACCCCCAGCCCGGCTCCCCACGGTATCTTCAGGGGAATGGCCACCCCCTTGATCGAACCTCGTACCTCACGGCTCGTCTTGCGACAGTGGTGCGAGCGTGACCGGGCGCCGTTTGCCAAGCTGAACGCCGACCCCCTGGTGATGGAATACTTCCCGGCCGTGCTGAACCGCGACCAGTCCAATGCCATGGTGGATCGCCTCGTCAACCAGCTTCAGCGTGACGGCTACGGCCTATGGGCAGTCGAGATCAGGACCAGCGGCGAGTTCATCGGGTATGTCGGCTTGGCGGTGCCCGGCTGGAGAGCGGCGTTCACGCCGTGCACCGAGATCGGCTGGCGCCTCGCCAGGTCAGCCTGGGGTCACGGTTATGCGACCGAGGCCGCAAATGAAGCACTGGCAACGGCTTTCGGCCCTGCCGAACTGCACGACGTGGTCTCCTTCACGACGACCAGCAACCTTCGTTCGCAGCATGTGATGCAACGTGTCGGTATGACCCGCGACCCGTCGGAGGACTTCGACCACCCGCTGCTCACTGACGGTCCACTGCGCCGTCACGTGCTCTACCGGCTGAAGAGGGCTGACTGGGAAGGCAGAGGGCCGATGCCAACATCGCGAGCACCGTCCCTGGGTCTGGCAGGTGGCTGCCAGTACCGTCACTAGGTCTGGTCGTGATCTGGCAGCAGGTAGATGAACCCGGGGCCCTCATCACGAAACGGGATGTCGAGGCGTTCAAGGGCTGGCCGCCACGAACCGGTCACGGTGGGGTCCGATCCCTCAAAACCGTGGTCGGCGGTGAGCAGGAACGTCACCTCGTCGGTGATCCCGAGCCCGTCCAGGTGCTCCAGGAACGACGTCAGACGCGAGTCGGAGTCACGCAGCGAGTCACGAGCGATGTCGCTTCGCGGACCGCCGGCGTGATGTCCGGCATCACTGACGACACCGGCCCACCAGGTCAGGGCGGGTGCCGACTCCAGGCTCCCCCACAGCTGTCGCATCTGTTCCAGACCGAGATCGTCGACCTGGGTACACCAGGAGTAGTAAGAGTCGTCGAGGTGGGCCCGGTCATGCAGGTGGATCGATTTGGCCGCGTCTGGCAGCCGGTCACCCAGGCCGCCAGCCCCTGACGAGATGCCACTGTCGCGGATAATCGCCATGGTGGAGTAGTCAGCGCCACGATCCACAGCCTCGTTGACGCAGGCGGTCCGCGGTGGATCCCCTTGTGGTGAGTCTCTCGGCCTTCCATCTTTTTGTGGGACGAGACTGTTGACCATCTCGAACACCGTCCGAACCCCCGGACGCAGCCACTCGGCGCTGCGGTGCCAGGTCGCGGAGTCGTTGGCCACCACCTGCTCACCGGTCCCCCGGTCATAGAAGACATTGCCCAGGACCCCATGGCGACCCGGTCCGACACCGGTCAGGATCGAGGCGTGATTGGTCAGGGTGACGCTCGGGAAATGCGCCACCGCTCCGCCACGCAATGCCACGCCGTTGCCGATGAGCCGGGCGATGCCGGGAAGCTCGCCGGACTCGGCCAGATGCCACAGGTCTCCGCAATGAGCGCCGTCCCACAGAACACCGATCACTTTGGGTTGAACCAACTGCTCACCGCCGAGATACGCAGTGAGCACGCGTCCGTCCAACGAGTCACCGCCGCCGTCGCGCAGGTCGGCATCGGGGACTCCGGCGAGCGCGGCCAGAGTGGGGCAGACATCGACGAGCCTGGCGTGCGCGCTCACGAAGCCACGCTTGGCAACTCCCTTGCCGGACAACAACAAGGGGGCCCTGGACTGGATCACATCGAGCGAGCCGTGTTCGCCCACATGGCCGCCCTGCTCCGGGAAGAAGTGGCCAGGTGTGTGCATCACCGCGACGTCAGGACTGCGGGTGGGATCGGCGAACAGCGAGAGTATCCGCGACGCGGCATAGGGATAGGCGTTCTCCCACGAGTTGCGCGGTCCCGGGCTGGCACACTCGCGGTCATAGGGCAGGAAGGCCATCGGGTCCTCGCTGGCGATAGGATCCAGCCCCTCACAGACCTCATGACGCCCGTCCAGGTGAAGCCGAACCCTGCCGCGATGACTGGCAGCCATCGCCACCGGATCGCCGCAAGGATCGTCCGGATCGACTTCGACCCACACCACGAGATCAACGATGAAGGCAAGGTCAGGTGAGGTCAGCGCCCTGACAACGGACTCACGTCGTGTCGATACCTGCGCCGCAGAGAGAATGCTCACGAAAGTCGACTCTAGGCCCCAACACCGCAACCCCGGAACGACCTGACTTCCGGTCTGAGTGGGGTAAGTGGCGACGGGCGACCAAAGCAGAGGATGACCAGGTCTCGGTGACCCAGGCACCCTCCGCCTCCGAAGTCGACCGGTTCCTCAGACGCCCCGACTTCAGCCCGCGGGATTCTCCCGACGCGCCAACCGGGCGTCGAGCTTGATCCGCAGCGAGCTGCGGGTCTTTCCCGGGAGCTCAGAAGCACGTGAGAGCTCAGCCCTTCGCTCTCGGACGAGCATTTCGTTCGGTGATGAGTACATGGTGTTCAGTGATGAGTACATGGTGGAGCTCCTTGAGAAGGTTTGCCGACCATCGCTGTGAACGAGGTCGAAAAGGGGTCGGACGCGTGGTCCAGCACTGCACATGAAGAGCAGAAGCAGCCGGCGAGCTGTCGACTGACCTCAGGCGGCGGCCGGGTTCTTACGCGGACGTCCACGGGGACGCTTGCTCGCGACGATCGCCCCCTGGACGAAGAGCTCACCGCCCCAGACGCCCCACGGCTCCTGACGCTCAAGCGCACCGGCAAGGCACTCCGTGAGCGCCGGGCACGCCTCACACAAGGTCTTGGCGAGGGTGTCATCGCAGAGCAGCTCGATCACGCCGGTCGGGGCGTGGCGGGCCACG